>DVMK01000184.1 GCA_018715025.1 Candidatus Caccousia avistercoris
GTTTTTCTCTGGTAATATAGTCAAATCCAATCCTTTCTATTCATTATTCTAACCACCAGTGACACGATTGCTTTCTATTTTAATTTTTTTAACACCTCGCCAATATCCCCATCAATACAGATTGACCGCTCCCCAATCTCTTTGGGAGCGTAGGCCTCCCCGTAATTTACACAGGCGTACTCCGCTTTTGGATTCTGGTATGCCTGCCGCCAAAAATTATACTTGATGATGCCCGGGGTGTTCAGCCCTACCCCTAGCTCCAGGTACAGGATAGGCACGTTTTTGTGCCGCCGGACGAAATCGTCATACCGCTGGGCCGCCGTGTACCAGCCCTCGTCCTGCACAAAGGTGTTGTCTGCCCGCAGGTTCATGGTCATGGGCGCGCCGCATTTCGGGCAATGGGGAACCAGAGCGGTGGGAACAGACATTCTGGGCGGGCTGCCTGCAGGCAATTCCAGCCCCTGGTCTGCTATTTGAAACCCCTGGACCTCCACCATCCGGCGAACAACGTCTTGGTTGTCATACGTCTTTTCGTGGCAGGGCTTGGAGCACTGCCACAGGCCGTAGTCCCCCTGTGTATAAAACAGGCGATGCTTGTCAAATCCGGCTTTTTGAAAGCAGTGGTCCACATTAGTAGTGAGCACAAAATAGTCTTTGTCCTTTACCAGCTCCAGCAGGTTTTGGTACACCGGCCTGGGCGGGTCGCAGCAGCGGTTGAGGAAAATGAACCGGCTCCAGTAGGCCCAATGCTCCTCCTGGGTGGGAAAGGGATAAAATCCCCCGGAGTACATATCGTGAAAACCATATTTTTCTTCAAAGTCTGCAAAATAACGGCGGAACCGTTCTCCGCCATAGGCAAAGCCTGCGGAGGCCGAAAGCCCCGCCCCCGCGCCGATAAAAACAGTATCTGCCTGCTTTAACGCCTCTTGAAGCTCCGTAATCTTTTTCTCTGTTTTTCTTTCCGTTCTTACCATCTGGATCCCCCCAGAAGCTTTTGATAAATATGCAGATCCACATCCTTGAACACATTGAAGATGACCCGGATGCTCTGCTCGTGTGTGTTCAGAAAGGATGTCACCGTCTGAACCGCAATCTCAGCGGCCTTTTCGTTGGGGAAGTGAAATTCCCCGGTGGAAATACAGCAGAAGGCGATGCTTTGGCAGCTGTTCTCCACCGCCAGCTCCAAACAGGAGCGGTAACAGGAGGCCAGGGCTTCACAATCCTGTTCGCTGACCGGCCCATAGATAACCGGCCCCACGGTGTGCAGGATGTATTTGCCGGGCAAATTGAAGGCAGGCGTAATCTTGGCCTGCCCGGTGGGTTCCTCATGGCCCTGCCCGCGCATTATGTCATAGCAGAGAAGCCGCAGTTGGACGCCGCTTCTGGAATGCACGATGTTGTCGATGCAGGAATGGAGAGGGTGGAAACAGCCCAGCAGGGCGCTGTTTGCGGCGTTTACAATTGCGTCCGCCTTCAAGGTTGTAATATCTCCCTGCCACAAAACCAGGCGGGGATCCCCGGGGACGGAGGGCAGGCGTTCGCTGTCCACCACGCCCCGCTGGTCCCGCTCCGCCTGCAGGTACTCATCCTGCACACGAAGGAAATCTTCGCCGATTGGTTCCGGCAGGCGCACGTTCATCAGGCTGCGCAGCAAATCCTTCTGCTTTTGCTCGTTCCGGGGAACCGTTGTATGGGCATACTGGGGCTTTTCCGCCAGCAGCTCCTGAATCAAATATACTCTCCGTTCTTCCTGGGTCATGTTCCATACTCCTTTCCAGGCCGCCAGTCGCTCCGCTTTTTCGTTTCCGCCTGTCTTTTCTTACTGATAAATCCCGTTTCCTGTTTTGGCAACCCCTGCCAGCCCCGGCCTGGGCTGGCAGGCAGAAAGGGCGCCGCCCCCGCCGCGCCCTTTCCTTCGGCTTATTCGGTTCCCAGCCTTTCCACCGCCTGCACCGGGCAGGTTTCCTGGCAATTTCCGCAGTGCAGGCAGTGTTCCTGCTGAATCTGAAAGGGCTGCCCTGAAACAATGCAGCCCTGGGGGCAGCAGGCGGCGCAGGCGCCGCAGCCAATGCAGGCCTCTGTGATCTGGTAGCCCCTGCGGCTGACCTGGCCGCCCCCGAAGGAATAGCTTTCCCGGAAGATGGGCCGTTCCCCCAGGTGAAAATATTCCACCTGGGCCTGCCGGATAACAAAGACGATGCCGATTTCCCGGCTGCTGCCGGGGTACACGTTAGAAAGGTAAGGCTGCTCGGCAAAGATAACGTCCATCCACCGCTGCTGCTCGCTTTGCGGCACAGGCGCCGCCTTGGCCGACAGGCGGATCATCTCTTTGTATTTGGTGTACCCAAGGATTTGAAGGCGGCCGTCGGCCAGCAGTTCCCGGCAGAAATCCTTGCCCCGGGCGGTAAAAAAATAAATCGCGTCCGGCTCGTAATGGATGGCGCTGATGTTGCGCACCTGGGGGTTCCCCTGCCCATCCACCGTGGCAAACGCCAGCACCCCCACATACTGCAGCTTTTGCAGGCAGGTCTGTACATTCATGTTGCTTTTCCACCCTTTCTTTCCTGTGTTGGCCGCCCTGTTTGGGAACAGCGGGCGGGGCCTGTGTTATTCCGGCATTTTCACTACAATTTTTCCGTTCACCGTTCCGCTGTCCAAGGCCAGGCAGGCTTCGCGGATGTGGGAAAAGGCAAAGCACCTGCCCAGGCAGGGCGTGAGGCGGTACTCCACAAGGAATGCGAATATATCGTCAACCGCCTTCTGGGTCGGCCAGTTACTGTGGAACCCGGTGAGATATACGCCGTTGGGAATAGCCTTAATGGGGTCAAAGCCGTTCAGTGTAAACATTCCCCCAAGAATCCCCGTGTGGCAGACAATCCCGCCCTTTTCCACGCAGCGCAGGGTGTCGCACAGGGTTTTGGGGCCAACCAATTCCAAGGCCTTTGTCACGCCCGAAAGCGTCCCCTCCAGGCGGCCTGTGTCCAGCACAGCCTTGTCTGCGCCGTGCAAAAGCGGCAATTTGCTTTCTTTATGGGAAGTGGCAACGACCGTACACCCCAGCGCTTTTGCCAGCTGGATTGCCGCATAGCCCAAAGCGCAGGTGCCGCCCCGCACCAAAAGCGTGTCGCCGGGCTTCAGGTTCAGGCCTTCAAACAGCGAACCCCAGGCGGTAAAGTAGGTTTCCGGCACAGCGGCCAATTCCTCCCAAGGCAGGCTGGAAGAAACGGAAAACACGTGGTGTGCCGGGAGCAGCGCGTACTCGGCGTAGCTGCCGTGAAAGCTGCGCCCCATGCCGCCCATCATCGCGGCCACCCTTTGCCCCTTCTGGAAACGGCTGTCAGAGGGATCCGCAATCTCACCCACGCATTCAATGCCGGGGATGACAGGCTTTTGAATGTATTCGGCCTGGATTTCATGGAGGCGGAGAATCTGTTCGGAATGGTTCATGCCGAAGGCCTTCACCTTCACCAGCACCCAGCCGGGGCGCGCCTGCGGCACCGGGCATTCGGCCAGCGCTACCTGCTCCGCCCGCGTGGGCCCTGTGAGGACAACCGCCTTCATGGTTGGGGGAATCATGCGGACACCTCCTTCCAGCACTGGGGATCTGCGGCGTAGAAATTTCTGTCCTTCCCGCTGGCCACGGCCGGGCAGCCGCGGCACCATGCCAGCAGCTCGCATTTGGCGCATTTTTCAAATTTCGAGTAATCCCGGTACTGCTCCATCTGGCCGATCCATACATCTGCCAGCCGGTCCTCAAACACGTTCCCCACCCGGCTGTTCTGCACCCGGCGGCAGGCGTAAACATCGCCGGTTGGAAGAATGGTCAGGTGGCAGTTGCCGCAGTTGCAGCCCCCGTAGATCATCCCCTCCTCCACCGTTTCCGGGATCTTGAACGAGCCGGTTTCATACTCGTACAAAGTCCACAGATGATCCTTTTTATTGAAATAGGTCCGGCACCCTGCGGCCTCATATTCCCGGAATTTTTTGTCGCAATCGGCCAAAAGCTGCCGGTAGCGCTGCGGGGCGATACCCACATCCTTTTCCTCGCTGGTGGGGCAGTAGCGGGCAAAGGCAAACACATCCGCCCCGGCCTGCACCACAGCGTCAATGATATCCGGCACCTGGTCAATGTTCGTGCCGGAAACCGTCGTCATCACCACGCTGCGGATCCCCGCCCGGTTGATGCAGCCGATTTTTTCCAGCGTGACGTCGAAGCTGCCCGGCTTTCGGAACCAGTCATGGGTTTCCCGCATGCCGTCCAGGGAAAGCTGGTATTTTTCACAGCCGTACTCCTTCAGCCTGCGGCAGACCTCGTCGTTCAGATGGAAGGGGTTGCCTAAAATGGTGAAGGGAATGCGGTGCTCTTTCAGCAGCCCCAGCAGCCTCCAGAAATCCGGGTGCAGGATGGGATCCCCGCCGGTGATGTAAAAATAAGGAAGGCGGTGGTAGGCGCTGCAGAAATCCAGACAATTGCGGAAGGTTTCCTGCATTTGCTCCCAATTCATGGAATCCAGCTTTTTGCAGGCGTTTTCAGAAAAGATGTAGCAGTGCTTGCAGCGCTGATCGCATTCGTCGGTAATGTGCCACTGAAAAGAAAAATATTGCTTCATACGGTAAGACCTCGCTTTATTGGGAAACCGGCGGAAGCGCCGGATCGATTTTCACGGGGGAGCCCGGCGGGAAAAGCCCGCTGGGCTCCTGCTGCAGGGAGAATTATTTGTCGCCGGCGCCGCAGGCAGTACCGCAGGCGCCGGGCTTTTCCTCCGGCTTGCCAGCCGCCCCGCAGGCAGTGA
>DVMK01000185.1 GCA_018715025.1 Candidatus Caccousia avistercoris
GGGAAAATTCGCTAAAATAGAAACCGTGCGTAAGGAGCAAACTTTCCACAAATGACAAACCATTTTGAATTGTCCATCCCCGGTACCGGTCCCCAAACGCACGCCCCCTTCGGGAACGGGATGGAATAGGAGGAATCAGGATGATTGAGGTCAAAAACCTCACAAAGCGGTATGGCTCCAACGTGGCGCTGAACCATGTAAGCTTTACTGTGGAAAAGGGCACAATCCTGGGCTTCCTGGGGCCGAACGGCGCAGGCAAGTCCACCACCATGAACATCATCACCGGCTACCTCTCGGCCAGCGAGGGCGAGGTGACGGTGGACGGGCACAACATTCTGGAGGAACCGTCCGAGGTGAAAAAGCTCATCGGCTACCTGCCGGAAATGCCGCCCCTGTACATGGACATGACGGTAAAGGAATACCTGAATTTCATGTACGACCTGAAAAAGGTAAAAATCCCCAGGGAAAAGCACATCAAGGAAATCTGCAACCTGGTAAAAATCAACGAGGTATACGACCGGCTCATCGCCAACCTGTCGAAGGGCTACAAGCAGCGCGTGGGCATTGCCCAGGCCCTGCTGGGGAACCCGCCGGTGCTGATTCTGGACGAGCCCACCGTGGGCCTGGACCCGAAGCAGATCATCGAAATCCGAAACCTGATTAAGAACCTGGGCCGCAACCACACCGTGGTGCTCAGCTCGCACATTCTGCCCGAGGTGCAGGCCGTCTGCGAGCGGATTCTGGTCATCAGCAAGGGCGTCATTGTGGCCGACGGCACCCCTGACCGGCTGAGCCACGACCTTTCCAGCGACCACCGGCTCATCGCCCGCATTGAAGGGCCAGAGGGGGCCGTGCTGGAAAACCTGCGCTCTATTAAAAACGTGACCGAGCTGCAGAGCTTCGGCGAGAAAGAGCCCGGCGTGTACGAGTACTCCATTGAGGGCACCCCCGGCAAAGACCTGCGCCGCGACCTGTTCGCCTGCTGCGCCAGGAAGGGCACGCCCATTCTGGCCCTGAAGAGCAGCGACCTTTCTCTGGAGGACGTGTTCCTGCGCCTGACCAGCGACTCTTACATTCCCAAGGGGCTTGACACCAGCGTGTACCAGAAGCCCGCGGAGGCGGAGGAAGAAGCCCCCGCCGCCCAGCCGGAGGAACCCGCCCCGGCGGAAGATTCTGAAGAGGAAGGAGGGGAGGAAGAATGAACGCAATTTTCCGGCGTGAATTCCGAGCTTATTTTTACTCCCCTATTGCATACGTGTTCATGGGCGTGGTGCTGTTCCTGTTCGGCACCTATTACTGGCAGGTTGTTATGATTGGCTCTTCCTACTACCTGGGGCAGGTGTACGGGGCCATGTTCACCTGGCTTATGCTGTTCCTGCCCGCCCTTACCATGCGCAGCCTGAGCGAAGACCGGAAGAACAAGACCGACCAGGCCCTTATTACCGCGCCGGTGAGCGTGACGGGCATTGTGTGGGGCAAATTCCTGGCCGCCTTCTGCATTTACCTCATCACCATGGCCATCACCCTCATCCCCGCCGTGGTCATCGGCATGTTTTCAGAGCCCAGCTGGGCCCTGGTGTTCGGCAACTTTGTGGCCTCGCTGCTTTACGGCTCCGCCATTCTGGCCATCGGCATCTTTGTGTCGTCCCTGACAGAAAGCCAGATTGTGGCCCTCATCGGCACCATCGGCATCAGCATCTTCCTCATGCTGGTAGATTCCCTGGGCAGCCTGATCCAGAGCGAATGGTTCCAGCAGGTTGTCACCTGGATCTCGTTCCAGTCCCGGTACAGCCCCTTCACCAACGGCATTTTCAACATCTCAAGCGTCGTCTTTTTCCTCAGCGTGATCGCGGTGTTCAACTTTATCACCGCCCGCAGGCTGGAAAGCAGAAGATGGAGCTAAGGGAGGTACGGAATCAATGAATCACGAAAACGACAAGAACGAGCGCCTGGAAAGCACCCCTGAAATCAGCGACGAGGTAAAAGCCGCCGCCAAGCAGGCAGAGCAGAAGGCAGCCGAGGAAAAAGAAAAGAAAGACAAAAAGAAAAGCAGGGAAAAGGGCGAGAAAAAGACCCTGAAGCAGCACCTGACCAGCGAAAGGTTCAAGCACGGCACCATGGCCACGGCCCTCACCGCCGTGTTCCTGGTGGTGGTGGTGCTGGTGAACGTGCTGGTGGGCATTTTGGGCGACCGCTTCCCCTCCATCAACCTGGACATGACGAAGAACAGCGAGAACAGCCTTTCTGAGGAGGCCGCCGAGATTGTGGACACGGTGGACGAACCCACTGAGATCTACATTATGATGGACCAGGAGAGCGCCGAGAGCAGCACCCAGTACCAGACGGTGATCTCCATCGCTTCCCGTATGGCAGAGCGCAACTCCAACATCACCCTCCAGTTTAAAGACCCTGACACCGACCCGGGCTTTTTGGCAGAGTACAGCAGCGACAACCTGCGCTCCGGCGACGTGCTGGTGCGCACCGACAAGCGGTACCGCATTGTCACCTCCTCCGACCTGTTCCCCACAAGCTACGACCAGAACTACAACGTCATTCAGTACACCGACGTAAACGGCGCCCTGGCCACGGCGGTGAACGCGGTGAACGTGGACACCATGCCTGTGGCGGCCTTCGACACCGGCCACAGCGAGATGATCAACACCACCAGCTACAAGGATCTGCTGACGGAAAACAACTTTGACACGGTGGACTTCAACCTGCTCACCGAGGAGATCCCCGAGGACGCCCAGATGATCGTGCTGGCCGTGCCCTCTACCGACCTGACCAGCGACGAGGTGGAAAAGCTGAACACCTGGCTGAACGACGCTTCTGCCGCAGAGGACCGCAGCCTCATTGTGGTGGCCTACCCCACCCAGGGCGAGCTGCCCACCCTGAACTCCTACCTGAACGAATGGGGCCTGAACGTGACCCCCTCCCAGGTGCTGGAGGGCGACCCGAGCAACTACATCCAGTCCCCCGACATGATCATCGCCAATGTGGACACTGAGCTGGATCTGGGCGGCGAGACGACAGACTACGGCTACGTGGTAACGCCCCAGAGCAACCCGGTGGAAATTCTGTGGGAGGGCCGCAACAGCGTCACCACCTACCCGCTGCTCACCACCTCGGACTCCGCCTATATTTACGACATGGAAACCCAGACGGAGCTCACCGACGACACCGGCACCCGCAACCTGGCCGCAGCCGGCGTGAAGATGATTAAGCACGACACCAACGATTACCGCAACTCCAGCGTGGTGGTCGTCGGCAGCGCCTTCATGTTCGACTCCACCTTCACCGCTTCCAGCACCTTCGGCAACAGCACCTACCTGGCGGATCTTTCCAAGTACCTGACGGGCACCACCGGCTCTACCAGCGCCATTTTCAACTCGGCCCAGCAGATGATCACCTATGATATTGTCATGAGCAACGGCCAAATCACCTTCCTTGGCCTTGGCGTATTCACCATCCTGATCCCCATTGCCTTCCTGGTTTCGGGTATCGTCGTGTTCTTCCGGAGGAGGCACCTGTAAATGAAGAAAAATACAAAATATCTGGCGCTGGCCCTGGGCTGCGTGGTAGTCCTGGGCGGCGCGGTGGCGGCCCTTACCCTCACGGGCGGCAGCGGGGAGGACACGGCTTCCTCCTCCGCCGCTTCCACGGCGGAGACCATCCCCCTCATTGACAAAACGGAGGAGGATTTGGCCTCTGTCACCATTACCAACGAGCAGGGCAGCTTCACCATTCACGCCAGAACGGAAACCACGGTAGAATCCGTGGCCTCCGGCAGCAGCGAAGCGCCGGAGGAAACCACCCAGGTGGTGTACTCGGTGGATGAGCTGGACGGCCTCACGCTGGACGATTCCGCCGTGGAGGGCATCGCCGGGGACGCTTACTCCCTGAACGCCCAGAAGGACATCGGCGTGGTGGAGGATCTGTCGGAATTCGGCCTGGATCCCGCCGCCGCCACCGTCTCCGCCACCTTCCAGGACGGCACCACCGTCTCTTACCAGGTTGGCATTGAGAGCGGCAGCAACCGGTACGTGAAGATGTCGGATTCCGACAACGTGTACCTGGCCTACCTGGACGACGGCATCCTGGGCAGCGTGAACGACCTGGCCGACACCGCCATCTATGAGCTGGAGGTGGCCCAGGACGACAGCGAGGCGGCCAGCAACGCCGCCATGGCGGGCGTTTCCTCCGAGTACGCCATCATCAACGAGCTTCACCTTTCCGGCACGGCCTTCGAGCAGGAGGTTACCATGTACTACGAGGAGGGGACGGGCTACATGCTGTCAGAGCCCCGGCAGGCCACGGCCGACTCTACCAAGGCCTCTGACATTGCCACCGCCCTTACCAGCCTTTCGGCAGACAGCCTGGTGAAATACCACCCCACCGAGGAGGATCTGCAGGAGTACGGGCTGGCCGAGCCTGCCGTGGTGTGTGAATTCACCGCCAACGGCCAGCCGGAAACGCACACCATCTCGGTTTCTGCGGTGGACGGGGACGGCAACCGGTACCTGATGTACGGCGGCATTGACGCGGTGTGGCTGGTGTCCAACGACACGGTCACCGCCTGGGCCGACGCGGATCCCTTCTACCTGCAGAGCACCCTGAACCTGATGCCCAACATTGTGACGGTGGAAACCATGACCCTCACCCTGGACGGGCAGGAGTACAAATTCACTCTGCAGCGCCAGGTGGACGAGGAAGAGAGCACCGAGGACAGCACCGAGTACATTTACACCGTCACCAACGCCGACGGCCTGGAGCTGGACTATGAGGAGAACTTCAAGCACTTCTACCTCACCTTCATCTCCATCCTCACCGCCGAGGACTACGACCAAATGCCCACCGGCGAGCCCTACCTCACCTGCACCTACACCTACTTCGACGAAGAGGGCTCTGACACCATTGAATTCTACAAGGTGTCCGACCGGCGCTACGCCATTGTGGAAAACGGCGACCTGAAGGGCCTGGCCCTCAGCGACACCGTGGACCTGGCCGCCCAAAACCTGCAGCTGCTGAACAGCGGCGAGGAAGTGCCGGATCCCAACTGATTCGCCAAAAACGGCGCGCAAGCCGTTTCTCCGTCCCCCGCGGGGCCTTTTCCCGGCCCTGCGGGGGATTTTTTCCGCCGCCTCCCTTTTCGCCCTTATGGATTTCCCCGTTTCTTCCGATAATACCAGTAAAGGGAGCCTGAGGAAGCGGGGAAAGGGCGTTCCGGCCGCGTCTGCCCCCCTCTTCCTCAGCCCGGGACGGAAGCAAAGGAGGAAAGAGGCAGTATGGATTTTTTCAGCATAGGGAATTTGAACGGATATGTGAAGAACTGGAAGCTGCAGGCCCAGTGGAACCTGAAGCAGCAGACGGGGAACTACAGCGCGAAGGGGAAAACCCTGGAAGAATGGCTGGAAGCTCCCCTGCAGGCCCAGGAACCCTCCCCCGGCGGGCAGCACGGGGACGAAGCTCTGCGGAAAATCCACCAGAAGCTGGAAGCGGGCGGAAAGCTGACCCAAAAGGAGAGGGAGTACCTGCAGGCCAAGGATCCGGAGGCTTACCGGGAGCTTGTCGCCCTGGAAAGGGAGCAGAAGGCCTACGAGCAGGCCCTGCGCCGGTGCAAAACCCAGGAGGAGGTGCGGCGGCTGCAGGCAGGCCGGGTGAACCGCTCCCTGATGGTGGTGCGCTCGGTGGAGCACAACCCCCGCATCCCCCTGGCCAAGAAGCTGGAGATCGCTATGGTAGAAAAGCGCCGGGTGGATCAGACGGCGGAGAGCACCCGCCGCTTTGTGCGAAGCGGGGAATACGCCCGGCTGCCCACCCAGGCGGAGGAAACGGAAGCCCTGCGCCAAAAGCAGGAGCAGCAGGCCCCCCGGCCGGAAGGGCCCCAGCAGCCGGGGCGGGAGGAACCGGCCCGGGAGGAACGGACGGAAACCCCCGAGCAGAGAAAGGTGCGCCGGGCCAGGGCAAAGGCCGCCTACGCCGCCATGGAGCACCCGGCCCTGGCGGAGGAAACCGCCGCTGCCTCTTCCCTTGCGGAAAAGGGGTGATTGGTTCATGCGGATTACATTTCCAAACGGCCCTGGGGCCGGCCTTCCCTGGCGGCAGGGGGGCGTGCGGGCGGCATCGCCCGCCGGGCAGGCCCAGGGGGACCGCGTAGACCTCTCCCAGCAGGCCGCGGCCCTGGCGCAGAGCATGAACCGGCTGCGGCAGCTGCGGCAGGCGGCGGAAAACGCACAGCATTCCCCAGAGGCCAGCCTTCTGGAAAGCATGAGAGAGGCCATGGAGATTCTGAAAACCTGCAGCACCATCGCCGCCCGGGTACGCGCCGGGGACAAGGTTCCCCGGAAGGATCTGCAGTACCTGATGAAGCACGATATGCGGGCTTACCAGCTTGCCATGGCGGCCAGAAGGCCGAAGGAGGACCCGAAGGAATGGAAAAGCGCCGTTCCGAAGGAAAGGCAGGCGGTGCAGCCCGCGCCTGCCCCGCAGCCCGCCCCGGCCGCGCCCTCTGTCAGCGAGGGGGGCGATTCGGAAAAATCATAAAAATTTTTTTCAAATCAGTGAAACATTTCCCCTGTTTTTTTCGTCTTATTAGTAGGAACCCCAAAATAAAGAGGGCTTCCGCCGAATAGAAATAATGCAGGGAAGAAAAAGGGGGAAGGATTTATGCAGCAGCTGAAACGGGAAATCTCGATTTACGGAATACTTTGCGGCCTGGCCCTGGCGGCAGGCATGGGGGCTATGCTGCTGTTTACCGGCATATCCTCCGGTTCTTCCCCCCAGCAGGCCCGGCCCGAGTCCCAGCCCGCCCTTGTGATTGCCACAGGTGAGCGGGAGGAATCGCCCCTCCTGCTGGAGAACGGAGCGCAGAAGGCGGCTGTCCTGCTGCGCGGCTGAGGAAGAATGTTTCACTATTTCGCGCACACACGCAAATACTTTTATAAAAAAGGGAAGCCCTCCGCTTTGCTTGCCGCGGGGGGCTTCCCTTTTCCATATTCTGCATCAAAAATTCCCGCACTGCCGCAGGGGCCGGGCGCGGGAACGGCTCACGCTCCATAGCCGGGGTTCCACAGAACCAGGCTTCCTGTTCTTCTGGTTTCCGGCACCTGAATCAGCCGCTGGTTGGCGCTTCCCCGGAAGAGCAGGGTCAGGTCCCGCTGCTCCTGCAGGAAGGGGCCGTCCACCAGCACGTCCACCTGAGCCAGCAGTTCCTGCACCGCCGGATCCTGGCTGGCGGCCAGCTCTTCATAGGTGTAGCCGGTGTAGCAGAACACATCCTTCCCGGCTTCATGCACCATCCTGGCCAGGGCCGCCAGAGGCTTCGGCTGGCAGAAGGGCTCGCCGCCGGAGAAGGTGATTCCCCGCAGAAGGGGGTTCTGAGAAAACTGCCGGAAGAGCTGTTCCACCGTTTCCAGCCTGCCGCCGGAAAAGTCGTGGGTCTGTGGGTTGTGGCACCCAGGGCACCGGTGCGGGCAGCCCTGGGTGAACACGGTGAAGCGCAGGCCGGGGCCGTCTACAATAGAGTCGTCCACCGTGCCCGCTATGCGCAGGGCCTGCGCCTGCTCACATTCCATGCTTGACCCGGTCCCTCTCCTCGGCCCGCTTGGCGTTGTTGAACCGGTCCAGCGTACCCACCAGGTACCCGGTAATGCGGCGGATCCTCTCGAATCCTACGCCCTCCCCCAGAGCGGCAGGGGTTTCGCAGGGGATGTTTTTCTGTGTTGTCATGGCAATGACCTCCTCAAAGAATAAAATGAATAGTTAATTGAAAAATCTGCACGATTCCTGAAGCCAACCGCGCCAGCCTGCTCACCGCAGGTGATATTTCTTGCGGATTTCCTGAAGCTTTTCCGGGCTGAGGGCCTCGCCCTCCCGGCGGCCGCAGCGGGGGCACACGTCGTCGATTACGCCGGTGTAGCCGCACACCGGGTCCCGGTCCACCGGGTGGTTGACGCTGCCGTAGCCCACGCCGCACTCCTTCATCCAGCGGATGACGCTCTCAAAGGCGTCCAGGTTCTTGCACACGTCCCCGTCCAGCTCTACATAGCTGATGTGCCCGGCGTTGGTCAGGGCGTGGTACGGGGCCTCCAGCTGGATTTTCCGGAAGGCGTTGATGGGGAAATACACCGGGATATGGAAGGAATTGGTGTAATACTCCCGGTCTGTCACGCCGGGGATGCTGCCGTATTTTTTCTGGTCCATGCGCACAAACCGGCCGGAAAGCCCTTCCGCCGGGGTGGCCAGCAGGGTGAAGTTCAGGTGGGTTTTCTCGCTTTCCTCATCCATGCGCCGGCGCATGTGGGAAATAATGGCAAGGCCCAGCTTCTGGCTTTCTTCGCTTTCGCCGTGGTGCTTGCCGGTGAGGGCCTTCAGCGTTTCCGCCAGGCCGATGAACCCTACGCTGAGGGTGCCGTGCTTCAGCACCTCTGCCACGCTGTCCTCCGGGCCGAGCTTCTCCGAGTCGATCCACACGCCCTGCCCCATGAGGAAGGGGTAGTTGTACACCTTCTTGCCGCACTGGATCTGGAACCGGTGCAGCAGCTGGCGGATGACCAGCTCCATGCGGCTGTCCAGAATTTGGTAGAATTTCTGCAAATCCCCTTTGGACTCGATGGCGATGCGGGGCAGGTTGATGCTGGTGAAGCTCAGGTTGCCCCGGCCGCAGGTGACCTCGCGGCTGGGATCGTGCCGGTTTCCCATCACTCTGGTGCGGCAGCCCATGTAGGCGATTTCGCTGTTGTAGTCGCCGGGCTTGTAATACTGCAGGTTGAAGGGGGCGTCAATAAAGCTGAAATTGGGGAACAGCCGCTTGGCCGAGGTCTTAATGGCCAGCTGGAACAGGTCGTAGTTCGGGTCCCCCGGGTTGAAGTTGACCCCTTCCTTCACCTTGAAAATCTGTACCGGGAAAATAGGCGTTTCCCCGTCGCCCAGGCCGTCGTCTGTGGCCAGGAGCAGGTTGCGGATGACCATGCGGGCCTCTGGAGAGGTGTCGGTGCCGTAGTTGATGGAGGAGAAGGGCACCTGCGCCCCCGCCCGGGAATTCATGGTGTTCAGGTTGTGCACCAGCGCCTCCATAGCCTGGAAGGTGGCGTCGTCCGCATCCCGGCCGGCGGTGTCCATGGCGTAGCGGTGGGCCCGCCGGGCCTCCTCCTGCGAAATCTCTTCAAAGCCGTGGGCGCGCTGGTGCTCCGGCAGCCAGGCGGCCAGGCGTTCCCCGTAGGGCTCGCCCCGTTCCAGGCCCACATCCTGGCCAAGCTCCTCCTGGGCGGCGCGCACCAGGGCGGCGGCGTCCTCCCGCTTCATGCCGTGGGTGATTTGGAAATACTGAATGAGGGATTTGAAATAGGCCTTGCGGAAGGTTTTCGCCACCCCCTGGGCCATGGCATAGTCAAAATTCGGCACGCTCTGGCCGCCGTGCATCTCGTTCTGGTTCGCCTGAATGGCGATGCAGGCCAGCGCCGCATAGCTGCGGATGTCCTTGGGCTCGCGCAGGTAGCCGTGGCCGGTGCAGAAACCGCCCTGGAACAGCTTGATCAGGTCAATCTGGCAGCAGGTCTCGGTCAGCATGTAGAAATCCTGGTCGTGGATATGGATATCCCCGTTGATATGGGCGGCGGCAATGTCCTTGGGCAGCACATAGTTGTTGGTGAAATACTTGCTCCCCTCCGAGCCGTATTTCAGCATGGTGCCCATGGCGGTGTCGGCGTCAATGTTGGCGTTCTCCCGCTTGATGTCCGCGTCCTTGGCGTCCCGGAAGGTGAGCTCCTTGTAGATATCCATGAGGGAGCTTTCCGCCTGGCGGATCTTCGCGTGCTCTGCCCGGTACAGGATGTATGCCTTGGCCGTCTTGGCAAAGCCGTGGGCAATGAGCCGCTCCTCCACCCGGTCCTGCACCTCTTCCACCGTGGGCACCGCATGGCCGGAAAAACCGCCCGACACCTCTTTGGTAAGGGCGTTCAGCGTCTTTTCCCCCATGGGCTCCTCCCCCACCGCCTGGTTGGCCTTTTGAATGGCGTTCCGTATTTTAGAGGAGTCAAAGGGCACCACGACCCCATTGCGCTTTTTGATCTTGTTCGGCATTTCTTCCTGTCCCTTCTCCCGCCCTGCGGGCGGGCCTCCTCCGCCTCACTCCGTGTGAGAACGGCCGCTTCCCGCCTGCCGCGTCTGTCAGCTGGGGGCCGGGCGGCCCCCGCTTCCGCCTTTTCCTTTTGGCGGAACCGATTTTGATTGTACTATATCTTGTGATTTCTGTCAATGCCGGAATTCGATCGCAACTACATGTTGAAAATTCAGTGGAAAAGTGGAAACAGCGGAAAAACCCCCGGCCCGCCTTAAAACTTTTTCCACACCCGCCGCCGGAGGCTGTCATTTTTTCCCATTTCCCGCAAAAAAATTTTTTTGCGGGGGGGTTGGGGGCAAAAAAATCCGCCTCCCGCCCCCGGCGTTTGGCCGCGGTGGGAAACGGATTTCGGTTTCTTTCGGAAGGGGTTGGGCGGAGGTTACAGCAGCTCCCGGCGAAGGGTTTCGCCGTCCTGGGGGCTGAGGCAGGCGGGGGGAATGTCCAGCAGGGTCTTGCAGCCCGCGGCCCCCTCCTGGGCCATACGGAAGGCGGCCCTGGCGCAGGCCACCAGCACCGAAGAGGTAAACTCCGGGTTTGAGTCCAGCTTTAGGCTGTACTCCATCACATGGGTGTTCTCTTCATTCCAGCCGGTTTTCCCGCTGCGCAGCACAAAGCCCCCGTGGGGGATGCCCGCATGGTCCCGCTGCAGCTCTTCCTCCGTGATGAAGTGCACGGTGGTGTCATAGTCGGCAAAATAGTTGGGCATGGCTTTGATTTCGGCCTCGATGCGGGCCTTGTCGGCCCCCTCCTCCGCCACCACAAAGCACTCTCTGGTGTGCTTCTGCCGGGTGGTAAGCTGGGGCTGGCTGCCGCTGCGCACGGCCTCCAGGGCGCTTTCTACCGGGATGGTGTACTGGCGGGCGTCCTTCACGCCCTCCACGCGGCGCACCGCGTCGGAATGGCCCTGGCTGACCCCCTTGCCCCAGAAGGTGTAGCTGGCGCCCTGGGGCAGCACGCACTGGCCGTACAGCCGGTTCAAAGAGAACAGGCCCGGATCCCACCCGGCCGAGATAACGGCCACATGGCCGCTGTTTCTGGCCGCCGCGTCCACCCTGGCGAAATGCTCCGGAATTTTGGCGTGGGTGTCGAAGCTGTCCACCACGTGGAACAGGGCCGCGCACTGGGGGGTCTGCACCGGCAGGTCGGTGGCGCTGCCGCCGCACAGAATCAAAACGTCAATCTTGTCCTTCCACTGGGGCAGCTCCTCTGCCGGAAGCACCGGCGCCCCCTGGGTGAGGATGGACACCTTCGCCGGGTCGCGGCGGGTGAACACCGCCTTCAGCTCCATGTCCGGGTTCTGGCGCAGGGCGCACTCCACGCCGCGCCCCAGGTTTCCGTATCCTAAAATTCCTATCCGTATCATATTATTGTCCACTCCTTATTATTTCTGCTGCCTGCGGCGCGGGGTCGGTTACTGGGTTTCGCCCCGATCCTCCAGCAGGGTGATGGTGTAGGTGTTCTCGCTGCTGGGGGTGCTGCCATCTCCCATGGAATAAAGGGTGATGGAGATGGAGTCCCCGCCGCTGTGCTCCCGCAGAACGGCGTACAGATCCTCCAAGGTGGCGATGGTGCGGCCGTCCGCTTCCACAATAATGTCCCCGGCGAAGGCAATGCCCTTCAGGGGGCTGTCGTCCTCCACAGAAACGATCATCACGCCGGTGGGGATCCCGGAGGCCTCGGCCTGAATCTCCGTCACGGTGCGTGCCGTGACGCCCAGCCGGCTGCGGCCGCTCACATAGCCCTGGGTGATCAGGTCGTCCAGCATGGACTTCACCTCAGAAACCGGGATGGCAAACCCGATGCCCTCGTAGTAGGTGGAAACCACCTTGTTGGAGTTGATGCCCACCACCTGGCCGTAGCTGTTCATCAGCGCGCCGCCGGAATTCCCCGGGTTGATGGCCGCGTCGGTCTGAATGTAGGTGAGGCCGTTGGTTTCGCTCTGCTCCAGTTCCCGGTTCAGGCCGGAGACAAAGCCCCCCGTCAGGGTGCTGCCGTACCGGTCGCCCCCCGGGTTGCCGATGGCGTACACGTAGTCCCCCACCTCCAGCTGGCCGGCGTCGCCGAACTGGGCGGGCTTCAGGCCCTGGGCGTCAATTTTCAGCACCGCCAGGTCGGCGTTCCGCTCATAGCCCACCACTACAGCCGGGTACTGGCTGCCGTCGTGGAATTTTACTATAATATCCGCATCCTTCGTGTCAAAAATCACATGGGAATTGGTGATGATGAAGCCGTCCTCGCTGGCCACAATGCCGGAGCCCTCGCTGAGAGAGCCGTTCAGCAGCGCGTTCACCCCCACCACGCAGTCCACATTCTCCCGGTATATTTCCTTGGCGGTGAGGGGATCCCCCTCCGGCTGGGGCGCGATGGTAATGCCGGAGCTGCCGTAGCTTACCTGGGGCTTCTCCATATTGGGGAATTCCGGCAGGAGCGGATCCTCCTCCTGGGGCGTCTGGGGCTGGGCCGGGTCCTCCTGCTGGCTCCAGGGCTGGGTTTCCTGGGGCAGGGCGTAGGGATCCATGCTCCCCATGGTACGGCGCACAGAGGAAATGCCAAGCCCTACCAGAAGGCCGAACACCAGAACGATCAAAATGCCCAGGAACACCTTGACGCCGGCGCCCAGCTTCTGCCGGGGCGGGCGCGGGGGCAGGGGCGCGCTGTACGAGGCGTGGGGAACCGGCCCGCCGTACTGAGACGGCGGCGCCCCATAGCCGGGCTGGCCATAGCCCCCCTGGGGCGGGGCCGCCTGCCCGTACGGGGACTGCCCGCAGGGGGGCTGGGGGTACGGGGGCTGAGCCCCGGGCTGGCCGTAGCCCCCCTGGGGCGGGGCCGCCTGCCCGTACTGGGGCTGCCCGTAAGGGGGCCGGAGGTACGGGGGCTGAGCCCCGGGCTGGCCGTAGCCCCCCTGGGGCGGGGCCGCCTGCCCGTACTGGGGCTGCCCATACCCCGGCTGCTGCCAGGGGTAAGCCTGCGGGTACCCGGGGGCGGGGGGCGGCGCGCCCCAGGGGGCCGCCTGCTGCGCCGGGGGCGGAACCCCCGGCCTGCCTTCGACGGCGGCGGGCTCTCCCTCCGGCTGGGCGGCGGGCTCCCCTTCCGGGGCGGCCCCGCCGTTTTCCTGGGAATCCGGCGCGCCGTACTCTGCCGGGGCAAAGCCGTCCCCGCCGGGCTCCTCCCCGGCGGGGGAGGCCTCCTCCGGCGTTTCCGGGGCGGCCTCAGGCGCAGGCATGGCGGGGGCGGGCCACTGGGCCCATTCCGGGCCGGTGTGCCAGGGGGAGCCCTCTTCCCCGCCTGCCTCTTCCCCGGCCTTCCCGCCGGCGCTTTCCTCCCCGGGAACCGTTTCCTGCGGCGCAGGCCCGGCCTCCTCCACCGGAGGGGCGGCATCGGCGGCGGACGTGTCTTCTTTTACAGCCTCCTCAGGGGCGGCTGCAGGGGAGGCCGGCTGGCCGGCCTCTTCCCATTTCCTTTCCTCATCTGTCAACGAACATCCCTCAATTCTTCTGCTCCTTTGCGGAGCCTTCCCGCCCCAGCTGGGGGCTGTTTTCTTTTCGCTTCGGCAGCCAGAATTCAAACTGGCAGTACTCGTTCTCCACGCTGCTCACGGTGATTTCGCCGCCGTGCAGGCGGATGATGGTCCTCACAATATAAAGCCCCAAGCCCATGCCGGTTTTATCCTTGCTGCGGGACTTGTCGGTTTTGTAGAACCGGTCGAAAATCAGGGGCACCTCGTCAGAGGCGATGCCGGGCCCGCTGTTGCGGACGCACACCACGGTGCGGTCCTCCCGGTCGGTGACGCCCAGGTAAATGTAGCCGCCCTCGTTGGTGAATTTCACCGCGTTCTCAATGAGGTTGTACATAACCTGGTGGAGCATGTCCGGGTCGCCGTCCACAAACAGGCTTTCCGCATCCTCCAGGCCGCGGATTTCCAGCCGTTTTTCCTCAATGGGCTTTTCAAACGAGAGCAGGGCCGAAAAAATGGTGGCGGTAAGGTCAAAGCGGGCCAGCCGCAGGTGCAGCTCGCCGCTGTCGATGCGGGAAAGGTCCAGCATGGTGCGCACCAGCCGGGAAAGGCGCTTCACCTCGTCAGAGACAATCTGCAGGTAATGGCGCTGCTTTTCCGGCGGGATGGTGCCGTCCAGAATCCCGTCGATGAACCCGGCGATGGTGGTCATGGGGGTTTTCAGCTCGTGGGACACGTTGGCGATGAAATTGCGCCGCACGCTTTCGCTGGTGGAAAGGGACCCTGCCATGTTGTTGAAGGCAATGGCCAGCTGGCCGATCTCATCGTTGCCGGTGACGGGCACCCGCATGGAAAAATTGCCCTCGCCGAAGCTGCGGGCCGCCGCGGCCATGTCGCGCAGCGGCTTCACCAGGCTGTAAGAGTACAGCCACACAATGCAGAACGACACCATAAAGGCCGCCACCGCCGCCAGCAGGAACATCTGCAGCAGGTTGGAGCGGTAGTCGGAGAAGGAGCGGAAGCTGCACGAGGCGAACACCACGCCCACCGGGGCCTGGGTGCCGTCCTCCGCCAGAGTGACGCTGATGGGCGCGCCCACCGCGTACCGGGGGCTGTCGTACATGCCGTCCATGGAGGTCTGGCCGATGTACTGGCTGTTCACCGCCATGGAAACCAGCTCTTCGGAAATATTCATCTGGCGGGGCGTGTCGCCGCTGCCGTAGGCTGAGGCGATGACGGAGCCGTTCAAATCCGCAATAAAAATATCGGAATCAATATTCTCCGCAAAGGCCGTCATAAAGGCCTGCAGCTTTTCCCCCTGCTCGCGGGTAATGACAAACTCCCCGTCAGACACCTTCACCGTGCTTTGGGCGGCAATGGAAGCCACACTGCGCACGTTCCGCTCCAGCAGGGACTGCTTTTCCTCCTGCCAGTTGCTGGTGCTGAAGGCCAGCATGACAAGCCCCAGCAGGAAAAAGCTGATGAGGATGGTAAAGGATGTAATTTTCAGGTATTTTCGGAACAGGGATTTTTGCATGGTTATTCCTTCACTTCAAATTTGTAGCCCACGCCCCACACGGTTTTCAGCGACCATTTGTCAGAAACGCCCTCCAGCTTTTCCCGCAGGCGCTTCACGTGCACGTCCACCGTGCGGCTGTCGCCGTAATAGTCGAAGCCCCACACCTCGTCCAGAAGCTGGTCGCGGGTAAACACCCGGTTGGGGTTGCTGGCCAGGTGGTAAATGAGCTCCATCTCCTTGGGGGGCGTGTCCACCACCTTGCCGTCCACCTTCAGCTCGTAGTTGGTCAGGTTGATGGAAAGCTTGTCGTAGTGAACCTCTTTCACCAGGTCGTCCCCGTTTTTGCCGAAGCGGCGCAGCACCGCCTTAATGCGGGCCACCACCTCTTTGGCCTCGAAGGGCTTCACCACGTAGTCGTCGGCGCCCAGCTCAAGGCCAAGCACCTTGTCGAACACCTCGCCCTTGGCGGTGAGCATGATAATCGGGCACTGGGATTTCTTCCGGATTTCCCGGCAGACCTGCCAGCCGTCCAGCTCAGGCAGCATGATGTCCAGCATAATCAGGTCCGGCTTTTCGGACTCGAACATGTCCAGGGCCTGGCGGCCGTCGTTGGCAATCGCCACCTGAAAGCCTTCTTTTTCAATATAGAGGCGGAGCAGCTCGCAAATGTTCTGGTCGTCGTCCACCACTAAGATTTTTCCTGAAGCCATGGGGCATTTCTCCTCTCGGGGCTTTGTATAAGCCCCCCATTTTATACACATTTTATTATACGGGAGCTCTGTGTGCAAGTGGTGAATTTTTCATGAAAATTTCGGGGGATTTTTCTCGCTTTTCCCCCTGCCTGCGGGGGAAACTCTGGACAAACCGCCTGGGGAATGCTATAATAGCCGAAGAAAAGCAGAAATTTAATATTACATAAAATAGTATTGAATACCATATTTCACTGCAGGCCTTTTATTCGTTACACCGGGATCACAGCCCATTCACAAAAGGGCGGTATGCTTAAAAGCGTATGGAGCAGAAGCGGGAGGGGTACCTATGGTAAAAATCATTACAGACAGCACCTGCGACATTCCCCAGGAGGAAGCGGCCAGAATGGGGATTCTGACAGCCCCCCTGACGGTGCGCTTTGGGGAAAAGGAATACCGGGACGGGGTAGACATTACCCCGGGGGAATTTTTTGCCAAAATGGCCGCTTCCCCCGAGCTGCCCACCACCAGCCAGGTGAACTCCGGCGTGTTTATGGACCTGTTCCGGGAAGCCCTGGCGGAAAAGGGCGACGAGATTGTGGGCCTGTTCCTAACCCACCGGCTCAGCGGCACCTACCAGTCCGCCTGCATAGCCCGCAACACCTTCCCCCGGCGGAACATCTGCATCATTGATTCGGGCACCGGGTCCCTGGGCATTCGGATTCTGCTGCGCCACGCGGTGCGCCTGCGCGACGAGGGCCGCTCTGCCGCAGAGATTGCGGAGGAAATAGAGCGCATGAAGCGCCGGGTCATCATCCGCATTTCGCTGGAAACGCTGAAATACGCCCAGAAGGGCGGCCGCATCCCCATGACGGCGGCCGTGGTGGGCACCCTTCTGCATGTGAAGCCCATTCTGCGCATTCAGGACGGCGTTATCCAGATTGAAAAGAAGGTGCGGGGCAACCAGGCCGCCTACGACTGGATGGCCAGGGCCATGGACGCGGAGTGGGACCGTTCCTGCCCGCCCAGCCTGGCCTCTGCCCAATGCCCGGAGCTTCTGCAGGCCTTTGTGCGCACCCTGACGGCCACCGCCGGCATGGAAGCCTGCGACCACCAGGAGCTGGGCCCGGTCATCGGCGTATATTCCGGCCCCGGGGCGGTGGGCGTGGCTTACCTGCTGCGGGAAAACGGGTTTTGAGGGTTTTTGTATTTTTATGAAACTTCCAGCTTTTGCCTTTATAAAAAACCCGCCCCGGCGGGGCGAAAGGCGGCGGGCAGCCGCTTTTCCCCATGCCGGGGCGGGTTTTTCCGCCGAAGCAGGCGGTTTTATTTTCCGGCGATGCTGTTCAGCAGGCCGCCCTTCTGAATAATGTTCTGAATGAACGGGGGGAAGGGCTGGGCCTGGTACGTCTTGCCGGAGGTAAGGTTCCGGATGAGCCCGGTGTCGAAATCCACCTCTACCTCGTCGCCGTCCTGAATGTCCCGGGCGGCCTCGTCGCACTCTAAAATCGCCAGGCCGATGTTGATGGCGTTCCGGTAAAAGATGCGGGCGAAGGTGCTGGCGATGACGCAGGAAATGCCGCTGGCCTTGATGGCGATGGGGGCGTGCTCCCGGGAAGAGCCGCAGCCGAAATTCTTGTTGGCCACCATAATGTCGCCGGGCTTTACCGTCTTTACAAAATCCTTGTCAATGTCCTCCATGCAGTGAGCGGCCAGCTCCTTGTGGGAGGCAGTGTTCAAATAACGGGCGGGGATGATCACGTCGGTGTCCACGTTATCCCCGTATTTATGTACCGTACCATGTGCGTTCATGCGAAAACTCCTCCTTCAGTTCAGCTTGGCCGGGTCGGTAATGTACCCGGTCACGGCGCTGGCGGCGGCCACGGCCGGGCTTGCCAGGTAGACCTCGCTCTCAATGTGGCCCATGCGCCCCACAAAGTTCCGGTTGGTGGTGGAAACGGCCCGCTCCCCCTTGCCCAGCACGCCCATGTGGCCGCCCAGGCAGGGGCCGCAGGTGGGGGTGCTGAACACAGCCCCGGCCAGGATGAAGATTTCCGCCAGGCCCTCCCGCACGGCGTCCAGGTAGATCTGCTGGGTGCCGGGGATGATGACGCAGCGCACGCCGTCCGCCACCCGGCGGCCCTTCAGGATCTGAGCCGCCGTGCGCAGATCCTCCATGCGGCCGTTGGTGCAGGAGCCGATCACCGCCTGGTCAATCTTCACCTCGCCCACCTGGTCGATGGTCCTGGTATTTTCCGGCAGGTGGGGGAAGGCCACCGTAGGCCGCAGTTTGTCCAGCTCTATGACAATCTCGGCGTCATAGGCCGCGTCCGGGTCGGCCTGGAACACGGCCGGTTCCCGCTGGAAGCGGTTTTTCCCGTAGGCCAGGGTGCGCTCGTCCACAGGGAAAATGCCGTTCTTGGCCCCGGCCTCGATGGCCATGTTGGCAATGCACAGCCTGTCGTCCATAGAAAGGCTGGCCACGCCGTCCCCGGTGAATTCCAGGGACTTGTACAGGGCGCCGTCCACGCCGATTTGCCCAATCAGGTGCAGGATCACGTCCTTGCCGCTCACCCACTGGGGCAGCTTCCCGGTGAGCACCACCCGGATGGCGGAGGGCACCTTGAACCAGGCCTTGCCGGAGATCATGCCGGCGGCCATGTCGGTGGAGCCCACCCCGGTGGAGAAGGCCCCCACCGCCCCGTAGGTGCAGGTGTGGGAATCCGCGCCGATGATGCAGTCCCCCGGCACCACCAGCCCCTGCTCCGGCAGCAGGGCGTGCTCAATGCCCATGCGCCCCACGTCGAAGAAATTCTTGATGTCGTACTTCCCCGCGAAGCCGCGCACCTGGCGGCACTGCTCCGCCGCCTTGATATCCTTGTTGGGGGTGAAATGGTCCAGCACCAGGGCGATCCTGTCTTTGTCGAACACCGAATCCGCCCCGCACTTCTCGAACTCGTTGATGGCCACCGGCGAGGTGATGTCGTTGCCCAGCACCAAATCCAGCCTGGCCTCAATCAGCTGTCCGGCCTCCACCTGGTCCAGCCCTGCGTGGGCCGCCAGGATTTTCTGCGTCATTGTCATTCCCATAATAAAAAAACTCTCTCCTTCCTGCCGCCTCCGGCGGGCAACGCCCGCCGCTGCTTTGCGGATCTGATTTTTGAAGAGCAAAGGATGCGTTTTCAGGACGGCCCCCGGGAATTCCGGCGGGAGGATGCGTCCGTGAGACTATTATAGCACAGCCCTTGCCAAAAGATAGTATCACATGTTACAATCTAAAACAAATCATCCGCCGCAGCGCGGCGCAGCAAGGGAGGAAAAAGCGATGGCGGCTCGTGAGGAAAACCCCTGGCGCATTCTGGAGGAAACCCAGCCTATCCGCCTGTACGCGAAAAATCAAATGATCTACCTGCAGGAGCAGACCGCCGTTCAGTTTTACTACCTGCTGCGAGGCTCGGTGAAAATCTTCCTCACCTCCCCCGGCGGGGCGGAGCACACCCTGCGGGTCGTCCCCCCCGGCAGCCTGTTCGGCGAAGCCTCTTTTTTCGACGGCCTGCCCCGGGTTTCCTCCGCGCGGACGCTGGAAAAGTCCGAGATCATCTCCGTCAACCGGCCGGCCCTGCTCCAGTGCATCCGCCTGCGCCCCCAGCTTGCCATGGACCTGCTTCACACCCTGGCCGGGACCATCCGCCTGCTTTCCGCCCAGGTGGACGGCATGGCCTTCCTGCGGGCCGACCAGCGGCTGGCCCGGCTGCTGCTGAGCCTGGCCGGGGAGGACGGCGCCGTACACGCCACCCACGAAGAGCTGGCCGGGCTGGCGGGGGTTTCCCGGGTGACGGTCAGCCGCCTCCTCTCCCGCATGGGGAAAGAGCGCCTGGTAGAAAGCGGCTACGGCTTCCTGCGCATCTGCGACCGCCGGGCCCTGGCGCTTTTCGCCGGGGAGGAATAAGCGCCGCCCCGCTTTCCAAAATGTAGTATAGGCTACAGATTTTTCCGCCGTCCCCCTTTACAATTTCTTCCAGCAGGCGGGGGTCCCCGCCGGGGATTGCAAAGGGGGATTTTTTCATGAAGCCATATTCCTTGACCGAGGGCGGCGTGCTTCGGGGTGTACGCGGCCTCTGCCGTGGGCATAGCCAGCAAGTACGACGTGTTCGCCATGCTGCCCGCCACCTCGTTTTCCAGCGCTTTGTCTGCCCTGACGGCCCAGAACCTGGCCGCCGGGAAGGAGGAGCGGGCCGGGCGCGGGGCGGGCGGGCCCCAGCCGCGGCGCAGCCACGGGTAAACCGGCCCCTCCCGGCCGCCAAAGGGACGGCCGGATTTCTTTCCTTTGCGAATCCTTTGGATTTTTCTATTGATTAAAATCCAGAAATAGCCTATAATATTTCTTGCAAACCGGCAACCGGTAGCCCGGGGGAGGGCGGCCTCCTTTGGGCGGGTTCCTGCGCCCGCAAGCCCGGGTGCGAACACAAAACCGAAAGGAGTACCAAGTATGAATTATTCCCATGAAGTGGAAAGAATGTGTACTGTCACCAAGGGCCCCCATCACGGCCCCGCCCCGATCCCGGAGGAAGGGAAATGGGTAAAGTCCTACGAGATTAAGGACATTTCCGGCCTGTCTCACGGCGTGGGCTGGTGCGCCCCCCAGCAGGGCGCCTGCAAGCTGACCCTGAACGTGAAGGACGGCATTGTGCAGGAAGCCCTGGTAGAAACCCTGGGCTGCTCCGGCATGACCCATTCCGCCGCCATGGCCGCTGAGATTCTGCCCGGCAAAACCCTGCTGGAGTGCCTGAACACCGACCTGGTGTGCGACGCCATCAATGTGGCTATGCGCGAAATCTTCAAGCAGCTGGCCTACGGCCGCAGCCAGACCGCGTTCTCTGAGGGCGGCCTGCCCATCGGCGCCAGCCTGGAAGACCTGGGCAAGGGCCTGCGCTCTCAGGTAGGCACCATGTTCAGCACCGGCGCCAAGGGCGTGCGCTACATGGAGATGGCCGAGGGCTATGTGCTGAAAATGGCCCTGGACGAGAACGACGAGGTCATTGGCTACAAGTTTGTCAAGCTGGGCAAAATGCTGGAGGACATCCGCCACGGCGTAGACCCCAAGGAGGCCTTCGAGAAGAACGTGGGCCAGTACGGCCGTTTCGACGGGGCCGCCAAGTACATTGACCCCCGTGAGGAATAAGGCTGACAAAGCAGTTAAAGGAGGACAAAACTATAATGGCTAACGATGTAATGTTTGAAGGCAAAGAGAGAAGAATGGCCAAAATAGAGAAGTGTCTTGCCGAGTATGGCCTTGCCAGCCTCGAGGATGCTCGCGATCTCTGCCTTTCCAAGGGAATCGACGTAGACAAGATTGTGAAGGGCGTGCAGCCCATCGCCTTTGAGAACGCTTCCTGGGCCTACACCCTGGGCAGCGCTATTGCTCTGAAGAAGGGCGTTTCTTCCGCTTCTGAGGCCGCCGAGGCCATCGGCATCGGCCTGCAGGCCTTCTGCGTGCCCGGCTCTGTGGCCGAAAACCGCAAGGTGGGCCTGGGCCACGGCAACCTGGGCGCCATGCTTCTGCGCGACGAGACCAAGTGCTTCGCCTTCCTGGCCGGCCACGAGTCCTTCGCCGCCGCCGAGGGCGCCATCGGCATTGCCCGCACCGCCAACCGCGCCCGCAAAGAGCCCCTGCGCATCATCCTGAACGGCCTGGGCAAGGACGCCGCCTACATCATCTCCCGCATCAACGGCTTCACCTATGTAAAGACCGAGTACGATTTTTACACCGATGAGCTGAAGATCGTGGAAGAGCGCGCCTTCTCTGAGGGCGAGCGCGCCGCCGTAAAGTGCTACGGCGCCAACGACGTGCTGGAGGGCGTGGCCATCATGAAGCACGAGGGCGTGGACGTTTCCATCACCGGCAACTCCACCAACCCGACCCGCTTCCAGCATCTGGTTGCTGGCACGTACAAGAAGTGGGCGCTGGAAAACGGCAAGAAGTATTTCTCCGTTGCTTCCGGCGGCGGCACGGGCCGCACCCTGCATCCCGACAACATGGCGGCTGGCCCGGCTTCCTATGGCCTGACCGACTCCATGGGCCGTATGCACGGCGACGCACAGTTCGCAGGCTCTTCCTCCGTCCCGGCGCACGTCGAGATGATGGGTCTGATCGGCATGGGCAATAACCCCATGGTCGGCGCAACGGTCGCCGTGGCGGTCGCAGTCGAAGAGGCCAGCAAGTAA
>DVMK01000186.1 GCA_018715025.1 Candidatus Caccousia avistercoris
GGTGCTGACGGAAACCAGCCCCGTTTCCCCCAGGGAAGCGGCAGAGCAGCTGGCCGAAGCCGCCTCTGCCGAGGTGGTGCAGGTCATCGGTTCCAAATTCGTCCTGTTCCGGCAGAAAAAGAAGGATTCCAAAATCCAGCTCCCCAAAGCAGAGCGCAGGGGGTAAGCGGGTATGCGGCTGGGAATTTTCGGCGGGTCCTTCAACCCCATCCACCTGGGGCACATGCACATTGCCCGGGAATTCGCCCGGCAGCTTTCGCTGGATGAGGTGCTGTTCATCCCCACCAGCACGCCGCCCCATAAAAGGGCCCCGGAGCTGGCCCCGGCGGAGGAACGGCTTGCCATGTGCCGCCTTGCCCTTCAGGGGGAGCCTGCCATGGAAGCCAGCGACCTGGAGCTTCGCCGCGGGGGGAAAAGCTACACGGCAGACACCCTGCGCCAGCTTGCCGCAGAACGCCCGGGGGACGGGCTGTTCCTTCTGATGGGGGAGGACATGTTCCTGACGCTGCAGAATTGGTACCATCCCCAGGAAATCTGCCGTCTGGCCGCCATCTGCGCCGCGCCCAGAAGCCCCGGCGGCCGCCGGGGCATGGAGGGGCAGAAGGCCCTGCTGGAGGGCCTGGGGGCCAGGGTTTCCCTTTGCTCCATTTCCTTCCTGCCCATTTCCTCCACACTGGTGCGGCAGGCGGTGAAGGACGGCGCTTCCCTGGCCGGGCTGGTCCCCCCGCAGGTGGAGGCGTATATTCGGGAAAAAGGGCTGTACGCCAAACGGTGAAGCCCAGAACAAGAAAAGAGGTGCTGCCGGATGACGGCGGAGGAAGCGAAAAAACTCATTCGCCCCATGCTCTCGGAAAAACGGTACCACCACTCCCTCTGCGTGGCAAAGGAAGCGGTGCGGCTGGCCAAGCGCTATGGGGCCGACCCGGAGAAGGCCCGTCTGGCCGGGCTGCTCCATGACATTGCCAAGGATATTCCCGCTGAGAAACAATTGAAAATGATGGCGGGGTTTGCTATAATACTAACGGATACGGAGCGGGCCAGCCGGAAGCTCTGGCACGCTGTGCTGGGCGCCGCTTACCTGGAGAAGGAGTGCGGCGTGGCAGACGGGGAAATTCTGCAGGCCGTGCGCTGGCACACCACCGGCAGGGTGGGAATGTCCCTGCTGGAAAAGGTGATTTTCACCGCCGATTTTGTCTCGGAGGATCGGGACTACAAGGGCGTGGAGGAGCTTCGCCGCCTGGCGGAGGAAAGCCTGGAGGCCGCCATGCGGGAGGGAACCGCCTTCACCATTGGGGAACTGGCCGGGGCGCAGGCGCTGATTCACCCGGACACCGTGGCCCTTTACAACGAACTGCTGCTGGAAAAGAACGGAAAATAAAAATAGGGAGAGACGATATGGATTCTAAGGAGCTGGCCATTGCCGCCGTACAGATTTTGGACAAAAAGAAAGCGGATCAGGTGCATTTGATCGAAATAGGGGGCGTCTCCACCCTGGGGGATTACTTCGTCATTGCCACGGGCACAAGCGCCACGCATGTAAAATCGCTGGCGGACGAGGTGGAGTTTCAGCTGAAGGAAAAGGGCGTGCCCGCCGGGCGCGTGGAGGGCTACCGCTCCAACTCCTGGATTTTGCTGGACTATCAGTCGGTGATTATCCACATTTTCACCCCGGAAGCCCGCGCTTTCTACGACCTGGATCGTCTTTGGCAGGATGGCGTTTCCGTGGACATCAGCCAATATCTGGTTTGAATTTTGAAAAATAACACAGTAGGAGCGACAGAGCATGAAGTGTGAAAAGTACGACCACAGATCGATGGAAAAAAAGTGGCAGGACCGCTGGGAGGAAGCCGGGGTGTTCCATGCCTCCAACGAGTCGGACAAGCCGAAATTCTTCGCCCTGGTAGAGTTTCCATACCCCTCCGGCCAGGGCCTGCACGTGGGGCATCCGCGCCCTTACACCGCCCTTGACATTGTGGCCCGCAAGCGCCGCCTGGAAGGGTGGAACGTGCTGTACCCCATCGGGTGGGACGCCTTCGGCCTGCCCACCGAAAATTACGCCATCAAAAACCATGTGCATCCGGCTGAGGTGACGAAGAAGAACGTAGCCCGCTTCAAGCAGCAGATCCAGTCCCTGGGCATCTCCTTCGACTGGTCCCGGGAAATCAATACCACAGACCCGGACTATTACAAGTGGACCCAGTGGATCTTCCTGCAGCTGTTCAAGCACGGTCTGGCCTACAAGAAAGAGATGGCCGTGAACTGGTGCACCTCCTGCAAATGCGTGCTGGCCAACGAGGAAGTGGTGGACGGCGTGTGCGAGCGCTGCGGCAGCCCTGTGGTGCACAAGGTGAAGTCCCAGTGGATGCTGAAAATTACCCAGTATGCCGACCGCCTCATCAACGACCTGGATCTGGTGGACTACCCGGAGCGGGTGAAGGCCCAGCAGAAAAACTGGATTGGCCGTTCCACCGGCGCAGAGGTGGACTTTACCGCCACCACCGGCGACAAGCTCACCGTGTACACCACCCGGCCCGACACCCTCTACGGCGTTACCTACATGGTGGTTTCCCCAGAGCATCCCCTGCTGGAAAAATGGAAGGGGCTGCTGAAAAATCAGGAGGAGATCAAGGCTTATCAGGAGGCCGCCGCCCGCAAATCCGACTTTGAGCGCACCGAGGTGGCCAAAGAGAAAACAGGCGTCCGGCTGGAGGGCGTGGCCGCGGTCAACCCGGTAAACGGGAAGGAAATCCCCA
>DVMK01000187.1 GCA_018715025.1 Candidatus Caccousia avistercoris
ATTGGCCTTTCCCCCATCAGCTACCTGAACTCCCGCCGGGTAGACGAGGCGAAAAGCCTTCTGCGCAGCACCAACTACTCCATTTCCCAAATTGCAGACAGCATAGGCTTTTCCTCCCAGTCCTACTTTGCGCAGGTATTCCAGAAGGCTGCGGGGAAGTCCCCCGGCGAATACCGGAAAAGCCTCCGGCGCGGGCCGGAGGCGGCGAAGGAAACAGAAGAATAAGGACAAAAAGGGCCGGGGCAGACTTGTCTGCCCCGGCCCTTTCCTGCGCTACCGGGCCGCGCCGCCCCCGGGCGCGGAAAGCCCGGAAACGCTGGCCCCCTCCAGAGAGAGCAGCCGCAGCTTTTTCCCGACCCCTCCGGCGTAGCCGGTCAGGCTGCCGTTTGCCCCCACCACCCGGTGGCAGGGAACCAGAATGGAAACCGGGTTGCGCCCCACCGCCCCGCCCACGGCCTGGGCCGAGGCGCGGCGGCCGGCGGCGGCCAGGCGCGCCGCCAGCTGGCCGTAGGTGACGGTGCCGCCCCGGGGAATTTCCAGCAGAAGGGCCCACACCGCCAGCTGGAAGGGCGTGCCCCGCAGGGCCAGGGGCGGCCTGGGGCCGGGGTCCTGCCCGGCGAAAAAGCGGTCCAGCCAAAGGCGCGTTTCCCGGAACAGGGGCAGGTCCCCTTCGGTGCGCTCCGGGGCCAGGGTGGAACCGAAATATTTCTGCCCGTCAAACCACAGGCCCGCCAGGCCCGCCTCGTCCCCCGCCAGGGTGACGGGCCCCAGGGGGGACTGGTATGAGCTTACGTACTGCATGGCGTCGCGCTCCTTTCTTCCGCGGGGAAAAATAGTCAAATGGACTCCATAAAGGGTTCTATGTACAGCAGGGAGGCCCCCACGGCGGCGGCCTCCCGCTTGTAGCGGCAGGGCTGCAGGTAAGCGGCGCTGTCCTCGAAGGTGCTGCGCCCGGCGGCCAGGCGGCGAAGCTCGCCCATGTAGGGCTCCAGGTAAGCCCCCACGTACCCGCCCAAAATCACGGTGCAGTCAAAGGCCATGCGCAGGCTGTTCACCGCGGCGGCCAGAGACTCCAGGTATTCCTGCCAGAGGGCGGCCGCCGCCGTTTCCCCCTGCTCCAGGGCGCGGAAAAAGGCGGGCAGCTCGCCCCCGTAGAGGGCGGAAAGGCGCTCTGCCGAGCAGTAGGCGTCCAGGCAGCCGCGCTTGCCGCAGTAGCAGGGCCTGCCGCCGGGGAACAGGGTCATGTGGCCGAACTCCCCGGCGCGGCGGTTTTCCCCCTCGTACAGGCGGCCGCCCAGCAGAATGGCCCCGCCCACGCTGTTGCTGAGGGAAAGGTAAACCATGTTCTGCACGCCCTCAAGGCCCCACAGCTCCGCCTTGCCGGCGGCGCTGGCGTCGTTGCAGAGGGAGCCGGGGCAGGGGAGGAAGCGGGTAAAGTCCCTGCTTTCTCCGCCGCGGAAGCCCAGAACATGAGAGTTGGGAATGTGCGCCCCGTCTGCCGACACAATGCCGGGCACAGACACCCCCGCCCCCAGCAGCCTGCTGGGCTCTACCCCGGCGGCAACCTGGGCCGCCGCCTGCCCCAGGCGGCGGAAGTAGCCCTCCTCGTAGCGGAAGGGGACGGAAACGCGCAGGCTGTTTACAATGGCCCCGCCCAGGTCTGTCAGGACGGCGCTGATGTGGCTGCGGGTAATGTCCAGGCCTACCGCCAGGCGGGCGTCCCGAATGCAGGAGATTCCCCTGGCGCGGCGGCCCCCGGTGGAGGCGAACGCCCCGTTTTCCGCCACCAGCCCCTCCTCCTGAAGGGCCTTCAGGTTCTGCGCCACGGTGGGCAGGCTGAGGCCCAGCTGCCGGGCGATTTCCTGCTGGGAGATCCGCTCGCGGCGGTGTACCAGGCGGAAAATCCGGTTCCGGTTTACCCGGCGGAGCTCCCGCCCGTTTTTCTCCGGGCTCATCCCTGCGCCTCCGCGGCGGGCCCGCCGCACGCAGCTTGCTTTTTCACGGCTGCTTCCCCCTTTTCTGCCTTCTTTCCTTATCATCTTACGGGATCTTCCCCTTCTTTGCAACCGATAATAAGAAAAAATCCCAGGCCCCGCCCTTTTTTCCCTTCCCGCCGGGACGTCTCGACCAAACGGCGGCCCCGTGGTATAATAGCCGAAGAAAGGGTGTGGCGCGGCTTTGCCGCGCCACGCGACGAAGCATTCTTTTGCGGGGTAGCGTCCCCGCAAAAGAACCCTTCGCGCAGCACTGCTTTTCCCGGGGTGAAACACACAGCGCGCAGGCCTTGCGGAGCAGCCGGGAAGCCGTACAGAACCACGGCAGAACCGCGGGTGCTGCACTGGCGTGCCGCACCCATCCCAAGGCCGCGGGACGCGGCCAGCGCGCGAAGTCCCCACCGGAGGTGCGCGAAGTCCCCACCGGAGGTGTCTGCGAAACAGCCCCTCTGCCAGGCCGGGCGCTTACGGCCCAGAGGGGCAAGGAGGTTGTCTGCATGAAAGAGATTCAAATTCGGCCCGCCGCCCCGGCGGACGCCCAGGCGCTGCTGGGCATTTACGCCCCCTACGTGGAGGAAACCGCCGTCAGCTTTGAATACCGTCCCCCCAGCCTGGAGGAATTCCGCGGCCGGGTGGCCCATACCCTGGAGCGGTACCCGTACCTGGCCGCCCTGGAGGGAGGGGAGATTGTGGGGTACGCCTACGCCTCGCCCCTGCACGCCAGGGCCGCCTACGCCTGGTCGGCGGAAGCCTCCATCTACCTGAAAAGGGAATGCCGGGGCCGGGGGCTGGGCTGCCTGCTGTACCAGGAGCTGGAGCGCTGCCTGATGCGGCAGGGGATCGTCAGCCTGAACGCCTGCATCGCCTTCCGCGAAACCGAGGACGAGCGCCTGACCCAGGCCAGCGTCCGCTTCCACCAGCGGCAGGGCTTCCGCCTGGCGGGCCGGTTCCACCAGTGCGCCTACAAATTCGACACCTGGTACGATATGGTCTGGATGGAAAAAAGCATAGGGGAACGCAAAAACCCGCCGGAAGCGGTTCTCCCGTTCCCGGCGGTGCGTGAAGAATTATACCCGGTGTAGCGCCTGTCACCCATATTGCACGCCGTATTGTTCCATCTGGGCCTGGTGCTCCTCCAGGGTTACACTGTAGTGGTTCTGGTTGTCGCTGCCGAAGAAGAAATACAGGTAGCCGCTCTCGGCCGGGTTCCTGGCCGCCTCCATGGCGCGCAGGCCGGGGCAGCAGATGGGCCCGGCAGGCAGGGCGGGGCACTTGTAGGTGTTGTACCGCTCCGCGTACCCTTCGCTGGAGCTCAGCAGGGGCGAATCAGAAATGGCCTGGTTTACGTACTCCCTGGTGGCGTCCATCTGAAGGGGCATGCCGGCCTCCAGCCGGTTGTAGATGACGGAGGAAACCAGGGCCGCCGCCTCCTCTGTGCGGGATTCCCGCTCGATGATGGAGGCGATGACGAGCTGTTCGTCCGTCAGCCCCTCCGCCTTTTCCCGGTAGTTGTTCAGCATGCGCACCAGCACCTGCTGGGGGTCGGCGTCCTTGTAAAATTCATAGGTGTCGGGGAACAGGTACCCCTCCATCTTGTAGGCCCTGTCGGGATTTTCCGGCACGGTGAAAGAGGAGGGGGCGTAGCTTTGGGCCGTTTCATAAAATTCCTGGGCAGAGCACACGCCGCTGGCCTCCAGCCGCTGGGCAATCTGCAGGAAGGTGAAGCCCTCCGGAATGGTGACGGTCACGGTGAGGGGCTCTTCCTCCCCGCCTGCCGCGGCAGAGGGGGCTTCCGCCGTCTGGGACGCCCCCTCCGCGGGGGAAGCCTCCGGCTGGGACGCCGCCTCAGAGGCCGCCGGGGCGGCGGAGGCCCTGGGCTGGGAAACGCCGCCGGCAGGGGAGCACCCGGCGGCGGCCACCGTCAGGGCCGCCAGAAGGGGCAGCGCCCGCCGGAACCATTTGCGGTAGTTCACAGAGAAAACCTCCCTATGGGACAATTTTCTCCATTTTACACCCCTCCGGGGGGAAATACAACCAACATTCTTTGAACAAATCCGGCTTACCGGAACCGGTTCCGGCCCGGGTCGTACTCGTACCCCACCTTTGCCAGGCGGGCGCGCAGGGCGGCTTCCTCCTCCCCCAGGGAAAGGCAGAGCTCTTCCAGAGAGGGGAATTCGTCCCGCAGCTTGGTGTTCACATAGCTCAGCAGGATGAAGGGATCGGTGGGAAGGGGCATGGCTGGCATCCTTTCTGCAAAAAAATTTTTTCAGGGCCGCTGGCCCGTCTTTCCCCATTATATCGCCCTCCCGCGCCCTGCGCAAGGAAAATGGCCCTCCCTTTGTGTGGAATTTTTACAAGAAAAAAGGGGAAAATATGTCGTATGTGTGAAAAGGGCGGGAATTTCGTCTGCTTTTCTGCTTTTTAGAAAGAATGAAG
>DVMK01000188.1 GCA_018715025.1 Candidatus Caccousia avistercoris
TCTCACACGCTCCCTCATAAAATAATTTTGTTTATTAGTATAAAGAAATTTTCCGGTTTTTGCAACCGTCAAAGGGAAGCCGCCCCCGCCAGCGGGTACAGGGTTGGCCTGCGCTGCCGGTAGACGGCGTAGTGGGTGAAGCCGCATTCCCGCAGGGCGGCCCCTCCCTCCTCCAGCCCCTTGCCCACGTCGGCGCTCTTGTGGGCGTCAGAGCCCAGGGTGACCAGGCGGCCGCCCAGCTCACGGTAACGGAGGAGCATGTCCCGCTCTGGCAGGAGGCAGCCGATCTTCTGCCGCAGGCCGGAGGTATTCACCTCCAGCGCCTTTTCCCGCCGTACCAGGGTGCGGAAGATTTCATCGATGGCGCCGGCGTAGCGGCTGACGTCAATGGGAATGCCGTAATCTCCCACAATGTACCGCAGCGGGTAGGTCAGGTGGGCCAGGGTGTCGAAATCCGCTTCCCGGGCCAGCTCCAGCTCTTCGGCAAAGTAAGCGTCCAGCACCAGGTAGGGGTTTTCCACCTGGCTGAAATCGGTAAAATACGGATCCTTCTTCCCTCTGGGGGCGTGGGTGGAGCCGATGACAAAATCGAAGGAATAAGCGGTGAGAAGCTGCCGGGCCGCCGTCGGGTCCTGCACCGCCTCCCCCATTTCGATCCCGGCCAGCAGCTCTATGCCGGCCGTTTCCGCCGCCCTTTTGGCCGCCTGGTAGGAATCATGAATCCGCTGGGCGTAATGGTCCTGCTCAAATTCATGGCATTCGCAGTGGTCGGTAAGCGTCAGAGAGAGAAGCCCCGCTTCCTCTGCCGCCTGGCAGAGCCGGGCTACAGGCTCTGCCCCGTCGGGGGAATATTCGCTGTGGGTATGAGTGTCTGCCAAAATGGTTTTCTGCATAACTGCACCAGTCTTTCCTGAAAATTAGGATTCCTTATATAGCATAACAGGACGCCGCCTGTTTTTCCAGATCTTTTTCTTTTTCCGCTTCCTTCCGGGGAAGAAAAAAGGGGGGCTTACGCCTCCCCATAGACCCCGTATTTTTCCGCCAGGGGCGCCAGCAGCCGCAGGATCTCCGGCTTTACGCCGGGGGCCACCGAGCAGGCCGTACTCAAAATGTACCCGCCGCCGGGCATGCCGCAGGCCAGCATATCCCGCACGTAGGCCTCCAGGCTTTCCGGCGTAGCCTTCAGCAGCACATTGACCGAGTCCATATTTCCCTTCAGGAACAGCTTTTTCCCCACCTGCTCCTTGGCGTCCTGCAAAAGGGTGTTGCCCAGGGGCGGGGGATCCATGCACTCCAGCCCGTCAATGCCGCTTTCCGCCATCAGGTCCAGCCGGTCCCCGATGAAGCCGCAGGTGTGGGTGTACACCGGCACGGCGGGGGCGTAGCGGTGGATCCACTCCACCACCCGGCGCTCAAAGGGCAGGACGAAGCGGGCGTAATATTCCCGGGAAATGAAGCTGCCGCCTGCAAAGGGGGAGGAAATTTTCATAGCGTCCACCCCGGTGTCGATCTGGGCCTTGGCAAAGGCCGCGCACTGCTCCACATACCGGTCTAAAATGGCCTCGCATTTTTCTCCGTCTGTCACCAGGGCCATCATGGCGTTTTCCAGCCCCAGCAGCACGCACAGGCAGTCGAAGGGAGAGACAATTTCGCCGTGGACGGAAAAGCCCCGGCGCTTTCCCTCTGCCACCGCAATCCGGTGCAGGGCCATGGCGGAGGAATAGTCCAGCCGCAGGGGCACCTGGTCCGGTTCTACCTGGTCAATGTCCGCCGTGCTGTTCTGAAGCGGGTCGCCCACCAGCTGCAGCAGATGATTCCGATGCTCGAAGCGGCGGCCGTCCGGCAGCAGGCAGCGCATGGAGCCGTCCGCCCCGTACTCCACCTTCGCCCCGTCGTAAAGCTCCTTCCAATTGTCCTCAAAGGTCACGTTCAGCAAAATGCCGTCAAAGTTCAAATCTTCCCTGGTTTTGAAGAAGGCCCGGGCCGCGCTTTCTGCGTTGAAGTACATGTCGAAGGGCGTTTCCCCGCCGTGGGCTTCCATGTACCCCTGGCTCAGCTGGCACATTACCGGCACACGGTCCGGCTTTTCATGCCGCATAGCGGCATGAATTCGTTCGTAATGGGTCATCTCAGATTCTCCTTCCTATGCGCCTCCGCGCCTCCGGCGGGGAAGCCGCGCACCGGCCGCATTCCGCGGCCCTGGGCTGAGGGCGGAACGCAGGCTGGGAAGCCCGCGTTTTTTTCATGGTTCTGTGCGGTTCCTTAGCTGCTTCACACCTCCGGCGGGGTCTTCGCGCACCGGCCGCATTCCGCGGCCCTGGGCCGGGGGCGGAACGCAGGCTGGGAAGCCCGCGTTTTCTTCATGATTCTGTGCGGTTCCGCTGCTATTCCCGAAAGCTGCAAAAACAACCTCCCCCGCATCGCCGCTTTCCGCGCACATTGTACCACAAAGCCTCTGCTCTGTAAAGCCGCCGCAGGCGAAGGAGATCGACCCCTCTGCCCGCGGTTTCAGCGCTACCCTATTCTGCATTCTGCGCATGGTTTCTTCCGAAAGGCAATACGCGCCGATACCTCTTTCGGTATTTCATTCGCCGGCCATTTTCTGGCAGCGCGGGCAAAAGGTACTGCACCGTCCCCCCATCATTCTTCGGCAAAGAGGCTCCCCGCAGGCCGGTCAGGGCTCGCCTGTGCGGCCTTTAAACCGCTTCCTGAAGGGGCACAAAGATTTTCCCGAATAAGAGGAAATGATTTGCTTTCACGCAGCTGCATAACGATTCGCCACCCGATTCCCTACCATTTGTTCCAGCGCACCCTGTTCCCCACCGTGGCCTTGACCTGGGCCGGCAGAAGCGGGTCTTTGACCGCATAGCCCAGCACCACCAGGGCGGGCAGGGCCCAGCCGTCAGGCACGTTCAGAAACTCTTTTATCTGTTCCGGCTCCTTCTTCACCGGGATATGCACCACGCTTCCCAGCCCCTCGGCGGTGGCGGCCAGCAGCATATTTTCAATGAGCGCCCATGCCGCGCCGTAGTCCATCAATCCATAGCCGTTTTTCTCCCCGCTTAAGGGGTATTTCTGCTTGAAATAGGGCAGAATCACGCAGGCGGCTTCCTCAATCATCGTGCGCTGGCGGGGGTAGGCGATCTGAAACATTTCCTGCTGCGGCGTTTTCGGCTCCTGAACCCGGCAGGGGTAGGGACGGATGAATTTCGCCAAATCCAGAATGAGGTTCTTATCGGTCAGCGTTACCAGCTTCCAGCGCCTTTGATGGTTGGAGGAGGGGGCCTTCAGCCCCGCGTCCAGAATCCGCTCCAATACCTCTCTGGGGATTTCCCTGTTCTCAAATTGGCGGATGCTTCTTCTCCTGTTGATAACCTCATAAAATTCCATTTGCTAATCCTCCGTTTCCCGATTCACCAGCATGGCAAGATTTTTGGTGAATGTCCTTGAAAGGTCA
>DVMK01000189.1 GCA_018715025.1 Candidatus Caccousia avistercoris
CGATTTTTTGAAAAAAATCGAGTAAAACTTTCACGTTCGCTCTCTCTTAAATTCTTCTTGAAAAAGGTGGACGAAAACTTTATATTTCGCTCTATATTTGATGGTTCTGCTTAGAGTTTCCGGTTTGCTCTTAGATCCCGAAATTTCCTCCCCCTCTCCCCTTCTGCCCACTCAGGAAAACCAGTTGAAGGGGTTTTGGCGGTTGCCGTTGACGCGCACCTCAAAGTGCAGGTGAGGGCCGGTGGAGTTGCCGGTGGAGCCCACGTAGGCGATCACCTGGCCCTTGGTGACGGTCTGCCCTGCGCTGACCGCCAGGCTGCTGGCGTGGGCGTACAGGGTGGAATACCCGCCGCCGTGGTCGATCATCACATAGTTGCCGTAGCTGTAGTGGTAGGTGGCGGTTACAACCTTGCCGGAGTCCGCCGCCACAATGGGCTTGCCGTAAATGGTGCGCCCGCCGCCGGAAACGTCAATGGCCCGGTGGCTGCTGCTGTAGCCGCAGCTTATGTTGGTGAAGCCGGGCACCGGCCAGGTGAAGTTGCCGGTGCTCACGTACCCGCCGCTGCCGGAGGATCCGCCGGAAGAGCCGGAGCCGCCGCTCTGCGCCGCCTGCTGGGCGTAGTAGTCCTTCCACCACTGGTCAATTTCCGCAGAGGCCTGCTCCTTTTCCTTGGCGATGCGGTCGCTTTCCGCCTGCACGGACTGCACGCTCTGGTTCAGCTCGTTCAGCACGCGCTCCGCTTCCGCCTGCACCTGCTGCAGCTCGCTGCTCTTGCTTTCCAGCTGGGTTTTCGCCTCTGCCACCTGGGTTTTCTGGCTTTCAATCTCGGCCTTTTCGGCAGAAATCTCCTCCATTTCGGTGCTCAGGCTGGCAATGAGGTTGGTGTCGTGCTCGGTGATCATGTTCATGAGCTCGATTTTTTCCGCCATGTCCATGACGCTCTCAGAGTTCAGGATGATTTCCAGGTTGCTGGCCTCCCCCGCCATGTACAGGGCGCACAGACGCTCCTTCAAAATCTCCACGTTCTGGTCAATGTTCTGCTGCTTTTCCGCAATGGCCGCGCTCTTCTCCGTAATCTGCCCGTCCAGCTGGGTAATCTGGCTGTTCAGGCTGTCAATCTGGGTCTGCAGGTTGGCCATCTGGTCGTCCAGGGCGTTCTTGTATTCCTGCTGCTTGGACTGATCCTCCTTGAGGGAAGCCAGCTTCGCGTCGTTCTCCGCCTTCTGCTGCTCCAGCTCTTTCTGGGTTTGCTGCAGCTCAGAAAGGCTGGCCGCTTCCGCCGGCACAGGCGCCGCCTGCGCAAAGCAGACGGCCAGCGCCAGGGCGAAGGCCGCCGCCGGCGTTTTCCACTTTTTCCAAAACCGATGCATGACGTCGATTCCCCCCTGTTACAGTGTAATAATGCCGCCCACGTCCTTTTTCAGGTACCGGCCAATGGAGATGATGCCGCCCAGCGCGCCGAAGGCGGTGCCGATGAGCAGGAAGCTCAGCACAATGGCGCCGCGGTACCCGTCCAGAGGAACGGGGGTGAAGAAGTTGAGAATTTGTACAGAGCTGATGAGCCTGTCGTACACCAGGTTCAGGATCAGGCTGGCCAGCCCGCCCGACACCAGGCCGATGATGACCCCTTCCACAATGAAGGGGATGCGCACAAACCAGTTGGTGGCGCCCACCGACTTCATAATGCTGATTTCCAGCCGGCGTGAGAACATGGCCACCCGCACCGTGTTGGCAATGATGAACAGGGAAACCAGGCCCAGCAGCAGAATAATCCAGAAGCACACGTTCCGCACCATGCGGTCCAGGGCGGTAAGCTGCTCTGCAATGTCAGAATAGTCGATGATCTTCTCGACCCCTTCAATGGCGGAAATCTGCGCTGCCGTCTCGTCGTAAAGGGAGAGATCCTCCAGCGAAACCCGGTAGGCGTCCGGCAGGAAGTTGTCGTCCCCCATGAGCCCCTCCAGCACTGTGCCGTTGTCCCCCAGCATTTCCAGCATTTCCTGCACGGCTTCGTCTTTGGGAACCAGGTCGCAGGTTTTGATATTGTCCAGCGCCATAATCTGCTCGCCCACCTGCACGGCCCGCAGGGTGGGAAGCCCCTGCTGGCAGTACACGGTAATGGAGTTGTTCCCCTCCAGGCTCTGCATGGCAGTGTCAATGTTCATGGAAAACAGCACCGCCGCCCCTGTCAGCAGCAGGCAGGAGATCAGCACGCCCACCGAGGCGAAGCTCATGGTGCGGTTCGCCCATATATTCTTGGCGCCCTCCTTCAAAAGGTAGCCCAGGCTGCTCAGCTTCATCTCAGCATCGCCACCTTTCCGGTGTCCGCCACAATCTTCCCGCTGCGGATTTCGATGATCCGCCGGTGGAAGTGCTTCACCAGGCTGTGCTCGTGGGTCACCATCAGAATGGTGGTGCCCCGCCGGTTGATTTCGCTGAGCAGATCCACAATTTCAAAGGAGAGGGCCGGGTCCACGTTTCCGGTGGGCTCGTCCGCAATAATCAGCCTGGGGTTGTTGATGAGCGCCCGGGCCAGGCCCACCCGCTGCTGCTCGCCGCCCGAAAGCTCGCTGGGCTTGCTCTTCGCCTTGTCCTGCAAATCCACCAGGCTTAAAATGTACGGCACGCGGCGGCGGATCTCTTTGTTGCTGGCCCCCACCACGTGCATGGCAAAGGCCACGTTGTCGTACACGTTCATGTTGTCAATCAGGCGGAAATCCTGAAACACAATGCCCATGGTGCGCCGCAGGTAGGGGATCTGCCCCCGCCGCAGGTCGGTCACCACGGTGTCGTTCACCACAATTTCTCCCTCGCTGGGCCGCTCCTCGCACATAATCAGCTTCAAAAACGTGCTTTTGCCCGCGCCGGAAGAACCGACAATAAATACAAACTCCCCCTCGTCTATTTGCAGGTTCACATGGTTCAGCGCATGCGTCCCGTTGGGGTACATTTTGCTTACATTCTTAAATGTTATCACTGGGAAAACCCTCTCATTCCTGCTGCTAAAGTCTTGGGCACGGCCCGCAAAAAGGCGCAGCGCCCCCTCTTGGGTATAATAGTATCATACCAAGGGGCGCTGCGCTTATTTTTCTTTAAAAGAATTAAATTGTTACTATTTTGTAATATTTTTAGAAACACGCCGGATTCGCCTTAGAATTTCACCGGGTTGGCGGTCAGGTATTTCTTTACCATGAGGGCCACCTTGAACACAATGGCGTCCTCAAACTCGCGCAGGTCCAGGCCGGTGATCTTCTTGATCTTCTCCAGGCGGTACACCAGGGTGTTCCGGTGGACGAACAGCTTGCGGCTTGTCTCAGAAACGTTCAGGTTGTTCTCAAAGAAGCGCTGAATGGTGAACAGCGTCTCGTGATCCAGCGACTCAATGGAACCGCGCTTGAACACTTCCTTCAGGAACATTTCGCACAGGGTGGTGGGCAGCTGGTAAATCAGCCGGGCAATGCCCAGGTTGTCATAGCTGACAATGGCGCGCTCGGTGTCGAACACCTTGCCCACCTCCAGGGCCACCTGGGCCTCTTTGAAGGAACGGGCCAGGTCTTTGATGCCGGTGACGGTGGTGCCGATGCCGACCACGCAGTGGGTGTAGAACTCGCTGGAAAGGGTGTCCACAATGGAACCGGCCAGCTTGTCCAGGTCTCTGGGCTCAATGCCCACGCGGATCTCTTTCACCAGGGCAATGTCAGTCTCGTTAATGTTGATGACAAAGTCCTTGGACTTGTCCGGGAACAGGTTCTGAATCACGTCGTAGGCAGAAACATCTGTCTGGTTGGTAATTTTAATGAGCATGCACACGCGGCTCACGTCAGAGTTGAAGCGCAGCTCTCTGGCCTTCAGGTAAATGTCGCCGGGCAGGATGTTGTCCAGAATGACGTTCTTGATGAAATTGCTGCGGTCGTACTTTTCGTCGTAATACTGCTTGATGCTGTTGAGAGAAATCGCCAGCAGCGAAGCGTACCGGGCGGCCTCCGGATCGTTGCCGGAAACGAACACCGCATATTCCGGGCGGGAATGGCTCCCGAAGGAATGGTATGTGTAACCGTTGACCACAAAGGTACTGGGAGCCGCCATGACCTCTGCCGTGATGTTGTCGTTTACCTCGCCAATGCGGCCCAGCTCGCTGCAGGCAATGATCACCGACGTCTCATCGATCACGCCGATGGTGCGGTCGATGGCGTCGCGCATCTGGTGGATAACGCCCTGGAATAATCTGTTTGACATGAATCTCCCTCACTTCATATTTGGTTGGAGTACAAGGAAAAAAGCAGGGGCTGACCACCCTGCGCGGACACAACACGAAATTGTATATATTATTATTCTACACAAAAGAAAAATACTTTTCAACACTTTTTCAAAAGAAATTCGGTTTTCTGCCCGCAGAAACAGGATTTTACACATTATTCATTTTTGAAAGGGCGCTTTTTTGCACAGCTGCGAGAAAAAGGGCCGCGCCCTGCGGCACGGCCCTTTCACTGCTTTGTATTTCAGTTGAGGATGGTCTTCTCGGTCTCTTTGTCGAACAGATGCATCTTGTTCAGGTCAAAGGCAATCTTAATCTTGTCGTTGGCCTTGGCGGTGGAGGTGGGCTCTACGCGGGCGGTAATGGCGTTGCCCTCGCAGTTCAGGTACAGGTAGGTCTCAGCGCCCATCAGCTCGGTTACTTCCACGTCGGCCTCTACAATGCCGTCGCTGACCTTTGCCAGGAACTCGGGCTCGTCGTGTACGTCCTCAGGACGAATGCCGAACACAACTTCCTTGCCCACATAAGCGCCCAGATCCACGTCTTTGCACTTGGCGGCGGGGATCTTGATGCTGTACTGGCCGAAGGTGAGGGCGAAGTCGGTGCCGTTCTTGGCGATGGAAGCGTTGATGAAGTTCATTTGAGGAGAACCCATGAACCCGGCCACGAACTCGTTGCAGGGGTAGTCGTACAGGTTTTGAGGAGTGTCAACCTGCTGAATGAAGCCGTCCTTCATAACCACGATGCGGTCGCCCATGGTCATAGCCTCGGTCTGGTCATGCGTTACATAGATGAAGGTGGTGCCCAGTCTCTTATGTAACTTGGAGATCTCCGTCCTCATCTGGGCACGCAGCTTAGCGTCCAGGTTGGAGAGAGGCTCGTCAAGCAGGAACACCTTAGGATCACGAACGATGGCACGGCCCAGGGCAACACGCTGCCGCTGGCCGCCGGACAGAGCCTTCGGCTTTCTGTCGAGCAGGTGAGAGATGTCCAGAATGCGGGCGGCCTCTTCCACGCGGCGCTTGATCTCGTCCTTCGGGGTCTTGCGCAGCTTCAGGCCGAACGCCATGTTGTCAAATACGGTCATGTGGGGGTACAGAGCGTAGTTCTGGAACACCATGGCGATGTCGCGGTCCTTGGGGGCCACGTCGTTGGCCAGAGTGTCGCCGATGTACAGCTCGCCCTTGCTGATCTCCTCCAAACCGGCGATCATACGCAGAGTAGTGGATTTGCCGCAGCCGGAGGGGCCTACCAGGATGATGAACTCCTTGTCAGCGATTTCCAGGTTGAAATCGGTGACAGCAGTTACACCGCCGTCGTAAATCTTGTAGACGTTTTTCAAAGTTACGCTTGCCATAATAATCCTCCTGAATCAAAGCGTTTTATAAGGCGCCTCTACGCAGCCGCCTTAAGCTGTACTTATCATAACAGAATCAAAAGAAATTTAACAGACTTTTTTTACCCAAACTTTAAGGGGGATCCTTATTAGAATCTGACAAATGCCAAAGTTGTTTACATAAATTTCGTAAATTATGCCGTGGGATTTTCCACCGCCTGGGGCAGGAAAATTTTCTCCACCTCCTCCCCGGTGAGGAAGCGCGCCTGGCCGGGGGAAAGGGCGGGATCCAGGGAAAGGCCCCCGATGCGAAGGCGGCGCAGGGCCACCACCTCTTTGCCCACCGCGTGGAACATGCGCTTCACCTGGTGGAATTTTCCTTCCCGCACCTCCACCTGCACCAGGCAGGGGTCCTCCCCCCAGGAAAGGCGGGCGGGCAGGCAGGAGAGCTCGCCCGCCTGCAGCCCGGCGGCGAAGGCGGCCTGGTCGCCGGGCTGGGCGGGCCGGTCCAGCCGCGCCTCGTACAGCTTGTACACATGGCTTTTGGGCGACAGCATGCGGTGGGCCAGCCCGCCGTCGTCGGTGAGAAGAAGCAGGCCCTCGGTGTCCTTGTCCAGGCGGCCGGCGGGGAACAGCCCCCGCCGCCGCAGCTGGGGGGGAAGCAGGTCCACCACCGTGGGGGCGTTTTTGTCCCGGGCGGCAGAAAGCACCCCCGCGGGCTTGTTCATCATCAGGTACACATGGCGGCGCAGGGTGAGGGGGCGGCCGTGCACGGCAATTTCATCCTGCTCCGGGTCCACCTTCTGCTCGGGCCGGGCGGCGGCGCGGCCGTTCACCGTCACCGCCCCGGCCCGCACCAGGGCCCCTGCCTCCTTCCGGCTGCCCACGTTGTGCAGCGCCAGTATTTTGTCCAGCCGTTCCACGGCGTTCCTCCTTTTTTCATTCCCGGCCGCGGCGGCGCGGCCCTCAGTCTACCGGCCAGGCGTCCTCGGGGATGGCATTGGCCTCCTGGGCGGCGCTTTCCGCCGGCGCGGCGGAAGCCGCTGCCGAAGCCCCCTCTGCGCCCGAAGCCTGCGGCGGCGAGGAGGCGGGCGCCTGCGAAGCCGGCTGGGGGTCCGTTTCCCCCGCGAGGCCGGGCTGCCCGGCAAAGCCGCACAGGAAGCCGTCCAGGGCGGCGCTGCTCAGGTCGCCGCCGATGATCTTCCCCTCCAGCACCAGCAGGGTGGCGCGCACGGCCTCCTCTGACGGGTAGTTGGTGACGGTGTACACCCATTGGCGGCAGGTGCGGCCCGCGTAGGGGGCAAGGTCCATGCCCTGGGCCTTCTGCACCTGGTTGTACTGTTCGTACACGTCGTTGAACTGGGCGGGAATCGCCACCTCGCGCACCTCCTCCGGCTCGGGCTCCAGCTGCCAGCCGAAGCTTTCCAGGAAGAGGATCCGCTCCTCGTTGGTTTCCCCGGCGGGCAGGGACGCCATAACGCCCTGGCCGCCGCCCCCCAGCAGCTTGGCGGCGGCCAGGGCGGCCGTCACCGCCAGCAGGACCGCCGCCAGGCACAGCACCAGCTTCTTTTTTCCTGTTTTGATCGAAACAACAAACATGGCCCAGTCCTCCTTCTCATAGTTCCATATATATGAGAGGGAGGGCTGGGCTATGCGCTTAATCCAGCTCCAGAGCGCCGGTGTACAGCTGGTAGTAGGTGCCCTTCAGGGCCAGCAGGTCCTGGTGGGTGCCCCGCTCGATGATGCGGCCGTGCTCCAGCACCATAATGGCGTCGGAATTCTGCACCGTGCTGAGCCGGTGGGCAATGACAAACACCGTGCGGCCCGTCATGAGGGCGTCCATGCCCTGCTGCACAATGGCTTCGGTGCGGGTGTCAATGGAGGAGGTGGCCTCGTCCAGAATCATCACCGGCGGGTCGGCCACCGCCGCCCGGGCAATAGAGAGCAGCTGCCGCTGCCCCTGGGAGAGGCTGGCCCCGTTGCCGGAAAGGGGCGTGTCGTACCCCTGGGGCAGCCGGGTAATGAAGTCGTGGGCCCCGGCCAGCTGGGCGGCGGCGATGCACTCCTCGTCGGTGGCGTCCAGCCTGCCGTAGCGGATGTTGTCCATCACCGTGCCGGTGAACAGGTTGGTGTCCTGCAGCACCATGCCCAGGCTGCGGCGGAGGTCGGCTTTCTTGATCTTGTTGATGTTGATGCCGTCGTAGCGGATTTTGCCGTCGGCAATGTCATAGAACCGGTTCAGCAGGTTGGTAATGGTGGTTTTGCCCGCGCCGGTGCTGCCCACAAAGGCCACCTTCTGGCCCGGCTTGGCGTACAGGGTAATGTTGTGCAGCACCGTCTTGCCCGCCTCGTAGGCGAAGTCCACGTCGTACAGGCGCACGTCCCCCGCCAGGCGGGTGTAGGTGACGGTGCCGTCGCTGTGGGGGTGGCGCCAGGCCCACACGTTGGTGCGCTCCCGGCACTCGGTGAGGCTGCCGTCCTCCCCCTCTTTGGCGTTCACCAGGGTCACGTAGCCTTCGTCGGCCTCCGGCTCCTGGTCAATCAGGTCGAAAATGCGCTGGGTGCCCGCCAGGCCCATAATCACCGAGTTCAGCTGGGCGGAAACCTGGCTGATGTTGCCGGAAAACTGCTTCGTCATGTTCAGGAAGGGCACCACAATGCTGATGCCGAAGGCCAGGCCGGAAAAGCTCACGTTGGTGGCGCCGCTCAGCAGCAGGCTGCCGCCCACCAGGGCCACCACCACGTACAGCACGTTGCCGATGTTGTTCAGAATGGGCATGAGCATGTTGGCGTACCGGTTGGCCTTTTCCGCGTCGGCGAACAGGGCGTCGTTGATGGCGTCGAATTCCTTTTCCGCTTCGCCCTCGTGGCAGAATACCTTAATGACCTTCTGCCCGTTCATCATCTCCTCCACAAAGCCCTCGGTGCGGCCGATGGCCTGCTGCTGGCGGATGAAGTACCGGGCGGAGCCGCCGCCGATGCGCTTCACCACAAAGGTGATGCACACCACCCCGGCCACCACCACCAGGGTGAGCCACAGGCTGAAGTACAGCATAACCCCCAGCACGGTGAGCACCGTCACCCCCGAAATGAGAAGCTGGGGCAGGCTTTGAGAGATCATCTGCCGCAGGGTGTCAATGTCGTTGGTGTAGTAGCTCATCACGTCGCCGTGGTTGTGGGTGTCGAAATACTTGATGGGCAGGTCCTGCATGCCGTTGAACATCTTTTCCCGCATTTTGGCCAGCGAGCCCTGGGTGATGACGGCCATCAGCTGAGAGTAGGCGAAGCCCGCCAGCAGGCTGGCCCCGTAAAAGCAGGCCAGGGTGCCCGCGTAGCCCAAAATCTGCCCGCCCACCGCAGACCAGTCCCCGGTCTGCCAGCTTTGCTCTACCAGGGCGAGCACGTTCTGCATGAACAGAGAGGGCACCGAGCTGACCACCGCGTTGAAGAGGATGCACACCAGGGCCACCGGCAGCATCGCCGGGTAAAAGCTGAACAGCATACGGATGAGCCGCCCCAGCACCGCCTTGCGGCTGCCCTTCCCCTCCGGTTTCTTACTGGGCATCCTTGTCACCTCCCGCCTTGTTCTGGGAGGTGTAGACCTCCCGGTAAATTTCGCTTGTTTTCAGCAGCTCCTCGTGGGTGCCCACCGCGCTCACCGCGCCGCCGTCCATCACCACAATCCGGTCAGCATCCTGCACAGAGGCAATCCGCTGGGCGATGATGATCTTGGTGGTCTCCGGGATGTACCGCCGGAACGCCTGGCGGATGAGAGCGTCGGTGCGGGTGTCCACCGCGCTGGTGGAATCGTCCAGAATGAGGATTTTCGGCTTCTTCAGCAGGGCGCGGGCAATGCAGAGGCGCTGCTTCTGCCCGCCGGAAACGTTGGTGCCCCCCTGCTCGATGTACGTGTCGTATTTCTGGGGGAACCGCTGAATGAACTCGTCCGCCTGGGCCATGCGGCAGGCGGCCTCCAGCTCTTCGTCGGTGGCGTCCTTGTTGCCCCAGCGCAGGTTGTCCTTAATGGTGCCCGAAAACAGCTCGTTCTTCTGCAGCACCACGGCCACCTGGTTGCGCAGGGCCGTCAGGTCGTAGTCGCGCACGTCCACGCCGCCCACCCGCACGGCGCCCTCGGTGGCGTCGTACAGCCGGGGGATGAGCTGGATCAGGCTGGATTTGGAGGAGCCGGTGCCGCCGATGACGCCGATGATTTCGCCGGAGCGGATGTGCAGGTCAATGTGGGAAAGGGCCATGCGGGCGGCTTTTTTGGAATATTTGAAGCTGACGTGGTCAAAATCGATGGAGCCGTCCTTCACCGTTTCCACCGCGTCGGGCGGGCTCTGCAGGGTGCTTTCCTCGGTGAGCACCTCCACAATGCGCTCGGCGGACTCCGCCGCCATGGTGATCATCACAAACACCATCGAGAGCATCATCAGGCTCATGAGGATTTGGAAGCTGTAGGTGAGCAGTGAGGACATCTGCCCCACGTCCAGGGCAAGCCCCCGGGAGGTGATAACCGTGTAAGAGCCGAAGGTCATGACGAAAATCATCACCCCGTACACGCAGAACTGCATGAGGGGGTTGTTGAAGGCCAGAATCCGCTCTGCCCGGGTGAAGTCGTTCTTCACGTCCTCGGCGGCGGCGTTGAACTTCTTTTTCTCGTAGTCCTCCCGCACGTAGGCCTTTACCACCCGCATACCCCGGATGTTCTCCTGAATGGAGCTGTTCAGGGCGTCGTATTTTTTGAACACCCGCCGGAACAGGGGCATGGTCTTGCGGATGACCACGATGAGCCCAATGCCCAGAATGGGGATGGTGGCCAGGAAGATGAGGGCCATGCGCCCGCCCATGACAAAGCCCATGACGAAGGAGAACACCAGCATCAGCGGGCAGCGGATGGCCGTGCGCACAATCATCATGTAGGCCAACTGCACGTTGGTAATGTCGGTGGTCAGCCGGGTCACCAGGCTGGAAACCGAGAATTTGTCGATGTTTTCAAAGGAATAGTCCTGGATCTTATAGAACATATCCTTCCGCAGGTTCCGGGCAAAGCCGCAGCTGGCGGTGGCGCAGTAAGAGCCCGCCATGGCGCCGAAGGTGAGGGAAAGCACCGCCATGGCCACCAAAAGGGCCCCGTACCGCAGCAGCTCGCCCATCGAGCAGCCGTTCTTGATCTCGTTCACCAGGTTGGCGATGACGAAGGGGATGATGCATTCCATCACCACCTCCAGGGAAACGAAGATTGGCGCCAGCAGCGAGGGCTTTTTGAACTCCCGGATACTTTTCGCCAAGGTTTTGATCATGGAATCCCTTCCTTTCCAAAAAATAATTTCCGCACAATCTTAACCTATAAATTGTAAGATAA
>DVMK01000190.1 GCA_018715025.1 Candidatus Caccousia avistercoris
CCCCGGGGCAGCAGGCGGCAGCAGGCGCGCCGGTGCGCGGCCGCCCAGTCGTACCGGGCGCCGGCCCGGGCGCATTCCAGGTCTTTCCCCCTCCGGGGCAGCGGGGGCAGGCGATCTGCCCGGGGGACGCCTCCGCCCTGAAAGCACAGCGCCGCCAGCTGGGCCAGCCCCTCCCCGCGGGAGGCGGAGAGGGCGGCCACCGGAAGGCCCAGCCGCCGCCCCAGCGCCCCGGGATCCACGCGGATCCCCCGTTTCCCCGCCGCATCCATCCGGTTCAGGGCCACCACCATGGGGATCCCCAGCTCCATCAGCTGCGAGGTGAGGTACAGGCTGCGCTCCAGGCAAACGGCGTCCACCAGGTTGAGGATCAGATCCGGTTTATCCTTTTCCAGGGCGGCGCGGGCCAGCCGCTCCTCGGGGGAATAGGGGGAAAGGGAGTAAACGCCCGGCAGGTCGGCCAGCTCGGCCTGCGCCCCGCCTGGCCCGCGCCACAGCCCTGTTTTCCGCTCTACCGTAAGGCCGGGCCAGTTCCCCACCTGCTGGGAGGAACCGGTCAGCCGGTTGAACAGGGTGGTTTTGCCGCAGTTTGGGTTCCCTGCCAGCACAATGCGCAGGCGCTTCCCGCTCATGCGCCGCCCCCCAGGAACAGCCGCACCGTCCACCCGGCGCACAGGCAGGCGGCCAAATCCCCCGCCAGGGCGGCGGGCAGGGCGTGGTTCTTCTTCCCTATGCCCACGGCCCCGAAATAGACGGCCACGCAGTAGAGGGTGGTTTCGGTGGAACCGGCCAGCACAGAGGCCACCCGCCCGGCAAAGCTGTCGGCGCCCTGGGAATGGAAAATTTCAGACAGCAGGGCGGTGGCGCCGCTGCCGGAGATTGGCTTCATCAGCGCCAGGGGGATCACCTCCTCCGGCAGGCCGATGGCCCGGGCTGCCGGAGCCAGCAGGGAGGCTGCCAGCTCCAGCGCGCCGGAGGCGGACAGCATGGAAACCCCCATCACCAAACCCACCAGGGTGGGAAGCAGGGAAACGCAGGAGCGTAGCCCCTCCTTCGCCCCGGCGGTGAAGGCGTCGAACACCGGCGCGCGGCGGCACAGGCCGAACAGCAGAATAACCCCCACAAACAGGGGCGCGGCGTACAGCCCCGCCCTATCCATGCGGCTTCTCCAGCACATAGCAGGCGGCCAGGGCCGCCAGCAGGGACAAAGCCGAGGTGACCCACACCGCCGGAAGAATGTCGAAGGGGGCCGCAGAGCCGCTGGCAGCCCGCAGGGCCCCCAAAGTGGTGGGCAAAAGCTGCAGGGAGGCGGTGTTCAGCACCACAAACCGCACCATGGAACGGTCCGCCCCGCCCCCGTTTTCCCTGGCCATGGCTTTCATGGCCGCAATGCCCATAGGGGTGGCGGCGTTGCCCAGCCCCAGCAGGTTGGCGGCTATGTTCATGCAGATGGCCCGGCCTGCCTCGCTGTCGGTTTCATAGCGGGGAAACAGCCGCCGCACCACAGGCCGCAGGGCCCGGTTCAGCAGGGCGGTCAGGCCCCCGGCCTCGGCCACCTTGAGAAGCCCCGTCCAGGCCGCCATAGCCCCCGCCATGGCGAACGTCAGCTCTACCGCGCGCTGGGAGCCGGAAAAGACGGCGGCAGAAAGCGCCTCCATCCGCCCGGTGGCGGCGGCGCACACCAGGCTGACCAGGATCATCCCGGCCCAAATCCAATTCAGCATACCCTTCCCCTCCTTCCTATGGAAAAATCCTATTGCCCGGCCCAAAAAAATATGCCAAGCCCCCTCAAAAATTTTTTCGTGGAATGGCTTGACAAAATTTCCAAAAAATACTATTATTGATACATACTTACAGGATATGACAGGAAATAAAAGAAAGGGATGCTTTTATCATGAAATCGACCGGAATTGTTCGCCCTATTGACAACCTTGGCCGCATTGTCATTCCCACAGAGCTGAGAAGGAACCTGAACATCAACGACAAGGATCCTCTTGAGATTTTCGTGGATGGCAACTGCATCATCCTGAAGAAATATCAGCCCTCCTGTGTGTTCTGCAACAGCATGGATGATATTTCCACCTACATGGGCTACAATGTCTGCCGCTCCTGCATGGAGAAGCTGGGCCGGCAGGCCAGGGAAGACTAAGACTTCCCCCGCGTGCAAAAAGCCTCCCCCGCCGCCCGATGCGGCTGAGGGGAGGCTTTTTGCTGTCTGCGGGCTTTTTCCGCTTTGCGGCTTACTCTGCAGTGATCATCCGGTACATGGCCTCCAGGCAGATCTGAGCGTGCTGCATGAAACGGGCGATTTCAAAATGCTCGCCGGTGTTGTGCAGGCGGCGGTCCGGCTCGTCGTCGAAGAAGGGGCCGAAGGCTACCCCGCGGGACTTCAGCGAGCGGGCGTAGGTGCCGCCGCCGGTGGCGTACAGCTGGGCGGGAACGCCCATAACCGCCTGGTAAGCGTCCTTCAGCAGAGAGATGAAGGGGCTTTCTGCGGGCAGGTACAGGGGCTTGGTGTCGTGGCTGGCAGCCAGGGCCAGCCCGGCCTTCTCCGCCTCCCCTTGGATCTGCGCCAGAATCTGCTCCCCGTCCTTCGTCACCGGGTAGCGGATGTCAAGGCTGAGGGAGGCCTCCCCCGCCCCGAGAGAGACCAGGCCCAGGTTCAGGGTCAGCGGGCCGGACTCGCCGTCCTCCATCTTTACGCCCAGGGACGCGCCGTCGTATTCCAGCCCGATGGCGCGGTTGGCAAAGGCGATCAGGCTGCCCAGCTGTTCCTCAGAAAACACGCAGGCCAGCAGCTTCATCAGGCGGGAGGCGGCGTTTACCCCTTCCTGGGGCTGCATGGCGTGGGAAGCCACGCCTGTGGAGCGCACCACGCCCCCCTCCGGCCTTTCCTCAAAGGCGAAGCTGCCCTCTGCCGTTTCGGCGGCCTTCTGCAGGGCGGCGAACTGGCCGGGGGTGCAGGCCAGTTCTGCCTCTGCCTTGGCGGGCACCGCGTTCACCACGGTGCCTGCCTTCAGGGAACGCACCACGGAGGAATCGTTCCCCCCGGCGCAGATGTCCACCCGAAGGATGCCCTTTTCCCGGTTGCAGATGCCGTACTCCGCGTCGGGGGTGAAGCCCATGACGGGCAGGGGTTCCTTGGAATAATAGTAGGCCAGGTCTTCGCTGCCGGTTTCCTCCCCCGCGCCGAACACCACGCGAAGGCGGCGCCTGGCGGGCACGTTTTCATCCTTCAGGGCCTTCAGGCAGTACAGGGCCACAATGGCCTCGCCCTTGTCGTCCGCAGTGCCGCGGCCGTAGCAGCAGCCGTCCTTTATGACCATGGTGAAGGGGTCCGTCTCCCAGCCCTCCCCGGCGGGGACCACATCCACATGGGCCAGTACGGCGGCGGTTTCCTCCCCCTGGCCGTACTCGGCATGGCCGGCGTAATTGTCCACATTTTTCACGGTAAGGCCCAGACGCTCTGCCATGGCCAGAACCGCCTGCAGGGCGCGGGTGGATTCCCTGCCGAAGGGCATGCCGGGCTCCGCCTGGGAGCGAACGGAGGGGATGCGGATCAGCTCTGCCAGATCCCGCAGGATGTCCTCCTGATACCGGAGAATTTTTTCACCAAAACTCATAGCGTTATAACCTCTTTTCTTTGATTCCATCCAGTTTACCCAACAAAAAACGGGTTCAGCCCCAGCAGCAGGGCGGCGTTTTTCCAGAAAAACTGCAGAAACAGCACTGCCACGCCCAGGTACATTCCCTTTTCTATGGGGAAGGTGCGCCCCCGCCGCCGGCAGCGGCGCACCGTTTCCCACCCCATAAAGGCCAGGTACAGGGCCGCCGCGTAGGGAATGAAGGGGTGCCAGCAGAAGCTGTGCCACACATCCAGCCGCACCAGCGCCCACAGCGCCCTGGTAGCCCCGCAGCCGGGGCAGAAAAAGCCCGTAAGCCGGTGTACCGGGCAGGGCGGGAAAAGGGTGAGCAGGCCGTCCCCCAGCAGGCGGAAGGCCGGGAAGGCCAAAAGGAAAACCGGCAGAAGCGCAAGCCCCAGCCGGTAAAACGTATCCTCTGCGGGGCGCTGCCCCTTCCGCTTAGAACCAGTCGTAATAATATTCTCCATACGCAAGGGAACCCTCTGCGGCAAACAGGATCACCGTAAACAGGATGGAGAACAGAAGGCCGAACACGCCGGTGACGATGCCCGCAATGGCCATGCCGCTGCCGCCCTTCTTCTTGGCAAGGCTGACGGCGCCCAGAATGATGGCCACCGCCGACAAAATCCAGGAAATCCACATGCCGCAGCACAGCACCAGAGAGAGGATGCCGCACACCATAGAGGCGATGGCCATGCCGTTGCTGCCCTGCGGCTGGCCCACCGGCTGGCCTACCGCGTTCCCCTGGTACGGAGGCGGCGCAGGCTGGTACTGGGGCGCCTGGTACTGGGGCTGCTGGTACTGCGGCGGCTGATATTGGGGAGGCTGGTACTGCTGCTGGGGCGGCTGGTAGGCCGGGGCAGGCTCCTGCCCTGCGCCGTACTCCTGGCCCTGGGGGGACGGGGAACCGTTCTCTGTGCCCTGGGGCGGGGCTTCGCCGGAACCGCCGGCATTCCAATTGTTATTGTTGTCGTAATCCATAGGCTGTAGCCCTCCTCAAAACGATAAAATACAAGAAATTTCGCACTCAAAGATCTCTGCTCATTACCATTATACGGGTGGGATATTCCTTTGTCAAGGAGGCAACCCGCGCCCCCGCCGCAGGCCCTATTCCTCCAGCACGCGGCCGTTTTTCCCGCGGATCCAGTCAAGGACCAGCGGCAGATCCCGCTTCCGGAAGCCTGCAAAGTCCAGGTGGTATTTCCGGCCGCTGGCGACCTGGACGGTGAGGGAGCGCACCACGCCGTAGGTTTTTCTGGGATGCCGGTCTGACACCGCCACCACCTCCTCCAGGGGGATGAGCGTCAGCCTTCCGTTGCTGCGGCAGATGAGGGAATCCGGCAGCAGGTGGGCTTCGCCGGAGCTGATGCGCACAATGGGGTGAGGCTGCTGGAAATCCCTCAGGAGCCGTTCCTGGCGCTGGGGCGTCAGCCCCTCCAGCACCCGCCGGTACCCCCGGGTTCCGGCGGCCATCATTTTGCAGAAGGCCACCAGGAACAGGGCGGGCGGGAACAGAAGAATCCAGGGGGACAGGCCGCCCCACGCCGCCAGGTACCCCAGCGGAAGCAGCAAAAACAGGCAGCAGGCGAGCAGGCGGAGGAATTCGCGAAGGCGGAAATCCCGCACCACGTCAAGGCTTACCGGGCGGCGCACCGGCGGCTCCTCCCGGGTACGCCGGGGGGGCTCCGGCTCCGGCTCCAAAAGCTCCAGGCGGCTGCCCTTCTGCAGAGAGACGGCCACCCGGCCGCCCGGCTGCAGCTGCACCCGGTACTCGCCGTTCTTTTCCGCCTGGAAGGAAACCTGGCCAGAGGCCAGGGCGGCCCCGTCCCCTCCCCTGCCCCGGTAAAACAGAACCGTCACCGCCGACGGGCCGGGGGCCAGGTAGAAGGCCAGGCCCTTCTCCCCCGCCGGGTGGCGGGAAGCGGGCACGGGGAACGGCGGGGAGGCCTTCCCCTTGCTGCAGCTCACCCTTCCCCGAAGGGCCGGCCGCCCCTCCTGGTACAGGTACACCAGGGCGGCGCCCGGGTGGCTTTGGGGGAATTTTTTGGCCTTTGCCCTGGCGCGCCTCTGGTCTGCCCAAACCACCAGAAGGAGGAACAGCACCAGCACCGCCAGGATCAGGGCAATCTCAGGCCCGCTCAGCGGCTTTTCCATAAACGCCTGTATCTCTTGCATCACTTTGTCCATTCACCGGCCTCCTTCCCGCCCCGGCGGAAGTACAGGATAGAAAAAGCAGGCACCCCTTCCGGCCAAAAGGCCGTACCAGGGTGTCTGCCTCCGTCTTGTCTTTCCTCCGGCTTCCTTGCCGGGGCATTACTATTTTTACGCCTTGCCCAGCGTCTTTTTCACCACTTCTTCTATGTGGGAAGCGCACAGGCCGAAACGCTCCAGCAGCTCGGCGGCGGGGCCGGAATAGCCAAACTGGTCGTTCACGCCGATTTTCACCAGAGGAGTGGGAAGCTCCTCGGCAAGCACGCTGGCCACCGCGTCGCCCAGGCCGCCGATCACGTTGTGCTCTTCGGCGGTAATGATTTTGCCCGTCTCCTTCGCGGCCTTCAAAATAATCTCCCGGTCAATGGGCTTGATGGTGTGGATATTCACCACGCGGACGCTGATTCCCTGCTGCTTCAGGGCGTCGGCGGCTTTCACAGCCTCGCCCACCATCAGGCCGGTGGCAATAACCGTAATGTCAGAGCCCTCCCGCAGGGTGATGCCCTTGCCGATTTCAAAGGAATAGTCGTCGTTGTTGTTGACGCTTTCCACCGCCAGGCGGCCCAGGCGCAGGTACACAGGCCCGTTGTACTGGATGGCGGCCTCCACGGCGGCGCGCATCTCATAATGGTCAGAGGGGTTCAGCACCACCATGCCGGGAATGGTGCGCATGAGGGCCAGGTCTTCGCAGCACTGGTGGGTGGCGCCGTCCTCGCCTACGGAAATGCCCGCGTGGGAGCCTACAATCTTCACGTTCAGATGAGGGTAGCCCACCGAGTTGCGCACCTGCTCAAAGGCGCGACCGGCAGAGAACATGGCGAAGGATGCGGCGAAGGGGATTTTTCCGCAGGTGGCCAGGCCAGCCGCCACGCCCACCATGTTGCTCTCGGCAATGCCGCAGTCGATGAAGCGCTCGGGGTGCGCCTTCTGGAAAAGGCCCGTCTTGGTGGCGGCAGCCAAGTCGGCGTCCAGCACAACCACGTCGGGGTATTTGTCCGCCAGCTCGGCAAGCGCCTTGCCGAAGCTTTCGCGGGTAGCGATTTTCACCATTTCAGCCATTTATTCTGCCTCCAATCCGGCCAGGATCTTGTTCAGATCCTCCATTGCCGTCTGATACTGTTCCGCATTCGGCGCGGAGCCGTGCCAGCCCACCTGGTTTTCCATAAAGGATACGCCCTTGCCCTTCACGGTTTTGGCCACGATGGCGCAGGGCTTGCCCTTCACGGTGCGCGCGTGGGCGAAGGCAGCTTCAATCTGGTCGAAATCGTGCCCGTCAATCACCTGCACGTCGAAGCCGAAGGCGCGGAATTTCTCATCAATGGGGGAAGGGCCTGCCACCTCGTCTACCGGGCCGTCGATCTGCAGCCCGTTGAAGTCCACAATCAGGCACAGGTTGTCCAGCTTTTTGTGGGCGGCGAACATGGCGGCCTCCCACACCTGGCCTTCCTCAATTTCGCCGTCGCCCAGCATGGCGTACACCCGGTAATCCTTGCCGTCCAGCTTGGCGGCCATCGCCATGCCGCAGGCGGCGGAAACACCCTGGCCCAGCGAGCCGGTGCTCATGTCAATGCCGGGAGTGTCGTTCATGTTGGGGTGGCCCTGAAGCATAGAACCCACATGGCGCAGCGTTTTCATCTCTTCCCGGGGGAAGTAGCCCCGCTCGGCCAAAGCGCCGTATAAACCGGGGCAGCAATGCCCCTTGGAAAGCACGAAGCGGTCCCGGTCAGGATCCTGCGGCTTTTCCGGATTTACGTTCATCTCTTTGAAATACAGGTACGCGTACAGATCCGCGGCGGAAAGGGAACCGCCGGGATGGCCTGATTTCGCGTGATAGACGCCTTCAATGGCGTCCATTCTGATCTTGCAGGCGGTAATCTGCAAGCTCTTTTTTTCGCTGCTGTTCATGGTAGGCCTCCTGTTCAGTTTCATGATACGGACAATGTTCCGTTTCATTATACTATGCCCTGCCGGAATTTGCAAGACGGGAAACCGCCGTTTTTCAGCCAGCCCGGCGCTCTGCATGTTACCAGGCAATCAGAAGGAAAATCACCCGTTTCCAAAGGGGCAGAGCGGCCCAGGCCCGCCGGCGCATCCGCTCCACCCGGCGCAGGGCGTCCCGACGTTCTTCCCCGTTCACTCCCTGGCGGCTGAACCTGGCCTTTTCCGCCAGGGCCTGCAGCACCGGGTCCATGGGCTCCCCAAAGCGCTGCAGGCGTTCCCCGTACCGGTGCATAGAGAGCACCGCCCGGTTTCCGGGCAGGGTGCGGAACCGCCTTTCCCGCAGGGTGCGGCGCAGAACGGCCGACCCTGCCAGAAGCGCCGCAAACGCTGCGGCGCACAGAGCGGCCGCCGCCCACCGGGGCAGCCCGCCGCCGGCCTCCTGCCCCGGGGCCGCGCCGCCGGAGGGCTGGGAAACCGGAACCTCAGCCGGGCGGGAAGAGGACTGGGGCTCCTCGCTTTCCGTCTGGGAAGAGGGGGCCTCGCTTTCCGGCAGGGATTCCGGTTCCTCCTCCGGCGGCTGGCTCTCCTCCTCCGGTGCCTGCTCCTGCGCCAGCTCTGCGGCCATGCCGCCCCCCGGCGTGGCGTCCACGGGGATCCACCCCAGGCCGGGGCAGTAGGCTTCGGCCCAGGCGTGGGAACGCCTGTCCTCCACGGCCACCCAGCCCTCAGCCCCGGCCCCGGCCAGCTCCTCCGCCGTCACCGAAAAGCCCTCCACATACCGGGCGGGAATGCCGTAGGAACGGAGCAGCAGCACCGCGGCGCTGGCGAAGTGAACGCAGTAGCCCTCGCGCCCCTCAAACAGGAAGTATTCCACAAAATCCCTGCCCGCCGGGGTCTGCCCCGGCGTAAGGGTGTAGCTGCCGCTGCCCCGGATTTGGTCCGCGGCCCATTCCACCGCGTCCTGGAAGGTAAAATTCCCGCCGGTGCCGTAGGCCTCCAGCAGTTTTTCCTCCAGCTCCGCCGGCACCTCCATGTAATTGTCATAGACAAAATTGGAGTAGACGGCCTCCTTCTGCAAAAGCTGCCGCTGCTCCTCCGGCAAGGCGTCGAGAAGCTCCTGGGGAAGGCCCTCCCGGTACAGGGCCTCTATGATCCGTTTCGATTCCTCGCTGCCGTCCAGCCCGTAGGAAGCCTCCATGCGGCCGGAACCCCCGTTCAGCAGGGCCTCTGCCGTGAGCAGGCGGCTGCCCGGCACAGGCAGCCAGAGGGGGTTTGCGCAGGCGAAGCTGTATTCCTCCGGGGCAGAAAACAGGTTCCCCCGCAGAAAGGCGTCGTTCACATAGGAAACCGCTGAAAACTCCTCCGGGCTGGTGGCCAGGAAATAGGGCGAATACACAATCTGCCGGTCGCCCCCCACATTCCGCACGGTGACGAAAACCCGGGAAGAAAGCTGCGAGGCCAGCAGGCCCTGCAGGCTCAGGGGGGAATCCCCGGCCAGCGCTTCCTCCAGGCCGGCGTAGCGTTCGCTGGGAAGCTGCCGCCAGGCCTCGCCGTCGTAAAGGGCGCCGGCAAAGCCGCGCAGGTAGAGGGGAATCGCTTCGCTGGCCCGTACCATGAGCACGTTCTGCCCGGTAAAGGAGGGGCCCCCACCGTTCTGCAGGCTGGCCTGGTTAAGGCTTCCGCCAAAGCGCAGCGCCCCGGAGGTTCGCTGGGAAACCTGCCTCGCCGCCGCCTCCAGTTCCACCCGAAGCCCGTCCACCGGGGCCGGCCTTTCGTAGTCTTCCCGAGGAACGGCCAGAAACAGGCCGCCCAGCAGAAGGCACAGCAGGGGAAGCAGCGCCAGCATGCCCGCCGAGGCCGCCGGTTTTGGGGAAAAGCGCCGCCTGCGGAGGGAATCCCGCCTGCGGAAGCTGAGAAAGGCCATCGCCGCCCAAAACAGCAGCACCAGGCCCATGGCCCTGAGATCCGGCGTAATGGTGAACATAAGCGCCGAAAGGAGGAAGGGGAAGGTGAACAGGAAGGAGAACACAAAGCTCCTGCGCCGCACCACCGCCCAGGAGAGGGCGGCCCCCGCAGGGATCAGCACCGCCGTGAGGAAGATGGTGCAGCACCGCCTGGCCTCCGCTGCGGTGAGCGTTTCCATCACGAAGGTAGGGAACTGGAACTGGGAATTCCTGGTATATGCCGCCATCATTCCGTTGGCCGCCAGCAGGAATCCCTGCACAATTTCCTCCTGGGCCCTCCACAGACCTACGCACAGGGCGGCGGAGAGCAGAAAGAGCAAAATATCCACAAACCGCCACCGGTAGGCGGCGGTGAAAAGGGCGGACAAAACGGCGGCCGCCGCCAGCAGCGCCGGCACATGGGCAGGGATGGAAAAGGCGCTGGAAAAAGCCCAGGCCGTTCCAAACAGGCCCAGGACCAGCAGAAGGAAATCCAGCAAAAGCCGGGCGGGCCCGCCGCCTTCCGCGCGCTGGAACCGGGGCTTCTGCAAAAACAGGCCCAATTCTTGTTCTTTGGCAATTCTTCGTCTCATCATTTACAATTCCACTTCCGCCAGTCCGGCGTTCATCTCTCCCGGCAGGACGCGCACCACCGCGCCGCCCTGCGCCCCCCGCTCCCCTGCGCCGCAGAGAAGGACCGTCACCCGCTGCTCCTCCTCCGTCAGCCTGGCCAGCGCTTCCCCGGAAAGGGAGGGCGTAATGTAAACCAGGTGGGCGCACCGGGGCATTTCCTCCGCCTGGTAGCTTTCCAAAGAGGTGAAGCCCGCTGCCGGGCGGGCAGAGAGCAGAAGGGCCAGCAGCTCGCCCGCTTCCTCCTCCTGGCCGAAATCCCCGGCGCAGAGCTCTTCCCTCGCCGCCCAGAACACCTGGGCGCCGATCCCGTGTTCCAGCAGAAGAAACGCCAGGCGGGCAAAGGCTTCCAGCACGCAGTCCGTTTCCCGGGGCGTGGGGCCGTATTCCAGCAGAAAGCGGATGGCGCGCCCGGCGGGACGGTTCCCCTCCCGCACCATTATGCGGCCCGTTTTCTGCGTCAGCTTCCAGTGGATGCGGTGCAGAGGGTCGCCCTCCCGGTATTCCCGCACCTCGAAGGGCTCGGAAAAGTCAGAACCCGGCAGGGTGGGGACGATCAGATCCCCAAAACCGGGCAGCATGGAGTTTTCTGAAATCCCCGCAGGGGCCGGTTCCCGGGAGGGAAGCACAAACACGGCGCTGGGGGCCGGCAGGCGCACCGGCAAAGAAAACAGCTGCAGAAAATCCAGGGCCGAGGCCTTTACCGCCCGGCAGGTAATTTTCCCGCACCAGCCGCTGCGGCAGGGCTGTTCGGCCGTCTGCCGCCCGCAGAAGGGGAAATACAGCGTTTCGCGCACCGCCTCCCCGCCCAGGGAGTTTTCCAGGGAAATGACGAGCCGCAGGCAGGGCGCGGGCAGAAGCCTTCCGCCCTGCGCCTGAATGCGGAAGGAGAAGGGTTCCCGCTTTTCCGCCGCCGGGGCGGAGGCAGAGAGAACAATCCTGACCCGCCGGAAGGACAGCAGCAGCCAGAGAAGAGAAACGACAGGCAGCGCCGCCAGAAACAGCAGGACGAAAAAGGACAGGTATCCGTTAAAGAAAATAAAGAACAGCGCTCCGGCGCAGAGAACCGCCAGGTACGCCAGCCGATGCTTCGCCATATTCCTTCACCGATGCAGGGAGGGCTGGGGCACGGTGCGCAGAATTTCCGCCAGCACGTCGAACACCGTCTTCCCCCCTACCCGCGCCTTGGCGCTCAGCTTCACCCGGTGGGTCATCACGTCCAGGAACACAGCCGCCGCATCCTGGGGAACGGCGTAGTCGCGCCCTTCCAGGTAAGCGCCCGCCCGGCTCATGGCGGCCAGGGCCAGGGTGGCGCGGGGGCTGGCCCCCAGGCGGAGCTCTTCACTTTCCCGGGTTGCGTTGGAAAGGTTCACCAGATATTGGCAGAGATCCTTGGAAAGGTAAACCTCCTCGGTTTCCCGCTGCATCCGCAGCAGATCCTCCCGCTGAATCACCTGCTGGGTCTCCCCCGCCTCCCGTGCGGCGGCGGCCCCCTTCCGCTGCAGGATTTCCACCTCGTCCTCCGGGGTGGGGTAGCCCATGCTCAGCCGGATCATAAACCGGTCCAGCTGGGATTCCGGCAGGGGCTGCGTTCCCGCGGAGCCCTCCGGGTTTTGGGTGGCGATGACCAGAAACGGCGGGGGAATTTTCCTGGTAACGCCGTCCACGGTAATCTGGCCCTCCTCCATCACCTCAAGAAGGGCGCTTTGGGTTTTGGGGCTTGTCCGGTTAATTTCATCCCCCAGAAAAAGGTTGCACACAGCGGCCCCGGGCCGGTACTCCAGCTTCCCGGTGGCCGGGTCCGGCACCGAGTAGCCGGTGATGTCAGAGGGGGTTACGTCCGGCGTAAACTGAAGCCGCCGGAACCGCAGCCCCATAGCCCCTGCGAAGGCCAGGGCCAGGGTGGTTTTTCCCACGCCGGGAATGTCCTCCAGCAGGATGTGGCCCCCTGCCAGCAGCGCCATGTACACCTTGCGCACAATGGCGTCCTTTCCTACTACCGATTTTTTGACTTCCTCTATAATGCGAAGTGACAATTCCTGCACAAAAATTCCTCCCATCTCCCCCACCTGCGGTGGACAAGTCGCGCACTGTATGTTTCACCCCGGGAAAAGCAGTGCTGCGCGAAGGGTTCTTTTGC
>DVMK01000191.1 GCA_018715025.1 Candidatus Caccousia avistercoris
TTTGTGCAAACCACCCGTTTTACGGGTGGTTGTGATTCACAGCCTGGCCATACTAGGAAAAGGGGCGTCCCGCCCCAAAGGGGATTGGAATTGCTATGTTTATTGACAGCGCGAAAATCAAAATCAAAGCGGGCGACGGGGGCAACGGGGCCGTCTCCTTCCGCAGGGAAAAGTACGTGGCGGCCGGCGGGCCCGACGGCGGCGACGGCGGCCGGGGCGGCAACATTGTGTTCCAGGTGGACGACAACCTTTCCACCCTGGCAGACTTCCGCTACAAACGAAAATACACGGCGGGCCGGGGCGGCGACGGCCGCGGCAACCGGTGCAGCGGCCGCAAGGCGGAGGATCTGGTGGTGAAGGTGCCCCGGGGCACCCTGCTGAAGGACGCGGCCACCGGCCGCCTCATTGCCGACCTTTCCGGCGACGAGCCCCAGGTTATTGCCAAGGGCGGCCGGGGCGGCTGGGGCAACAGCCACTTCGCCACCCCCACCCGGCAGGTGCCCCGCTTCGCCAAGCCCGGCACCCCCGGCGAAGAGATGGAAATTCTCATGGAGCTGAAGCTTCTGGCCGACGTGGGGCTGGTGGGCTTCCCCAACGTGGGAAAATCCACGCTCATCTCTGTGGTCAGCGAGGCGAAGCCCAACATCGCCAACTACCATTTCACAACCCTCACCCCGGTGCTGGGCGTGGTGCGCCTGGGGGAGGGCCGCTCCTTCGTTATGGCGGACATTCCCGGCCTTATTGAGGGCGCGGGGGACGGGGCCGGCCTGGGCCACCAGTTTCTGCGCCATGTGGAGCGCTGCCGCCTGCTGGTGCATGTGGTGGACGTTTCTGGCAGCGAGGGCCGTGACCCCAAGGAGGATTTCCGCATTATTAACCAGGAGCTGGAAAAATTTGACCCAGAGCTGGCCAAGCGCCCCATGCTGGTGGCGGGCAACAAGTGCGACCTGGCAGAGGACGGGCAGGTAGAGGAATTCCGCCGATTTGTGGAAGAGCAGGGCTACGAGTTCTTCCCCATTATGGCGGCCATCGCCTACCAGGTGGAACCCCTCATGAACCGGATTTCGGAAAAGCTGGCCAAGCTGCCGCCCATCCTGCGCTTTGAGCCGGAACCGGAGCCGCTGCCCCCCGCCGAGGAGCTGGGCAGGCGGCAGGTGACCGTCACCCCCCAGGACGGCGTGTTTGTGGTGGAGGCAGACTGGCTTTTGCCGGTGCTCCGCTCCATCAATTTTGATGATTATGAATCCTTACAGTATTTTCAAAGAGTATTAATACAAACAGGAGTTATCGATGCTCTGCGGGAAGCCGGGGTGCAGGAGGGCGACACCGTCAGCCTGTACGACCTGGAATTTGATTTTATGGAGTAAGGGGGGACGCCGGTGGAACGCTTTCTGCAGCAGCCCTGCGACCCCCGGCAGGCCAGCCCTCTGACGCTGGCCTTTGTGGGCGACGCTGTGTTCGAGCTTTTTGTGCGGGAACGCCTGGTGTGCCAGGGGAACTGTTCGGTGAACAAGCTGCACAAGCGGGCGGTGGAGCAGGTGTGCTGCCAGGCCCAGGCCCAGGCGGCCCAGCGCCTTCTGCCCCTTCTCACCCAGGAGGAGGAGGAGGCCTACCGCCGGGGCAGGAACGCCCACGTTTCCCATGTGCCGAAGAACGCCAGCCCGGCGGACTACCACGCCGCCACCGCCCTGGAAGCCCTGTTCGGCTACGTGTACCTGAAGGGCGACCTGGAGCGCCTTCGCCTGTTTTTTTCTGTCGTCTGCGGGGAAGAATAACCCTTTCTGGAAATTTGGCAAGGAGGGATGGACATGATCAAAGGAAAAAGCGTGCCTGCCATCCTGGCGGTGGATTTGGCCTATTTTACGGCGGGGAGCCTAATCTTCGCCTGCTCTGTCAAGCTGTTCGCCGCGCCGAACCACTTCGCCCCCGGCGGCCTGACGGGCCTTTCCACCGTCATCAACTACCTGACAGGCCTGCCCACCGGCATGACCGCCTTTGTGCTGAACATCCCTATTTTCCTCTGGGCGATTCTGGAGATTGGCTACAAGCTGGTGGGCAAGACCATTCTGGCCACCTTCCTCTCCTCCGCCGTCATTGACATTGTGGGCAGCCTGGTGCCCCAGTACCTGACGCCGTACACCAACGAGCCGTTGCTGGCGGCCATCTGCGGCGGCGCGCTGGAGGGGGTGGGCCTTTCGCTCATCTTCCTGCGGGGGGCCACCACCGGCGGCACCGACATGCTGGCCCGCCTGCTGGGCCGCCGTTTCCGCCACCTTTCCATGGGGCGGCTGATGCTGCTCATTGACCTGGTGGTTGTGCTCATCTCTGCTGTGGCCTACCAAAGCCTGGAAAGCGCCCTGCACGCCGTGGTGTCCATCTTTGTGTCCACCCGCATCATCGACGCCATCCTTTACGGCACAGACGTGGGTACAGGGAAGCTGCTGTACATTATTTCGGAAAAAAGCGAGGAGATCGCCCGGCAGATCCTGGTAGACATGGAGCGGGGCGTCACCAAGCTGAAGTCGGTGGGGGCGTACAGCGGCCGCGAGGGCGAGGTTTTGCTCTGCGCCCTTCGCCGGGACGAGGTACACAAGGTGATGGATATTGTACACCAGACGGATGAAAACGCCTTTCTCATTGTGGGCGACGCCGGTTCCATTACCGGCGAGGGCTTCCGCCAGGCGGCGAAGGACGACAAAACCCTGAAGGAGCTGATGGCGAAGGCCAGAAGCGCCCGCAAGGACAAAAAATAGT
>DVMK01000192.1 GCA_018715025.1 Candidatus Caccousia avistercoris
AGGTACGAGGTAATGGTAATGGTGAGGCCGGGAATGTACATGGTGAGAATGCAGTAAGCCCAGAGAATTTTTTTGCCGTAGAACTGAAGGCGCGCAAACGCATAGGACGCCATCATGTTCACAACCAGGGACAATACCACGCCCAGCACAGCCACCAGCAGGGTAATGAGCATTGCGTTCAGCAGCGGGTTCTGCGTGTTCATGAACACCGCTTTGTAGTTGGTGTTAATCCAGCGCTCCGGCAGAAGCTTCAGCGGTGCGGCGAGCACCTCTTCCTCTTTTTTGAAGCTTGCCAGGAACATCCACAGCAGGGGGAACAGGGAAATGGCCATCACCAGAACGGCGACCGCATACCCAATGCCGCGCCTGATTTTACTGCCTAATGTTTGATTCTTCATGCGGCACACCTCCTCAGCCGTCAATGGATTTTTCAGACTTGATTACTTTGAACACGAAGGAATTGATGATGGCGATAAGGATCATCATCAGCACTGCGCCGGCAATGGTGTAGCCCAGGCTCAGCCCTGTGCTCTTGAAGTTGTTGTACATGTACAGCATGGGGGTCAGGGTCTGCTCTCTGGGGCCACCGCCGGTCATAATCATGGGCAGCTCGAAGGTCTGAAGGGTGCCGGTGGTCATGCTGATGCACTGCAGCACAAAGATATTCTTCATCTGCGGAAGAGTGACGTAAATCAGCTTGTGAAAGCCGTTGGCCCCGTCGATGGAGGCCGCCTCATAATACTCGCCGGGAATGCCTACCAGCCCGGCATAGTTCAGAATTGTCCCGCCGCCCAGGCCCAGCCAGACAGAGGGCACCACGATGGAAAACATGGCCCAGAAGCCGTCGTTCTTGAAGGCGATACGCTCCCCGCCCAAAGAGGTGAGCATCTGGTTGATGAGGCCGCCCTTGTACTCAAAGATGAACATGAAGATGATGCCGGCCACAATAGCAGAAATAATGCTGGGCACATACACCGCCGTTTTGGCCACGTTGGCAAATTTGCCCGAAAGGTTTTTCAGCAGGCTGGCAAACGCAAACTGCACCACAATCTGCAGGGGAACCAGAATAATCACGAATTTGAAGGCGTTCAGAACGGCCCGCTGGAAGTTCTTGTTCGACAGGATGATCCGGTAGTTGTCAAAGCCCACAAACACTGAGTCTATGTAGAAGTTCCACTCATAGAAGCTCTTTTCCAGCGCCATGATCAGCGGGGTGACAACGAAAATCCCCAGCAGCACCACAGCCGGAAGCAGCATCAGGTAGGCGACCCTCATGTCCCTTTTCTGCATTTTCGTATATTTCGGGGTACCTCCCTTTCCTTTTCCCGCCATAAGGATTTCACTCCTTTTCCATTTGTAAAAGATAGGGGCCTGCCATGTTACAGGCAGACCCCGGGATTCACGCTTTAATTCCTAGGATTGGTGCCGGCAAGCTGGTTGTCGTTGATCAGCTGCTGAATCTCATCCTGGCAGGCCTGCAGCGCGCTGTCGATGTCGTTGTAGCCCATGGCCACATCTTCAAACAGGCTCTCTACGCTCATGGAGATATCCCACAGATAAGAGGCTTCAGGCTGGCCGTATTCGGTGATGTGGTTGATAACCTCAATGTAGTCCACGTCGCCCTCCACCTGGGTGGTAGTCCACTCCGCAATGCTGCTGAAGGGGGAAGCCTTGGCAAACTTGGAATTCACGTAATAATCACCCAAACGTTCGGGATGCTCGGAATCTGCCAGCCAGTTCAAGTAGTCGCAGGCGCCCTCGGGGCAGTCGGACTTAGCGTCCAGCACATAGAGCCAGCCGCCGATGGTCGCGGTGGTCTTGTCCTGGTTGCCGTCGTTGGTGGGCATTACGGCAACGCCGGTGTTCTCCCAAATTTCAGGATACTTGTCAATCAAGTCGGTAATCGCCCAGGAACCGCAGATCTGGAACACATAGTCGCCCTGGCCGAAGGGCTTGATGTCGGTGTAGACGCCCAGGGGCTGCTCCGGAACTGCGCCGGTGTCGTACAGCTCTTTGAAGAACAGGGCCATCTCACGGTAGCCGTCGTCATCCAGAATGGTGGGGGCGTCCCAGTTGTCGTTGAGGGGGCCGTGGCCTATGTTGCCAAGCTGCATGCCCCAGGTGGACCAGGCAACCTCGCCGCCCCAGTTGGGAATGCCAAGGCCGTAGACTTCATCGGTCTTGAGGGCGTTGGCCATCTCAATCAGCTCGTCCCAGGTCTTGGGAGGCTCGCTGTAGCCGCCGGCCTCCAGCAGGTCTTTCCGGTAGTACAGAACCTGAGAAGGCTCACACAGCAGCGGGAAGCCGTAGGTTTTGCCGTCGATCTGAACCATGTCCTGGATGATGGGCAGCATATCGTCGATGACCGACTGGTCAAGCAGGCCGTCATAGGCGGTGTAGTAGCCGTTCTGCACGCCGGCCGGGATATGGTTGTAAGACTGCATGTAAATGTCGGGGCAGGTGCCGGAAGCTCTGGCAGCGGTGATGCGCTCGTCCCAGGCTGCGCCGGCAATGTACTCTTCCACAATGGTGTAGCCGTTGCCCTCCAGGTTATACTCATGAACACGCTTTTCAAAGTTTTCCAGCCAGATGTCGCCGAAATTTTGTGCCCAAGCCGTAACCTCAATTCCTTCGGGGTACTCAGTGCCGGCATAGGGGTTCACATGGATTTCTTCTTCCTCGGTGGTACCGTCATCGGCAGCGGCGTCATCGCCGCCAGCCTCATCGCCGCCCTCGGCCGCAGAGGTGGTCCCATCGCCGGCAGAAGCCGCGGGCTCTTCGTCGCAGCCGCCCAACAGGGTGCTCATAGAAGCAGCCATAGCCGCTACCAGGAAAATAGAAAGTGCCTTTTTACCCAATTTCATTGCTGTTACCTCCTAAAATAAAATTCGTCAAAATGGATTATTCACAGGCCGCGTGAACGACCATGAGTTGGTAAGGTTCCAGTTCCAGTTCCAGAAGCTGAGCGGCATCCACCTGCTCCTCGCTGCCCTTCCCGGCAGGGTAGTCGCGGCAGACACGGTATGTCTTGGCGTTGGGAATGAGGGGCTTTTCAAAGCGTACCTTTTCCCGGAAGGCCGTGGTGTTGGCAATGAACACCGCCGTTTCGCCGTCCAGGCTGTAGGGCTGAGCGATGACGCTTTCCCGCAGAATGACGCCTCTGGAATTCTGCTCAGAGGCCCCTTCCCCCTGGTTGTAGTGGAAGTAGGTGCGGTAAATGCTGCGGCACTCCATTTCGCAGGGGCGAAGCATACGCCCGTAGGCCAGGAATTTGCCGTATTCGCCTACGCGCAGGGCCGCGAACTTGGCCAGGTAAGCCGCAATATCCTCGTCAAACCGGAAGCCCCGGGAAACCAGCTTGCAGTAATGCTCGTCAGAGGAATTCTCCCCTTCTTCGTCAATCACTTCCATGGGGCTGTATTCGCTGTTGATTTCAAAGAGGGCGCCCCACAGGTAGGTTTTGGCGATGGTGTGGTAGATCAGGTCGCCGCCCTCCGCCACAATCTTCCCCCAGCCGTCCAGGCGCTGGGGCGCGTACTCAGAGTACACATAGTGGAACATGGGGATGATCCAGGCCCGGTTGGCCTGCGTCAAAGGCCTGTAAGGCCAGCTTTCAAAGGAAGTACAGGGCTGTGCATTTGCACGGGCCTGATAAAAATCCAGGACGTCCTGGAAAATTTCGTTGATCATTTCGGTTCCCAGCGGAACATATTTTCCGTTGTCCTGAGAAAGGGCGTCTCTGGTGTCCCGGTAAATTTTCCGGTACGCCTCTGACATTTCCTTGCCCGCCCCTACCGGATGCCCATGAGAGGGATCCATGCAGGTTTTCAGAATATTGTTGGCGGAAATGTCGTAGTACATAGCGTCCGCCCCGGATTCCTTCACTACCCTCCGGTCCCGTTCTACATGGAGGTCGTGGGTGTATCCACAGATGGGGCACAGCATGTTGAACTTGTATTTGTCGCAGGATTTCGGCTTTGCCGGCCACTTCTGCAGGTTCTTCTGAATGTTTTCGCTGTCGCCCTTGTTGGTGGCGATGAGGAAGTCGAACTCAAAAGGAGCGAAGTGGTCGCCCTGCTCTTTGCAGGTTTCTATGTTCTCTTTGCTGAAGCAGGTGGGGAACCAGTCCTCATACCCGCCGGGGATTCCGTAGCCATAGGTCTGCGGCACCCGGCTCCAGTCCGGCCCTGTCACATGAAAAATGGGGGCCCCTACTGCCTGCCGGTACTTTTTCAGCCATTTGGAACGGTCGTGCATACCGTTTATGCCAAAGGTGGCGGCCCCTGTCTCTTCCAGCAGCCACACAGGCCGGTCGGCCCTGTCTTTCACCTTGCCGCGGCAGCACCATTCCTGCTGCAGCGCCCATTCCCGGTAACGGTCGCAGGCCTCGTACCAGTCGCCGCCCACCGTCTGCATGACAAAGGGCCATTGGGCAGAAACCAGTTTGCCGGGGCCGACGTCCTCGTAGCCGAAGATTTGACTGGCCCGCAGCGCGCCGCCGTGCTTGTAGAAGTTCAGCCACTTGTGGTGGTAGGCCCCGTCGTAGGCGGCAAAGTAAAGCCCGGCGCCCCCCTTCGCATAGTAGGTAAAGAACTGCATGGTCGCACCGGAAAATCCCTCGGGGTAAGGCATATACCGGAAGCCGGAGCCCTCTTCTGCAAAGGATTCCATCGGGTCCTTGACCAGGAATCCGGTGGCAAAGGGATGCGCCACATAATCGTTTTCTCCCGAAATGGAGCGGAGCCCGTCAATCAAAGGATATTCCAGGCTGTGCAGCCGTTTCTCCGGCCCGCACTGGGCGTTTGCGGTAAACGCCAGGCCGCCCTGCCCGTCCTCCTTTACCTGGGCATGCACCTCAATGCCGCCCTCCAGCTCCCACTTCAGCTCCGCCGCCCCGTGGGACGCCGTGCAGCTGAACGTTTTATACTCGCTGGTAAACTCATTTTCCTCCAATTCCAGCACGAAAGCCTGCGAAGCAGAATTTTCTGCCAGAACAAGGTTGTTTTTCAGGTCTGTCACCCTTCGCACTGCGCCGCTCGACTCGTCGAGCTCCAGCCGAAGGTCCCT
>DVMK01000193.1 GCA_018715025.1 Candidatus Caccousia avistercoris
CCCGGCGGCGGCAGCCTGCGCCTGCTGTACGGCGGGTACACCCTGCCCTCTATGCTGGAAATGTTCCAGGTGGTGCAGGATGCTTCCGCCATGGCGGGCCTGACAGACGGGAAGGCTGCCCCCCAGCCGGCCCGCAAATATGACCTGGAAGCCACCGACCAGGCCATCCGCCAGGCCCGCCCCCAGGAAAGCACCATTTACGAAGCCCTGCGCCGCCGCTTCCCGCACTGTACCTACACCCAGGGCTGCGACTACCTGGACCCCGCCGTTTCCTGCCTGGACGCTGCCCGCGCCGCCGCCCGGGAAGCGGACTACGCGGTGGTGTGCGTCAGCGGCAAAAACGGCTGGGGCCGTCACTGCACCACCGGCGAGGGGAACGACGACGCCTTTCTGCGGCTTTCCGGCGCGCAGGAGGAGCTGGTGCAGGCCGTGCTGGCGGAAAATCCCCGCACCGTTGTCATCCACACCGACGGGCGGCCCATGGTGAGCGAGTGGATCTACGAGAACGCGCCCGCCATTGTGGAGGCCCTGGCGCCCGGCGGCTGGGGCGGGGAAGCCCTGGCCGGACTGCTGGCTGGGGAATTCTCCCCCGCGGGCCGCTTCCCGCTGGACCTGCCCCGCTCGGTGGGCCACGGCCCCCTGCCCCATTGGGAACACTGCGGCAGCACCGGGGAAAGCTTCGCCGCCGGTTCCCTGAACCGGGACGGGTACCTGCGCTCCCGCTGTACCCCCCTGCGCCCCTTCGGCTTCGGCCTTTCCTACACCCAGTTCCGCTACCAGGATTTTCACCTTCACATCGCCCCCAACGGCAGCGCCCGGGCAGAGGTGACGGTGGAAAACACCGGTTCCATAGAGGGGGATGAGGTGGTACAGCTGTACGGGCGCGACTGCCTGGCCTCTTATGTACGCCCGGCCCAGGAGCTGGTGGGCGTCTGCCGCCTTTCCCTGCGCCCCGGGGAACGGAAGCGGGTGGTGTTTTCTTTCCAGCTGAATCAGTTTGCCTTTCCCGACGCCTACGGCGTGTGGCGGCTGGAGGCCGGGGACTTTCAGTTTTTCACAGGCGGCAGCAGCGCCGACCGCCGCGCCGAGGCCCGTTACACCCTTCCCTGCACCCGCCGGGTAGAACCGGAGTATCGCGGCTTTTTCGCAGAGGCTCAAACGGAGCAAAGCAAACCGTAAATTTTCGGGGGCGGTACCCCGGAAATTTATGGTTTGACCGTGGGGCGGCAACCGCCCCACGCGGGGTACCCCCCATACCGTGGTGAAACTTGGCCGCGGAACTGCACCCCTCCAGCTTCCCCGCTAAAAATTGCCTTTTTCTTCGCTCTGCTTTTTCTGCTTTGCATCCAACTATAAATTCATCTAATTTCTACTTTGCCGCATCACATCAAAAAATGGGCAGGACCCTATGGGTTCCTGCCCGTCTCTGATCGCGGAGATAAAGCCCGCGCACGATTCCATTCACATTTAATCTAAAAACCTCGCCAACCTCCTCACTCCTCCTCTTCCTCTGTGCCGTCAGGAAACGCACAGCTGGTAATGATGAAATCCCGTTACTGTCACAAATATCCCATCCAGCATTTCCGCGTTACCTCCCGTAAGCCTGCGTTTCCCAGATATTCCCCCGTGACCTTCCCTGCAAAAACCGGGCGCTTCCGCTCGAAAACATTATACGGAAAATGTCAGCCGATGTCAAACCAGGGGAACCGATCCCCTTTCGTCAAAAAAAGGGCAGATTCGGGAGATTGTCCCTTTTCTGCCCTAATGAAAAGATAGTCCCTTTACGCCCCTGGGAAGAAGTCGTGGGCCTTGATGCTGGTGCCGCCGTCCACCAGCAGGCACTGGCCGGTTATGTAGGCGGCCATGTCAGAGGCGAAAAACAGGGCGGCGTTGGCAATGTCCTCCATACAGCCGGAGGGAAGGGGCTGGCATTTGGCGCAGTCCTTCAGGAATTGATCCTTCTCCTTCTGCGTGGCCATGCCGTCCATCACGTCCTGCATCACGTCGCTGAGGATGAGGCCGGGGGCTACGGTGTTCACCCGCACCCCGTCCGGGGCGAAATCCAGGGCCATGGCCCTGGCCGCCGCGTTCATGGCCCCCCTTGGTGCCTGCGTAAATCATGTTGGTGGGCTGGGTCATCTGGCTGTGAATGGAGGAAATGTTCACAATACAGCCCCTGTTCTTCCGCAGGCTGGCGGCAAAGCGGCGGGCAAAGCGCAGGCCGCTCAGGTAGTTGGTTTCTATCAGCCGGGCCATGTCCTCGTCACGAAAATCTTCCACGGTGCAGTGGCAGTTTACCCCCACGGTGCAGACCAGCACATGAAAGCCGCCGCTGTCGCGCAGGGCCTGGGTGGCGGCGGCCTCGCTCTGTTCCCCCAGGGCCAGGTCGCACACATAGCCCCGGCAGGCGGGGTTAAGCCTTTGCAGCTCTTCCTCTGCGGCGCGCACGTAGGCTTCGTTCCGCCCGGCGAAGTAAATTTCCGCCCCCTGGCGGGCAAACAGAACCGCGATGCTCTTCCCGATCCCCCTGGCGGCGGTGGTGATGAACACCTTTTTCCCCTCCAGCAGGCGGTTATAATCCGTAATGTATTTTTCAAACATAATCGAACGCTTCCTCCCGCTACATGGATTCTATGTCGAAGCGGCGGAGCATCTCCTGCACGGCCTCCTCGTCGCCTGCGGCGGCACGCAGCTCTACGCTCCAGTCCAGCCCGCGGTACTTGGCGGCCTCTGGGGCGGCGTCAATGAAGGCCAGCAGCTCCTGCATCATCTCCTTCGGCCACACCGGGGCGTCAATGTCGGCGGTGGTGTAGATTCCCTGCTCCAGCTTGGGGAAGCCGTACAGATCCCTTACCTGCATTTTGTAGGCGTTCTCAATCACCAGATCCACCATGTGGCTGGGCAGGAACAGCACCCCGTTGTCGCTGCCCACCACAATGTCCCCCGGCAGGCAGATGGCCTCGCCAATGCGGCAGGGGCCGTTGAAGGCGGTGAGCTCACAGTCCCGGATGGGGGTGGGGTCTACGCCGCGGAAATACACCTGGGCGTCGATCTTCCGCATCTGCTCAATATCCCGGACGCCGCCCCACACCACGGCCCCGCCCGTCTTGGTGCGGGCTTTGACGGCGGTGGTCAGGTTGCCGCCCACAAAGGTCCCCTTGAAAATTTTGTCGTACAGGTCGCACACCACCACGTCGCCTTCCACCAGGCTGTCGATGACCCACTGGTTGCAGTCGCCCTTCCAGCCCTTGGCGGCGGCGGTGTCGAAGGAGAGGCGGCGCAGGTCGGGGCGCTGGGGGGCAAAGCAGCAGGTAACGGCCCTGCCGTACAGCTTTTTCCCCTGGTGCAGGGTTCGCAGGTTCCCCTGAAACTGGAACCGGTAGCCGCTGAAATACAGCGGATGCCAAATCTCCTCCTGGGTGAGGGTCTTGATGATCGCCAGCTTTTCGTCGCTCACCCTGGGGCGGCCGTCGGGGAACCGTTCCCCCTTCCACTCCCTGGTCAGCTCCAGAATATCTTCCCGCTCGTTCAGTCTCATAGCTTGTTCCCTCCTAATCGCTCATTTCCACAAGGTCCAGCTGCGCAGAAGACCGGGGGCCTTCCAGTACTCCTCGGGGGCTTCCCGCCATTCGGGCATGCTGCGGGCCTCTGGGTCGAACACCACTTCCCCGGCCCGCAGGGTGGCCACGCACTCCAGCCTTCCTTCTCCGGTCAGCCGGGCGCCACCGCAGTCCATGTAGCCGAAGCGGCCCTGGCGCACCCGAAGAACGGCCAGGTCGGCGCAGGCACCCTCCTCCAGCGTTCCCAGCTCCGGGTGGGAAACGGCCAGGGCCGGGGCCCTGGTCGCCCGGTACAGCACCTCTTCCAGCGGCATGCCCATGGCGTAAAATTTGCTCATCACATACAGCAGGTCAATCACCGGCCCGGTCACGTTCTGGTGGTGCAGGTCGGTGGAGATGGTGTCGGGCCAGAAGCCCTGCTCCAGGCATCCCACCGCCTGACGGAACCAGAAGCTGCCGGAGCCGTGCCCCACGTCGAAGCGGACGCCCCTCTCCCGCTCCTTCCACATATAATCGTACACCCGCCCCTGCTCGTCCAGAAGGGGGAACTGCTGGGCGAACACATGGGTGTGAATGTCCCCGGGGGCCAGCCGGGCCAGAATGGCCGGGTAGCTGCGCTCCGGCGGAATGGGGATGCTGTCCACCATGACGATTTTCCCGCTGAGGGCGGCGGCCTCCCGGGCGCCGTCGATGGAGGCAAAGGCCGGGTGCTCCGCGTCCTCGTGCCTGGCCCAGTAGTGAGCGCTCTTGATGCCCACAATGACGGCGCTCCACTCCTGCGCCACGGCGGCCGCAATTTTCGGGTTAATGTCCGCCACGGACTGCTCCGAATCGGTGTAATGCATGCCCTTGGCGGCAATGTCCAGAAAGGCGAGCACCCGCAGCTTGGTGCGGTCAATCACATGCTCCTTGAAATCCCCGAAATTCCGCCAGCCGCAGGTTCCAGCGTCCACGGCGGTGGTCACGCCGCAGCGGAACATGTGCTCCTCGGCGTTGGTGGTGCGCAGGGAATCCTCCCGGGGGTAGGGGAACACCGGGAAAATGTGGCAGTGCAGGTCAATGAGGCCGGGGGAGATGACGCACCCCGCCGCGTCCACCACAGTTTGGGCGCTTTCCGCCGGAATGTGCTCCGCCTTTTTCGCCAGCCTGCCCGCCTTTACGGCAAGGTCGCCGGGGCGGATGGATTTGTCCGCCGGGTCGTACAGGCTGCCGCCCTGCAGCAAAAGATCATACTCTGCCATCGTCCTTCTCCCCCTTCGCCCGGTACTCCTCCTTCAAAAGGAAAATCATCTCCACCTCCACAGGAATGTTGTGGTTGGGCATGTTCCGGGTTCCCATGACGGTGCGGGCGTGCGGGCCGCGGTCCTGCAGGACCTGCACGCAAAGGTCGGAAAACCCGTCGGCCACCTTCCCCACCTCCTGAAAGCCGCGGCCGCAGTTTACCAGAACCAGGGCCCGCACCATTTTGCGGATGCAGTCCAGGCTACCGTACCGCTCCTGCACGGCCCGCAGCAGCGTTTTGCCGCACTCCGCGGCGGCGGCGTACCCTTCCTCCAGGGTCAGATCCTCCCCTACCCGGCCCCGGTACAGGGGCTCGTAGGTGTTAATATCCTCCGGGCCGTGGCCGGACACGTACACCACGCCGTCCGCTTCCCGAATGGGGATGAGGGCCTTGTATTTGGGAAACTGCTGGGTGATCTCCCGGCCGTCCTCCCATATCGTGTGAATCATAGCGCCGCCCCCCTTATCTGCGGATGCGGACAATGGCGTCCACGCATACGGGCATATTTCCCTCCAGCACATAGGCGCCCATGGCGGCCCGGGCGTGGCGGCCCCGCTGGCCGAAAATCTCTACCATCAGGTCGGAAAACCCGTTCATCACCGGCGGCATGTTATAGAAATCCCCGGCGCTGTTTACCAGGCCCAGCGCTTTCACAAAGTAGTCGACCCGGTCCAGGCTGCCGATGTAGGACTGGATGGTGCGCAGCATATTCAGGCCGCACAGGCGCGCCGCCTGGTAGCCCTGTTCCTCGGTAAGCTCGCCGCCCACACGCCCCACATAGGCGGGGGTGCCGTCGGGATTTACCGGGTAATGGGCGGAAAGATACAGCATATCCCCCGCCAGAACGGCTTCCGCCGTTCCCTTGCCCTTCCAGTCCGTCTGCTGCAGCCGGATGCCCAGCTGTTCCATCCTTTTCTCCGTTGCTCCCATGGAAGCCACACTCCTTCTCTCCAATCAATCTTTCCTCTGCGCGCTGTCAGGCCTGCGCCGGACGCCCGGCCTGCTCCGCCAGGATGCGGCAGGCCTCCTGCGTCTGCTGCAGGGTGAGCATTTGGGGGTGAAACCAGATGCCCTCCCCCTCCAGCCCCACCAGAAGCCCCGCCTCCCGCAGGGATTCCCGCAGGGCGGCGGCGGTGGCGGTGGGCGGTTCCCCGTACACCCGGGGGGAAGCCTGCCCCACCGGGCCCAGGGGGTCCAGGCGGATGTTGCGGAAGCCGCACCGCTCCATGGTGCGGCGGCCCAGCAGGCACTTTTCCATAAGCTGCTTCTGGCGGGCCTCCTCGTCCTCTGCCAAAAACTCCTTCAGGGCGGCGTACAGCCCGGCCATGGATTCCCGGGTAGCCTTGCAGCCGCGGCAAACGCCGGCCTCCGGCGCGCCGAACCGGATAAAGCGCTCGATCCACTTCTGGCTGCCGAATACCAGGCCGGAATCCTGGGGGCCGGCGAGGGCTTTGCCCCCGCTGAACACCACCAAATCCGCCCCCATGCGGGTGTACTTCCACAGATTTTCCGCCGGGGGCAGCTGGGCGGCCGCATCCACCACAAGAGGGACGCCCTTCGCCTTCGCCACCTGCAGGGCTTCCTCCAGGGGCAGGGAAAGGCACGCGCCGTGGTACAGGAAGTAGAAAATCACCGCTGTCTTTTCCGTCACCGCCTGTTCCAGCACCCGGGCAGAGACGTACTCCCCCGGGGCACCGGCCTGCACAATGCGCGCGCCGGAGGCGGCCACGCTGCACGCATAGGGGGTAAGCTGGGGAGTGAGCAGCACCGCCTCGTTCTTCGCCAGGCGGGAGGCGTCCGGCAGGGCGTGCCAGGCGTCCCAGTCCTCGCCGCACAGGGCGGCGGCGGCGCACAGGGTCAGGCCGCAGGCCGCCCCGCTGGTGATGTAGGCCCCTTCGTTGCGGGTCATGCGGGCAATGGCGCGGCCGGTTTCCCGCTGCACCTCATACAGATCCACCCACCAGGCAGAGGCCTCCTGCATGGCCTGGTACACCGCCGGGGACATGCGGCTGGCCCCGTTTTTTGTAAAGGTATCCTCCGCGTTCAGGTACCGGCGGGCGCCAATCTCTTCCAGAAAGTCCATTACGCCTCCTCCCCCTTTTCCGCAAAGGGGTTCTCTGTGGTCCAGGAGCGTTCCTCCTTCAGGTCGGTGTCCTCAGAATAGCTGGCGAACACGTCGGCCCGCTCTGACACGTCCTCCAGTTCCGCATCCTCCGCCAAATCCCAGTCAAGGGGCAGAAGAGAAAGCTCTGCCATGGCGTTCCCGGCGGCCTTCCAAAGGGGCAGGTGCCGGGCGCAGCAGTCGTCTGTAACCGGGTAGCCCTCCTCGATCCAGCGGTTCTCCACCTGCTTGTACAGTTCCTCCAGCCGGTCATCCACCCGGCGCGCATCTGCGGCACCGCCGTCCCCCAGCAGGCTTTCCAGGTACTGGATGCAGGCGGTGATTCTGGGGTGGTAGTAGCCCTGGATGAGTTCATAGTAATCCCTGCTGGGGTAGTCCACCAAATTGGGGATGGTTTTGGCAAAGGTGGTGCCCAGGTCGCGCATCCAGGCGCGGAAGTCGGTGATGACGGCCTCAGATCCGGAAACGTCCGGGTCGCAGGGGCGGCCCTGGTAGCGGCGCACCTTGGTTTCCACGTAGGACTCTTCGTCCTGAGCGGCCATCTGCTCCAGGCAGGTGAGCAGGGATTCCAGAATTTTGGCATGGCGGCCGAAGGCTTCCCGCAGGGGCTGGGGATCCATTTCCGCCCTCTTTCGGAACAGGAGGAAGAGCCGGTTCAGATGCAGATTGAAGTATTCGGTGATATACTGGCGCACCGCGTCGAACATATCCCGGCCCAGCGCCGGCGTTTTCGCCTCGCCGGGGAGGGCGGCCGCCTTTTGCAGGAAGCCCTCCAGCAGTTGGGCAATCTCCAGGGATTCTTTGGCGGGGGCCAGCCGGCGCTGCACTCTGGTCAGGTAGCAGCGCTTCTGGTACCTGGCGTGGGAGCTGTCCCGCTCTGAGTACACCGCCTGCTGCAGATCCTTCAGGGCCAGGTAGCCCTGCTCCGCCGCTTTGGCGCCGTAGCGGCGCAGGGCGGTGGTTCTCAGAAAGCTGTCAATCTCTACCCGGCTGGGGTCCCAGGCCAGGGCAAAAATCAGGTCAAAGAAATGAAGGCTGAAGCCGCACAGCTCTGTGGCGTTGCCGAAGCCCTCCCCGTGCTCTGCCTTGCCGGGGTCCAGCATTTCCCGGGCGGCCTCAATGTGCCGGGGGAAGGAGCCGTGCAGATGGTCGTCGCCGCCGAATTCGTTGATGGGCTCTAAAATGTACCGGGCCCTGCGCAGGGGACCGTAGTTTTTGTCCCGGTACATGGGCTCGCGGAAGGTGAGGGTCGAGTCCCGCCGGGCGGGCCAATTGGGCCACAGGTCCAGGAAATACACCTCCTGGGGCATAGCCTCCACAAACCGCTCCATCACCCCGGGCATGGTCCAGATGTTGGGCGGGGTGTTGGCCCGCACGCCCCAGCCGTCAAAGAAGAAGCGGCCGTCCGGCACAACCTCACGGATGGCTTCGTAGGTATATTTGGCAAACTGGACGTTGATATTGATAAAATCCTCTATGCTGGTGGCAATGTGATGTTCAGAGGGCGGGCAGGCGGTGAAGTGGCGGCAGGGGCCGTAGGTTTCGATCCAGGTTTCCACAAAGGTCTGCACCACCTTCTTGTACATGGGGTCGTCCGGGTACAGGTGGGGCACAATGTCAGGGGCCGCTTCGTCGTCTTTCACCCATTCGCAGCCGAAGTACCTGGCGTTGGGGTACACCTTTCGGAATTCCAGACTGGTCTGCATGGGATTCATCTGCACCATATTCTCTATGCCCATGCGGCGGCTGTACTCCGAAAGCTCCCGCACCGCCTCCATGCGGGCTATGTCCCCTTCTGTGATGGGGGTGGTGGGCACGCCCAGCTTCTGGAAGGTACGCTTCTGCACATAGCTGTTCCAGCTGTAAAACCGGTGGGAGTTGATTTTATTTCTGGCATAGAAATCGATCTCCCGCCTGCTCTCTTCCCCGTTCAGGAAAGCGCCGAAATTGTACACCCACTGGCCCACCGTATGGCGGAAGCGGAAGGGGGAGCGCTCGATGTCCGTCAGCTCCGGCACGCACAGATCCGGCTGGGGATCGATGGTGTCCTGATCAAAATAGAAGCCCACGTGGAACCGGGTCTGCAGCAGGTGGCACACGCTGTAAAACACCGACCTGTCGTTGGTGCCGCTGAGAATCAGGTTTTTTCCCCGTGAGACGATCACCACGCAGTCGTTGTCCGTTTCGCTCTCTGGCGGAAGCGCCAGCTCCCCGGCCAGACGGCGGATCCCCTCGTGGGTGGAAGGCCGCCCCACCAGGATTTGATCCCCCGGCGCGGGGAAGGAATCCTGCTCGTATGTGATGAGCAGCCTTGCGCCGCTGAGCTTTTCCACATAATCCCGCAGTTCCTCTGCGGCGTGGGTTTCCAGCCAGGAAGCCCCTCTGCCCAGGACAATCCGGCTCACCGCACGGCCGTTTTCTGTTATTTTCATTGTGAAAAATCCCTCCTTGTTCGTCCGCTGGCGGCTGTCCCGCCGCATGGCCCTGCCGCCGGAACGTTCCCGCGCGCAGAAGGCCATATTTCAAGTTTAGTGTAACATGGCCAGAAGGAACCTCTCAATCCATAGAAATTGACAACAGATTGCTATGTTTTGACTGGGCAGAAAAGGCCGTAGGCTATGCAGGGTTGTTCGCCGTCTCCGGCAGATATAAAA
>DVMK01000194.1 GCA_018715025.1 Candidatus Caccousia avistercoris
GTTCTCTGTGGAAAACAGTACCACCATCCCGTGGAGTTTTTCACATTTTCCACTGAGTTTTCCACATTATCCACCGGGTTCTCCACACGGTATTTCACTGGGAAAATGTCGATTTATGTAAACCAGGCCCATTACAGCAGGTATAAGATGTCCCCCAATGGGGATTTCACCCCTGTTTGTAAACTCCTTTTGAATTTCCTCTTTTTGGTCTCCTCATTTTCGACGGATTATGCTATAATAAAGCGCAGGAACGCCTGTGTGCCGCATTGTGCCGCAGCAAAGCTGCGTCACGCGTCGAACGATAGATTTACGGGATAACAAGTTCCCGGTGTGGCGCGGCGAGGCCGCACCACGCGCCGAAGCATAATTGTCGGGTTGCGTCCCCGCCAATTACGCTTCGCGCCGCTTTACTTTTCCCAGGGTCGGGGCACGCGCAGAAAGAGAACAAACTCCCTCAGTCACGCCGCTCCCTCAAAGAGGGGGCTCTGACTGCCGGGGAATAAAGAGAATAAGATGGGGAGATACTGAAAAAGATGATGAAAAATCAATGGAATCATAAAGAAGAACACAGGGAGCCGGAGGCCCGCGGCGGAGAAGGCGTGGTAGCCGGGCGCAACGCGGTGACAGAAGCCCTGCGCAGCGGCAGGCCCATCGACACCCTGTTCGTGGCCCGGGGCCTGCTGGAAAAGGGCAGCGTGGCCGCGCTGGCCGCCAGGGCCAGGCAGGCGGGGGCAAATGTGAAGGAGGCCGACCCCAGGAAGCTGGATTCCCTCTGCGGAGGGGCCGTGCATCAGGGGGTGGTGGCCCTGGCCGCCGCCAAGGAATTTTCCACGGTGGAGGATATGTTCCGCCTGGCGGAGGAACGGGGGGAACCGCCGTTCCTGATTTTGGCGGACGAGCTGGCCGACCCCCACAACCTGGGGGCGATTCTCCGCACGGCGGAGTGCGCCGGGGCCCACGGGGTAATCATCCCCAAGCGCCGGTCGGTGGGGCTCACCTACACGGTGGCCAAGGCCGCCGCAGGCGCTCTGGAGTATGTCCCCGTGGCCCGGGTGGCCAACCTGGCCGCCTGCATGAAAGAGCTGAAGCAGCGCGGCGTGTGGATTTACGGCGCCGACATGGAGGGCGAGCCCTGGTGCGGCGCAGACCTCACCGGCCCCCTGGCCCTGGTGGTGGGCTCTGAGGGCTTCGGCATGAGCCGCCTGGTGCGGGAAAGCTGCGATTTCATCCTTTCCCTGCCCATGAAGGGGAACATCAATTCCCTGAACGCCTCGGTGGCCTGCGGCGTGCTGGCGTACGAGGCGGCGCGCCAGCGGGCCCATATTCCCGCCAGATAAGCGCCCAGTTTGCAGGAAAGGAGCACGGTAAGGAATGGACGATCATCGGAATTCTTCGCAGGATTTTTCCCTGGAAGAAATCCTTGCAGATTTGCGTACCAGCCGGGACAACGAACCGCCCCAGGAGGAAAACGCCCCCGCCCGGCCCGCCCCGAAACCGGAGGCAGAGCGGCCGGCCCCCGCCCCGGCAGGCCGCCGGCGGGAGCCGGAGCCCCCGCCGGCCCAGGAGCCCCAGCCCATTACCGCCGAGGATTTGGCCGGCGAGGAAGAGCTGGAGGATGCGGGACCCCGCCCCGGCCGCAGGGCCAGGGGAGAAAGGCGCAGCCTGGGCGGCCTGTTTTCCCGGTGGAAAAAGGAAAAGCAGGAGGATTTTTCCCCCGAGGACGATATTTACTACGGCCTTCGCCTGAAGAGCCGGGAGGAATATAAAAAGGATTACGAGGAGACCATGTCTTTCTCCACAGAGGAGCAGGACGAAGAAAGCGAATCCGCCTACTCCTATTTGTTCCAGCAGGAAGAAAATGAGGAGGAGCAGGAGATCTCCGACCGGATCCTCCGTTCCCGGGAGGAACGCCGCGCCCGCGTGGCCAAGGTGATGCGCCAGGCCGGGCTGGACGACGGGGAGGATATTTTCTCCCTGTACCAGAAGGAAGAGGCCCAGCGGGCCAACCGCGCCGGGCGGGAAGCCCGGGAGGCCGCCCGCGTGCTGGAAAAGGCCGGCGGCCGGGAGGAGGAGCCGGAGGAGGAGCCCGCCCCCGCCCCCAAGGCCCAGGCCATGCCGGCGCAGCCGGATCCCCAGCCGGAGCCCCCCGCCCCGGCAAGGGAGGAGCCCCCCACCCGGGAGCTGGACCTGGCCGAGCTGGAGGCTTTGAAGGAGAAGTCCCGGCAGGAGGCCAGGAAAAAGAGCCGTTCCCGCCGCCGCGCCCAGCCGGACGGCCGCGGGCCGGAGGCGCAGCCCATCGACCTGGGCGACGGCGTCACCCGCATCCTGCGCCCCGGGAAGCAGGAACCGCCCCGGGAGCAGGAGCAGCCCAGCTTCCGCCCCGCGCCGCCCCCGGTGTTTCTCTCTGAGCAGGAGGAGCCCCAGACCGCTTCCCCCGCCCAGGCGGCCGGGCGGGAACGCCCGGAGGAAGCCCCCGCCCCGGTGAAGGAACCGCAGCCTCTCGCCCCCGCCCCCTCCCAGGAGCCGGAGCCCGTCCCCCGGCAGGAGCCCGCCCCCCAGGCCCAGCCCAGGATCCTTTCCAAAAAATCCGCCCGGCGGGAGCATTCCTACCGGCAGGAAAGCGGCGTGCCCCTTCTGCCCGTGGAGGAGACGGAGGAAAACCTGGAGGAAGCCCTCACCAACGAGGTGAAAAGCTACCCCAGGCCCAACCGCTTCGCCGCCCGCCAGCCGGCTTCCGCGCAGGCTGCGGCAGAGCCCGCCCCGCCCGCCGGCGCCGCCCCCCAGGCAGAGCCGGTACATAGCGCCCCGCCGGAGGAGGAGCCCGCCGCGCCCGTTTCCGGGAAGCGGCAGCCCCCCAAGCTGGAGGTCCTTCCCGCCCCTGCAAAGCCGGAGTCCCCCGAGCCCTGGGATCTTCCCCAGGAGATCTGGTCCGGGCGGGACGTCCAGACGGAAAAGGGGGAAGCGCAGGACGAGGCGGCGGAGCCGAAGGCGGAAGGCCCCGCCCTTAAACGGCATCCGGTAAAGCGCAAGCCCCGCCGCCGCTTTTCCATTTTCGGCGGGGAGGAAGCGGACAACCGGCCGGAGGATGAATTCCCCGCCGACCCGGGCGAGATTGAGGACTACCAGAAGCCGGAGGATGCGGAATCCATCCTTCACGATTTCGCCCAGAAAACCCGCTCCCTCACCCTCCGCCTGGCGGTGACCGGGTTCTCCCTGCTGCTCATGCTTCTGTTCGGCCTGATTTCCGAATACAGCGGGGTTCTTCCCCAGGCCATTGAATATTACCTGCTGACCCAGCCATACCTGATTTTAGAGCTGATTTTTCTTCTCATCGCCGCCGCCTTTTCCTGGCAGACCCTGTGGAACGGGCTGAAGGGCCTGGCAAAGCTTCAGGCCAACAGCGACAGCGGGGCCGCCGTGGCCGTGCTGGCGGCCGCCGTTCATTCCGTGTTCCTGCTGTTCACCGCAGGCAGCGTGGAGGCCGGGCAGCTTCACATTTACGCCCCTCTGGCGGTGCTGGCCCTGTTTTTGAACACGGCGGGCAAGCTTTCCATGGTAAAACGGGTGTGGAAGAATTTCCGCTTTGTGGCCGCCCCCGACAAAAAGTCGGTGGTGCGCCTGTACGACGACCACAACACGGCCCTGCGCATGGCCAAGGGCTGTGTGGCCGACGCCCCCGTCATCGCTTACCAGACCAAGGCCGGCTTCCTGAAAAACTTCCTGAAGATTTCGTACCTGCCGGATCCCTGTGAACAGAATTCCCAGATCATCGCGCCCATCGGCGTGGTGTCCTCCCTCATCCTGTACATTGTCACCCTGGTGCTCACCCACGACGCCATGGCCGCCCTCACCGCCTTCACGGCGGCCTGCTGCGTGTGCACCCCCATGCTGAACCAGCTGTGCGTCAACCTGCCTTTGGCGCAGGTTTCCCGCGTGGCGGCCCGCCACGGGGCCATGCTGTCTGGGTACGGCGCGCTGGACCGCTTCAGCGACGTGAACGCCGTTTTGCTGGATGCGAAGGACCTGTTCCCGAAAAACTGCGTGGTGCTCAGCGGCATTAAAACCTTCGGCGGCCAGCGCATTGACGAGGCTATTCTGGAGGCCGCCGCCCTGCTGGACGAAACCGGCGGCACCCTGGGCGAAATTTTCGACCAGGTGATTCAGAGCAGGCGGGATATTCTGCCCAAGGTGGAAAACTTTACCTACGAGGACGGCAAGGGCCTGGTGGGCTGGGTTTCCGGCCACCGGATTCTGGTGGGCACCCGGGAGCTGATGACGGCTCACAAAATCACCCCGCCTTCCCGGGATTACGAGGAAAAATACCTGCTGGGCGGCAAGAAGGTGCTGTACCTGGCCTCCGGCGGGGAGCTGGTGGCCATGTTCCTCCTCGCCTACAACGCGGAGCGCCGCCGCACCGCCGAGCTGTGCCGCCTGGAGGACAACGGCGTGGCCTTCCTGGTGCGCACCTGCGACCCTAACATCACCCCCGAGCTGCTTTCCCAATGCTTCCAGCTGGATCCCCGCTCGGTCAACGTGCTGCCCACCGGCCTTGGCAAGGTGTACCAGAAGCTGACCGCCAAGCCGCTGGCCTCTGCCTCTGCGTGGATGGCCACCAAGGGCCGCCCCACCGCCATGATGCGCCTGCTCACCGCCTGCATCCGCCAGCGGGGGAACATTTCCCTGGCGGTAGCGCTGCAGAACGTGGCGGTTGTGCTGGGCTTCGTGCTGGTGGCCTTCCTTTCCTGCTATTCCGGCCTGTCCAGGCTGAACACCATGTTCCTCCTTCTCTACGAGCTGTTCTGGGCCCTGGCCATTCTCATTCTTCCCCGACTCCGCAAACCCTGAGCAAGCGGCAGGGCCATGGGACGCGCGCCGCCCCATGGCCCTGCTTTGCCTCTTTTGCTTTTTTCTTTTTATGGAATTGATATGATTAAATAAGAAAGGGTGGATTGATTGATGAAGGAATATTTCAAGCCGGGCGCTACCGTGCTGTTTCAGGGGGACAGCATCACCGACGCCGGGCGGGACTACCAAAACCCGGCGGATCTGGGCGGCGGTTACCCCCAGAAGGCGGCGGCCATTTACCAGACCCTGTTCCCCGAAAGCGGGGTGCGCTTTGTAAACCGCGGGGTTTCCGGCAACCGCTCCGCCGATCTTCTGGCCCGCTACGAGAGGGACTTCAAGGCCCTGCAGCCCGATTTCATCTCCATCCTCATCGGGATCAACGACGTGTGGCGCAGGTACGACAGCAACGACCCCACCACGGCGGACCAGTTTGAAGAGAATTACCGCACCCTGCTGGAGAAGATCAAAAGGGATCTGCCCCAGGCCAAAATTATGATTCTGGAGCCCTTCCTGCTGCATTCCCTGCCGGACCGCCCCGCCTGGCATGAGGATTTGGACGAGAAGCTGCAGCGGGTGCGGCGGCTTGCCGTGGACTATGCGGACTATTTCATTCCCCTGGACGGCATCTTCGCCCGCCTCGCCTTCCACTCCGCCCCCCAGAAGCTGGCGGCGGACGGCGTGCACCCCACCCAGCTGGGGCATTCCCACATTGCGGTGGAGTACTGGAAGGAGCTGGGCGTACTGTAACGGAAAGGGAGTCCCTGCTGCGGCACAATGCAAACCATTTTGAAAAAGTTTGATCAAAACTTTCACGTTCGCTCTCTTTTAAATCTTTATTTTAAATATTACCCCCCAGCAAAGGTGAACGGATTTCTCCTCTGCAATCGTATATAGAGTAAAAGCCGCTTTCCGCTGGCTGAACGAAAACGAGGGGGATTTTGCGGGAGATTCAGGATTGGATGGAAGCGCTGTCCTCTGGTGAAGATGCCAGCCCAGGGGCAGAATCGCAGAGTGAAAACAGAAGCCCGGGGAACGGCAGCGGCCGCGGATACCAGCACAGGAGAAACGGCGGCTGACAAACCATGCCGCCGCAAACAAAAGGCTCGTCTTTCCTCAAAACTCCAGGCAGAACAAGCCCGGCGCGCAGGCTGCGTGCCGGGCTTGTTTTTTGCTGTTTTCTGGCATCAGTCAGCAAAAACAGCCGCCCCCAAGGGGAAGCGGCTGTCTGCGTTTGGCTGTGCGGCTTGTTATGGGCCCTCTCAGCTGCTGGTGCGCGGCACGGCGTCGCTGGAATAGAGAAGGGCCTGGGTCTCTGGGTCTGCAATGCCGGTGACGATCATCCCGTTCAGAAGCTGGAAGTCCTTCACGCTCTGCTCGGTGCCCTCTGCGTACAGGCCGGTGGGGCGCACAAACAGGTAGCCCAGCTCCTGCAGGCGCATCTGCAGGCGGAGCACCTCGTCCCCCTCGTCGCCCCGCTGCAGGGTGCCGCCGGCGCCGGAGGAGGTTCCGGAGGACGCGCCCGAGGAAGCGTCAGGGCCGGAAGAGGCAGAGGAGGAAGTGCCGTCCGGGTCGTCCGTTTCCCAAAGCTCCGGGAACACGGTGCCCGCCATAAACATGACGGCGCTCTTGATGCCGTCCCCCTGGTAAGCCATCCAGGCGGGATCCATCTCGTACACGCGGCCCTCCTGCACGGCGGTCAGCTCCTGGTAGCCCTCGGTCTGCTCCAAAACCTCCTTCAGCCCGGTGGGGCAGAAAATGTAGGAGGGGTTGGCCAGGCGCAGGTTTTCCAGGGGGAAGCTGTTGCCGGTGCTGTCGGTGGCGGCGTTCACCAGGCCGGCACTCTCTATCAGCTTGCCCTGCAGGCTGTCGCCGGTATAGGCGTGGCCCTCCGCGTCCAGCAGGTAACACACGGTGATGGGCGTGTCGGTGGCGGGTACCACCCGGGAAATATCGTCGATGGTGACGAAGGTGTTTTCCGCCCGCCGCTGGCCTTCCTCATAGCCGGTGACGCCGCCGTTCAGCGCCGCCCCCACCTGGGAATAAAGGCGGGCCAGGTCCTCCCGGCCGGTGGCCGGGGCAATGGCCAGCAGGGTGACCCCCGCCGCAGAGGCGGCGGAGCGCTGCTCCTCGGTGGGCTCCTCGTCCAGCAGGGCCAGGTCCGCCCCGGCAGCCTTCATCGCCTCGTAATCGTCAGAGGCCACGTTGGGCAGCACGTCCAAATCCGGGTGGGTGCATTCCTCTGTCTTGGCCTTCAGCGAAATCTCATACCCAAGGGCCAGAACAACCTCTGCCAGATTGGGAGAAAGCACCGCCACCCCCGCCGGCTTCTGGCCGATGGTCACCTCGTTGATGGTCACAGGGAAGTCGGTGCTCCCCACGCCGGAGGTCACGTCGTTGGCCGGGCCGCAGCCCGCCAGCAGCCCCAGCAGAAGCCCTATGGCGCAGAGCAGGGAAATCCCCCTTTTTTTCCAGTTCATGTGCAAAACATCCTCTCCTGATTTCCTCAGCGCAGGGGTTCCCCGCGCTTGATTTTCGCCTCCGCATCGTCAATGAACTGCCGGGCGCAGCGGGGGGAACGGCCGCCCCGCTCAATCGCCCACCGTTCCGCCAGAAATTCCAGCTCCTCCTCGTGGTCCTCCAGGCCGCGCTGCTGGGCCAGCTGGCGCACAATCTCCAGGTAGCGCCATTTGTCCGGCACAGAGAATTGGATGGCCAGGCCGAACCGATCCGCCAGGGAAAGGCTTTCCTGGATGGTGTCGCCCTTGTGCACCTCGTCCCCCTCCCGGTCAGAGAAGGTTTCCCGCACCAGGTGGCGGCGGTTGGAGGTGGCGTAGATGAGGGCGTTCTCCGGCCGGGCCGCCAGGCCGCCCTCCAGCACCGCCTTCAGGGCCGCGTAGGTGTCGTCCTGCCGGGAAAAGGACAGATCGTCGATGAATATGATAAATTTCATGGGCAGCGCGGCAATCTCATCCACCAGCTTGGGGAAATCCATGAGGGATTCCTTGGGCATCTCAATCACCCGCAGGCCCTTGGTATAGTATTCGTTCAGGATCGCCTTCACGGTGGAGGATTTTCCGGTGCCCCGGTCGCCGTACAGCAGGCAGTTGTTGGCGGGCAGGCCCACCAGGAAGGACACCGTGTTGTCAATGGCAAGGCGGCGCTGCATTTCGTAGCCCTTCAGGTCCCGCAGGGTGGTCTTGTCCGGGTACGCCACCGGCTGAATGGCGTGGTCGCGCCAGATGAAAGCCCGGTACCGGGCGTACATGCCGCAGCCGTTTCCCCGGTAATATTGGGCCAGCCGGTCCACCCATTCCTCCGGCCTTCCCCGCAGCTGTTCCACCGGCCCGCCCGCGCGCCAGCCGGGCAGCGAAAGGGCGGAGGCGTCCCCGCAGGGGGCGTCCTCCAAAAGCTCTGCCGGGGTGAGGGAGGCCGCCTCCACAATAACCTGCAGGTCCCGCTCCACCGCCTGGCGCATGGGGGCGGGCAGCGCCTGCTCCCCGGCGGCGGCCGCCATGGAAAAGGCGTTCTGGTCGTACAGGGCCGTGCCGGTCAGGCAGCCCACCAGGTTCTCGCTGTACCCCCGCTGGCACAGGGCGGCGAAGAAATCCCCCCAGGCCTGCAGAAAATCCTCGCTTGTTTCCGCCCACAGCAGCCGGTACAGCGCCCGGGGCACCGTGCGGTTCAAAATCCCCTTATAAATGGAAAGCGACGCCAGCTTCCTGGCGGCTTCCTTCCGTTTTCCCATCATAACAGAACCCTTCCTTCCGCCGGGCGCAGTCCCCCGCCCCGGCAGGCCAAGCCTTTGAAAATTCAGGATACTCCCACATTATTCTACCCTGTTTCCGCTGATTATGTCAAGTTTCCCCCCTTGCCCCAGGGGGAAATTTACAAATTATTCAGGATCCTCCCGAAGGCTACGCCCGAATGGAACGCCACCTGCCGGTGCGGTAGCGGAGGAAGGAGATAAGGTAGTTTACGGCCCAGCCCAGGGGAACGGCGTACCAGACCATCTGGATGCCGAAGCGGGGGGCCAGGGTGACGGCCAGCGCCACCCGCAGGGTCAGGTTGGCCAGGTTGGCGGCGGTGAAGGGCTTCATGTCCCCTGCGCCCCGCAGCACGCCGTCTGAGATCATTTTCAGGCCGATGATTCCGTAAAACCAGCCCATGAAGCGGATGCACTGCACGCCCGTCTCCACCGCCAGGCGCGAGTCCTCCCCTTCCAGGAACAGGGAGATGATGGGCGGGGCGAAGGGCTCCAGCACCAGGCAGATAAGGGCTGCAAAGGCCGCCACAATGCCGTAGCAGACGCGGTAGCCCTTCTGCACCCGGTCGTACCGGCCCGCCCCGATGTTCTGGGCCGTGTAAGAGGAGATGGCGTTGCCCATGGCTGCCATGGGCACCACGCAGATGCTCTCGATGCGCATGGCTGCCGAATATCCCGCCAGCATTTCCGAGCCGAAGCTGTTCACCACAGACTGCACCAGCATCATGCCGATGGAAACCGTGGACTGCTGCAGGATGGAGGGCAGGGCAATGCGGGCCATGCGGCGCAGCTCTGCCCTGTCGAAGCAGACGCCGCCCTCCCCCGGCAGACCCCGCAGCTCCCGCAAAAACAGCAGGAACGACGCCACCGCCGAAATCCCCTGGGCAATCAGGGTGGCCCAGGCCGCCCCGGCCACCCCCAGCCTCAGCGCGCACACCATGTACAGGTCAAGCCCCACGTTCAGCAGGGAGGAGAAGATGAGAAGGTACAAAGGAATGCGGGAACGGCCCAGGGCGTTGAACATGGCAGAGAGCACGTTGTACATGAACAGGAAGGGCAGCCCCAGAAAATAAATATCCAGGTACACCACCGCATCCTCCATAATGTTCCCCGGGGTGCGCAGCAGGGTCATAATCCCTTCGCTGCAGGCCAGACCGAAGGCTGCCAGCAGCACGCTGACCCCAAGAAAGGCCAGCAGGGCGGTGGAGACGGAGCGTTTCAGGCGCACGTATTCCCGTTTGCCGAAGGCCTGTCCGGTGATCACCGAGGCGCCCACCCCGCCGCCGATGGCGATGGAGATGAACACATTGGTAAGGGAGTAGGAAGACCCCACCGCCGCCAGGGCCTCTTCCCCCACGAACCGGCCCACAATGACAGAGTCTGCCATGGTGTACAGCTGCTGGAACAGGTTGCCCACCATCATGGGCAGGGCAAAAATCAGCAGCGCCTCCCACGGCCGCTTGTGAATCAGATACTCTTTTTCCATGGAATTTCCTCACAGGTATAAATTTTACTTTTATTCTAATGTTTCCCCGTCCGAAATACAAGTAGTTGCTGCCCGGCAAATCACGGCTGCCGCAGGGTTTTCGCCCGCTGCCCTTCTTTAGGCTGCCCTTGCGCCGCTGGCAGACCGGATTTTTATTGTATCATAATGGAGATTTTCATTTTCGCCTGCCGGGCGGAAGCTTTTTTCCATCCCCAGCGGGGCTGTTTCCGATACCCCTCTGAAATCTCGGACACCGCCGGGAAAGCTTGCCTTTTGGGGAAAACGGAGGTAAACTATATACTAACATGAGACTTTTAGGGGAAATTTTTTATGAAAGAAGATCTAATTTCCATCGGAAAAATGGCCGCCCTGAACCGGGTTTCCATCCCGACCCTGCGGCTCTACGACGAGAAGGGCCTGCTCAAGCCCCGGTACACAGACGAAAAGACCGGCTACCGTTACTATGACATCAATCAAAACGCCAGGCTGGAAATGATCGTTTATATGAAAGAGCTGGGGATGAGCCTGTCGCAGATTTCACAGGTACTGCGGAAGGAGGACATTTCGCTGATTGAGGAGCTGCTTTCGCAGAAAAACGAGCAGATCCACCGGCAGATGCGCCAGCTCAAAGCCCAGCACGACGCGGTGGAACGGGCGATTTCGTCCATTGAGCGGTACCGGAAGTCCCCCTCCAGGGGTACTTTTTCCCTGGAATACATCGACCGCCGCTTTGCCTGGGGAATCCCCTGCTCCTGTAATTTTTACCAGGACGACGTGCACAGCTATGAAAGGGTGCTGCGGGAGCTGCGGCTGAAGCTGGAGGAAGAAAAATTTCCGCAAATCCATTCCTACAACATCGGCACGTCCATTCTTCGGGAAAACTTCCGGAAGGGCCGCTTCATAGCCGACCGGATTTTCATTTTCACCAGCACCAGGGACCAGGGGGACCCCTCCGGCCTGCAGACCGTGGAAAGCGGCATGTACGCCTGCGTTTACCTGGACAATTACGACGACGAGGTGCACTTCGCCCGGCTGCTGCAGAAGCACTGCCAGGAGATGGAGTACCATGTGGCCGGGGACTATATCTGCGAGGTGATGACGGGCTTTAACGTGTTCGACAACGATCCCCGCCGCATGTTTTTGCGGCTGCAGGTTCCCGTAACGTTTCAGAAGTGAAAGCCGCGGAAAAAATTTTACAATTCTGCTTGACTCTCCTTCGGCCTGAGGGATTATACTAACGTCAAAGCTGGGAAGGCTATTTCCTGACGCAAAAATCATGAAAGGATACGAAGGAGGCAGTACATCATGGAAAAAATCAAGGTAGTACAGTACGGTTGTGGAAAAATGGCAAAATATACGCTGCGTTATCTGTATGAGCACGGGGCTCAGATTGTGGGCGCTATCGATGTAAACCCCCAGGTAGTCGGCATGGATGTGGGGGATTATGCCGGTTTGGGCCTGAAAACAGGCGTAATCATTTCTGACAATGCGGATAAGGTTCTGGACGAATGCGACGCCGACGTGGCCATTGTCACGCTGTTCAGCTTTATTGGGGATATTTACGAGCATGTGGAGAAATGCGTCTCCCGCGGAATCAATGTGATTACCACCTGTGAGGAAGCCATATTCCCCTGGACCACCTCCGCCGCCCAGATTAACCGCCTGGACGCCTTGGCGAAGGAAAACAACTGCACCATTACCGGGTCTGGCATGCAGGATATTTTCTGGATCAATATGGTGGCGATGGTGGCCAGCGGCTGCCATAAACTGACCAAAATCAAGGGGGCCTACAGCTACAACGTAGAGGACTACGGCCTCGCCCTGGCCAAGGCCCACGGCTGCGGCCTGACAAAGGAAGAATTTGAAGCCCAGATTGCCCACCCCGCCCAGTTCGAGCCCTCTTACGCCTGGAACGCCAGCGAAGCCCTCTGCAATAAATTGGGGCTGACGATCCGCTCTATTACCCAGAAGCATGTCCCCTATGTGGTGGAGCAGGATGTGTACAGCTCTACCCTGGGCCAAACCATTCCCGCCGGCAACTGCATCGGAATGTCCGCAGTGGTCACCATCGAAACCATGCAGGGCATTACCATTGAAGAGGAAACCATAGGCAAGGTGTACGGCCCCGAGGACGGCGACATGTGCGACTGGTGGCTCACCGGCGAACCTAACACAGAATTCCATGTGGTGAAGCCCGCCACGGTAGAGCACACCTGCGCCACCATAGTAAACCGCATCCCAAGCCTGCTCACAGCCCCCGCCGGGTACGTGACCTGCGACCAGCTGGAGCCCCACTGCTACCTGACCTACCCCATGGAATATCATCTGTAAGCTGCTTTTATAAAGAAGAGCGCCCTGGCCGTTTTCAGACGGCAGGGCGCTTTTGCGTTCATATGCTTCAGCGAAAGGAACCCCCGGCCCCGCCCACATAGAACTCGGCCATGTCGTCCAGCCGCAGGCAGGCCAGACGGCGGTGGATTTCCTTCTTTTGGCCGCAGCCGCAGTCAATGTCGATCATCCCATCGCCGTGCCAGATGGAGAAATCCTCGCCAGAGCGGTCTGTGAGAAATCCTGTGGGCGTGTGGCCGACAATGCAGATGGTACCCGGGTAAGGACTCCTGCTGTCCGACTCTACCCGTCCCCAGATGCGGGCGTCGCGGTCCTCCCCCGGATACCCGTGCACCAGATGGAACTTCTTCCCGCCCACCGTCAGGTCCAGATGATCCGGCAGAGCGGACAGAAAACGCAGGATCCCGTGCCGCTCCCGTGCCGTCCGGCGATAGAGCAGCTCGCGGTAGGTGGACGCGCCGCCGTTTATCCGCCAGAGCTCCCGGGCTCCGAATTCGCGGTGAGGCCCCAGGGTGTTCAGGCACAGCTGCTCGTGGTTGCCCAGAAGCATGGTCATATTGGGCGTCTCCATAATTCTTAACAGGATTTCCACCCCCAGGGCGCCCCGGTCGATCACATCTCCCAGAATGTACAGCCGATCCTCGCCAGAAAATTGGATCAGCTCCAGCATCTGTTCAAACTTGTCCCGCTCGCCGTGCACATCGGACACACAGTAAATCACCGCTCACACCTTCTGTCTGAAAGAATGTACCCGCATTTTACCACAGTATCCGCCTGGTTACAAGCGGTTATCGGGCGGGCTGCCAGGAATCTGCGCCCGCAGGCGGAAGCAGCTTTTCACATGCCGCAGACAAAGAAATACCACCCGCTGGAGTCTGTAAACTCCAAAGGGTGGTAGCTTTCTTTTGTCCGGCGTAATGGGACGCTATCGCTTCAGCCCTGGCGGGGGCCGTTTTGTTTCCCTGCGGGAATTATTGTCAGAAGAACTTCTCGATCTCGAACTCCTTCAGGCTGGGGTAAATGACGTCGGCGGCGGGCAGGTTTTCCCGGGTGCCGATGCCCACGGCCAGCATGTTCACGGCCTTGGCCGCCTGCAGGCCCGCCAGAGAGTCCTCGAACACGGCGCAGTCCTCATAGGGCACGCCCAGCCGCTGGGCGCCCTGGGTGAACACCTCCGGGTCAGGCTTGGCCTTGCTGACGCTGTTGCCGTCCACAATCTCGTCAAAATACGGGGTGAGGCCCACGTTGTTCAGGATGATGGGGGAGTTCTTGCTGGCAGAGCCCAGGGCAATCTTCACGCCCCGCTTCTTCAGCTCCTTCAGGCAGTCCAGCGCGCCGTCCAGAATTTCAGAGGCGTCCATCTTGGAAATGTACTCCACATACCGGGCGTTCTTTTCCGCCGCCATGGCGTCCTTTTCCTCCTGGGTGAAGCGGTCCTGCATGCCGCCCACCTCCAGCAGGATTTCCAGGGAAGCCATGCGGGAAACGCCCTTCAGGCGCTCGTTGTCCTTCTCGGTGAACTCGAAGCCCAGCCGGGCCGCCAGCTCTTTCCAGGCCAGGTAATGGTACTTCGCCGTGTCCACCAGGACGCCGTCCAGATCAAACAATGCCGCTTTGTACTTTTTCATATTTATTTTCCTTTCTGTACTTTTATCTGCTTCTGTAAGCTGCAGCCGCAGGGGCCGGGCTCAGCCGGCCGCCGGCGCTGGGGCGATGCCCGTGGGGAAGGTGAGGGTGTCGTGAAGATCCACCGGGCGGTCGTAGAGGTAAAGGGTTTTGGGGGAGCCCTCTACCAGGGAAAGGTGGCCGCCGTCCCGGTCTACGGTTACGCCGATGAGGGCGTCCTCATACCGCACGCGGAACTGGTAGCTTTCCCACCCGGCAGGCAGGGCGGGGGCCAGGCAGAGGCCCTTTTCCTTCACCCGCAGGCCGCCGAAGCCGTACACAATGGCCATGTAGGTGCCGCCCATGTTGGCGGTGTGGATGCCGTCTTTGGTGTTGTGGTGGGTGTTGAACAGGTCCAGCTTGGAGGATTCCCCGAAATACTCGTAAGCCTTCTCGGGCATCCCCAGGCGGGAGGCCATGATGCTGAAAATGCAGGTGGAGAGGGAGGAGTCGTGGGTGGTGACCTTCTCGTAGTACTGGAAGGAGTTTTTCATGGTGGAAAGGGACTGGTAGTCCTCCATGACAAAGTGAGAGAGCACCGTGTCCGCCTGCTTGCACACCTGGAACCGGTACAGGTACAAGGGGTGGTAGTGCAGCAGCAGGGGGAAGTTTTCCTTGGGCGTGGCGGCAATGTCCCACACCTTTTTCTGCAGGAAGGAGTCGTCCTGGGGGTTGATGTCCAGCTCTTCGTCGTAGGGCAGGTACATCTTCTCCGAAGCCTCCCGGAAGCCCTCGATCTCCTCCCGGGTCAGGCCGATCTTCTCCGCCACCGGGGCCAGCTTCCCGGCGTCCTTCAAAATCTGGTACGTGCGGCAGGCCCAGTACATGCCGTACTTGGCCAGGCAGTTGGTGTAGTAGTTGTTGTTTACAATGCAGGTGTACTCGTCCGGGCCGGTCACGTCGTTGATGCGGAAGGTGCCCTTGTACCAGCTGCCCGCGTCAATCCACAGGCGGCTGGTCTCGAACAGAATCTCCGCCCCGCATTCCGCCAGGAAGTCCACGTCCTTGGTGAGCAGGTAGTAGTTCACCACCGAGTAGGCGATGTCGCCGTTGATGTGGTACTGGGCGGAGCCGGAGGGGAAGTAGCCGGAGCATTCCTTGCCCATGATGGTGCGCCAGGCGTACAGCGCCCCCTTCTGGTGGCCCATGATGCGGGCGTTCTCCCGGGCGTAGGGCAGGATGGTGTGCCGGTACTGGATCAGGTTGCGGGCAAGGTCGGGCCGGGTCAGGGAGAAGAAGGGCAGCATGTACATTTCCGTGTCCCAGAAATAATGGCCCTCGTACCCTTCGCCGGAAAGGCCCTTGGCGGCAATGTTGCTGTGGGGGTCTTTGCCCACAGACTGGATGAGCTGGTACAGGTTGTAGGTAACGGCCCGGCTCAGGTCGTCGTCGCCCTTCACCTGCACGGCGCAGCTTTCCCAGTATTTGTCCAGGTATTCCCGCTGCTTTTCATACCAGTGGGAAAGGGGCTGGGCGGCGGCCTCTGCCACCAGCCGGGCCGCCTGGGCGCGGCAGTCCCCGTACCGCACCGAATCGCACAGCACGGTGTACTTGGTGAGGGTCACGGACTCGCCCGCCTTCAGGGAAAGGGAGGCGGTGTACTCTGCCGAGCTTCCCTCCGCCCGCAGGCTTTCCTGCGCCGGGGCAGAGATCACGTTCTTCACCGCAGAGGTCACCGTCAGGCCCGACCTGGTGGTCTTGGCCGTCACATAGCTGACGCCGTCCTGCAGCTCTGCCGGGGCCGCGTGCAGGTACTGGGGCGACTCCGCCGCCACCCGGGGGTCGCTGGGGTCGCAGTAGTTTTTCACGCTGCCGATGTGCAGGGAAGAAAACTGCAGCTGGCAGCCGGTGACAGCCGTCACCTTGTACTCAATGGTGAACAGGGGCAGCATGGCGAAGGAGGCCATCCGGGTGCTTTCCACCTGCACCTGGGCCCCGCCCGCAGACCGCCAGGAAACCTGCCGCCGGGTCACGCCCTGGGCCATGTCCAGCTCGCGGGCGCTTTCCAGCACCTCGCCGCCGAAAAGGGAGAAGTTCTCCCCGTTTACCGACAGGAATATGGTCTGGGTGTCCGCCACGTTCAGCATGGTCTGCTTTTCCTCGCACAGGCCGCACAGCTTCTCCGCCTGGGGCATGTCCGCGAAGTCGTAAAACCCGTTCAGGTATTCCCCGCGGATGCTGCCCACGCCTTCCGGCACGCCCTCCTCAAAATTGGAGCGAACCCCCAGGTAGCCGTTGGCGTTGTGAAACAGCGTCTCGTTCACCATCAGCTCTTCCCGGTCAAGGCTCAGGTTGGTTTTTCGCAAAAGCTTTGTGTTCATCCCTTTCTCCTTCCTCCGCGCCTGTTTCCAAAAACGTTTTCGGAATTGCGGCACGGCCAATCCCTATTCTCTTTTCTCTATTATAGGAAAGGTTTCCGCCGCCGTCAATGCGGAAATGGGAAAAATTTTGCGAAGCGGCAGGAAAATATGGATTCCGGCAGGGGCGGGGCGGTTTTTCCCCTGGCGGGAAGAGAGGCTCGGAAATTCAATAAACCGCGCCGTTGTGAAGGCTGCAAGAAATATATGTTGTGCAAAAACTATATGTTGAATTCACGATTCAAGAATGATATGGTAAATTTCATCAGAGTTACAGCCGCCGTTCTTCCTTTCCCAAAAGGGAGGAGGGCCCAAAATCTAACGATGGAGGTATTTTTATGAAAAAGAGAGGATATGGCATAATCGCCGGATTGTTGGCGGCAGCAATGGTTGCGGGTACGTTTGCCAGCTGCCAAAGCGCACCGGCGGATGTACAGTCCGCCCCGGCAGATGCGCCATCAGCCCAGGGGGGCGAGTCTCAGGCCCCGGCGGAACCGATCTCGTTCCCGCTGGCAGAACCGGCAGAGCTCACCATTGCCACAGAAGACGGGACGGTAGCCTCCCTGGCAGACAACCTTCCCCTGTGGCAGGAGATTGAAAAACGCACCAATATTAAAATCAGCTGGGATGTGACTGCCCCGGCCCAGTACGCAGAGGTGATGAAGCTTCGCGTAAGCGCGGGGGGAGATCTGCCGGACGTCATGCTGCTTCCCAACGGGTTGAACCTGGGCGAATTGGGCGGCGACGGAATGATTGTCCCGCTGGAGGGCTACATTGACCAATACGGCGGCAACATACAGAAGGTGTATGAGAAGTTCCCCCACGTGAAAGCCCTGACCTCGGCGGATGGACACATCTATTCCATTAATACGGTGAGTGAAAACGCCTATTTCATGCCTTACTGCTTTATTATCCGGAAGGATTGGCTGGACAGGCTGGGCCTTTCGGAGCCGGAGTCCATTGAGGAGTGGGAGGTTGTGCTGCGCGCGTTCCGCGATGAAGACGCGGACGGCGACGGGGACGCGGCGGATGAGATCCCCTTCTCGGTAGGCGGGCACGCATGGTACACCACCTTCTGGGCCTACGCCTGGGGGCTGCACCTGTTCTACTCCGACGGCTGGTACCCGGACGAAAACGGGCAGATGCAGTATGAATTTATCAGTGACAGGGCAAAGGAATTTTATACCTGGCTGAATGGGATTTACGAGGAAGGCCTGATTGATCCCGAATTCCTCACGCTGGGGGACGAAACAAAGCTTTACGAGAAGGTAGTGCGCAACGAGGTGGGCGCATTCTCTGCGTACCCATCCCAGATCCCCATGCTGGAAGAAGCGCTGCGGGCCAATGGCACAGCGGACGCTGAACTGGTGCCCCTGATCCCTCCCAAGGGCCCCTATGGCCAAATGACGGAAATTTTGGGCGACATGTCGGTGAACGGTTATGTGGTCACAAACAGCTGCGAACGCCCAGAGATTGTGGTAGCCCTCATTAACTACCTGATGAGCGACGAGGGAACCCTGCTGATGAACCTGGGCATAGAAGGAGAGACCTATGTGACAAACGACGACGGCTCTCTCAGCCTGACAGAGCTTGTCACCAACAATCCTGACGGCTTGACAGAAGCAGAGGTTCTTTCCTCCTACGGCTGCCAGCTCGGCCTCCCGTACGTTATGTCTGAGAAAAGGGGAGAGGTCATGCTGTATGAGTACCCAGAGGAAATGCGGGAAAAAATCGTAACCGTGTCTGACGAAACCAGACAGTATGCCGTGTCCGGCCTGGTGCTTCCCCCCGCTACAGAAGAGGAAAGCGCTACCATTTCCGGCTTGTCCGGCGACCTGGCCACCTATATTTGGGAAATGACCGGCAAGTTCACCGTGGGCACCGCCGACATTGAGGCAGAATGGGACAGCTACGTGTCCTTTGTGAAGGGGCTGGGCGTGGACCAGATTCTGGCCGTGAAGCAAGCCCAGTATGACAGGCTGGAAGAGGCAGAATGACAGGAAGTGGAGGGAAAATGAAAAACAAATGGATTCGTCTGAAAAAGAACATAAAGAGGGATAGGGCGCTTCTGTTGATCATTCTTCCTGTGGTAATTCATTACCTGGTGTTTTTTTACTACCCCATGTATGGAAATATCATCGCCTTTAAGGATTACTCACCGGTAAAGGGCATTTGGGGCAGCGACTGGGCGGGCTTCCAATACTTTATGCAGTTTTTCCGCTCCCCCTATTTTGTCAGGGTGCTGCGCAATACGGCGCTGATCAGCGTTTACAGCATTCTGTGGGGCTTCCCCATCCCAATCCTGTTTGCGCTGATCACCAACGATCTGAAGGCGGGGGCGTACAAGCGGGTGGTGCAGGCGGTCAGCTATATCCCCTACTTCATCTCCACCGTCATCATCTGCGGCATGCTGGTGAATTTCCTTTCCCCAAGCACAGGCATTGTAAACATGGTCATCAAAGCCCTGGGCGGGGAACCTATCAACTTCCTGATGGAACCCAGCTGGTTCCGCACGGTATTCATCGCCAGCGGCGTGTGGCAGGGGTTCGGCTGGTCTGCCATCATCTATTTGGCCGCCCTCACCGGCGTCAGCCCGGAGCTGTACGAGGCCGCCAAAATTGACGGGGCCAGCAAGGTTTGCCGGGTTATGCATATATCGCTGCCAAGCATACTGCCCACTATTGTGGTCACCCTCATCCTGCAAATCGGCACCCTGATGAGCATTGGGTATGAGAAGATTATTCTGCTGTACAACCCGGTTACCCTTGAGGTTGCAGACGTTATCTCCTCCTACACATACAGAACCGGCCTGGTAGAAGGGAACTACAGCTTCGCCGCTGCAGTGGGATTGTTCAACTCGGTTATCAATTTGATTCTGGTCATCTTTGCGGATAAGGTAAGCCGGAAGGTGTCAGAGGTTTCTCTCTGGTAAAAAAGATTTTGATGAGATTTTGAAAAACGCCTGCTGCGGCGGGCGAGGAGGTGAAAACGGAAATGAGCTTAGGAAAAAGGCGGGAAAGATTGTCGGCGGGCGACACAGTTTACACCGGGCTCATCTATCTGCTCAGCTTTTTTGCAGCCTGCATAACAGCCTACCCCTTACTCTATGTGTTCAGCATGTCGATCAGCGCTCCGGAATCTGTTGTGGCGAACACCGTGGTCCTCCTCCCCCAAGGCTTTTCCCTGCAAGCGTACGACATTGTGTTCCGAAACGCGGAGATATGGCGCTCTTACTATAATACGGTGTGGTACACCGTGGTAGGCACGCTGTTCAGCACCGTACTAACGCTGATGGCGGCGTATCCCCTCTCCAGAAAGCAGTTCTTTCTGAGAAGGCAGCTGTCGTTCTTTTTCTCCGTCACCATGTTTCTGGCCGGCTCCTTAATCCCCATGTATATCCTGATCAACCGCTTGGGCCTGTACAATACCAGGTGGGCGCTTATTCTTCCCGTGGGGGCGGCCCCTTACTACATTATTGTGGCAAGAACATTTTTGTCCGCCATACCGGAAAGCCTTTACGAATCGGCTAAAATAGACGGGGCCACAGAACTGACCGTTCTGAGGAAAATATTCGTGCCGCTTTCCAAGCCAATCATCGCTGTGCTGGTGATCTATT
>DVMK01000195.1 GCA_018715025.1 Candidatus Caccousia avistercoris
CGCCCGGCCCAAAACAGCAGGCTGCGGCAGTTTGGCAAACAGTTCTGGAGAACCAAGGCCCTGTACTGGTTCGTGATCCCCGGGCTTGTGTTTTACGCCATTTTCAAATACTACCCCATCTACGGGTCGCAGATTGCCTTCCGGGACTATTCCCCCTACCTGGGCTTCAGCCAGAGCGAATGGGTGGGAATGGAAAATTTCCAGCGCTTTTTCAATTCCCCCGACTTCTGGCAGATCATTCAAAACACGCTGATGATCAACATCACCAACCTGATTGTGGGCTTCCCCTTCCCCATTCTGCTGGCCCTCATGCTGAACCAGCTGGCCAGCCAGCGGGTGAAGAAGCTGGTGCAGACCATTACCTACGCCCCCTACTTCATCTCTATGGTGGTGCTGGTGGGCATGATGTACACCATGTTTTCTCCCTACAGCGGCGTGGTGAACGCGGTGATCAAGCTCTTCGGGGGCGAAGCGGTGTACTTCATGGGCGACCCGAACCTGTACGTGCCCATGTACGTAATTTCAAACATCTGGCAGAACTGCGGCTGGTCGGCGGTGGTATACATTGCCGCCCTGGCGGGGGTCAGCCCCGAGCTGCACGAGTCGGCCATTGTGGACGGCGCCAGCCGCCTGAAGCGGATTTGGTACATTGACCTGCCCTGCATTCTGCCCACCATCGTCACCATGCTCATTCTCACGGCGGGGCAGCTGCTGACTATCGGCTTTGAAAAATCGTACCTGATGCAGAACGCCATGAACGCCTCGGTTTCTGAGGTGCTTTCCACCTACACCTACAAGCGGGGCCTGCAGGACGGCGACTTCAGCTACGCCACCGCGGTGGAACTGTTCCAGTCCGCCATCAACTTTGTCATTCTCATGGTGGTCAACCGGGTGAGCAAAAAGATAACCGACACATCCCTGTGGTGAAAGGAGGAAGGAACCCATGCTGCGCGCAAAACGGAAATCCAGAGGGGACCAGGTGTTCGGCATTGTGAACGGCGTGCTGCTGGCCATTATGGCCTTCCTGGTGCTGTACCCCCTGTACTTCAGCCTCATCGCCTCTTTCAGCAGCCCCAACGCGGTGTACCAGGGCCGGGTCATCTTCCTTCCGGCCGACATCACCCTGCAGGGCTACGAAAAAATCTTTACCGACCCGTCCATCTGGACCTCGTACCTGAACTCCATTGTGTACACCCTGGTGGGCACCCTGTGCAACCTGGTGTTCACCATTCCCCTGGCCTTCGCCCTTTCCCGCAGGGAATTCCCCCTGCACGGGGTGTACATGAAGCTTATGGCCTTTACCATGTACTTTTACGGCGGCATCATCCCTCTGTACTTTGTGGTGAAGGATCTGCACCTACTTGACACCATGTGGTCGCTGATTCTGCCCACTGTCATCGCCACCTACAACCTGATCATCGCCCGCTCCTTCTTCATCAGCAATATTCCGGAGGAGCTGAAGGAGGCCGCCTTCCTGGACGGCTGCGGCTATATCCGCTTCTTTTTCTCGGTGGTCATGCCCCTTTCCAAGGCCATTGTGGCCGTCATGGCGCTGTTCTACGCCGCCCGGCTGTGGAACGGGTACTTCGAGGCCCTCATCTACATGAACACCGAGTCCAAATTCCCCCTGCAGCTGATTCTGCGCACCATCCTCATCGAAAGCCAGAACGCCCTGCAGGACGCGGGCGAGGCCACCACCGTGAAGGATAAGCAGGAGCTGGTGAACCTGCTGAAATACGGCTGCGTCATCGTTTCCAGCGTGCCCATGCTTCTGTTCTACCCCTTTGTGCAGAAATATTTCGTCAAGGGCGTTATGATCGGCGCGGTAAAAGGCTGACCGGTCACTCAAATATTAGGAAGAAAAGAGGTAATTTGTATGAAAAGGATTCTCAGCGCGCTGTTGGCAGCTTGCCTGGCCCTTTCCCTGGCGGCCTGTTCCGGGCCGTCGTCCACCGCCTCCTCGGGCGGATCCGCTGAGGCGGGAACCAGCGAATCCGGCGAAGCCTCCACCGAAAAGGTGACGTTTTCCGCCATATTCCTGAAAAACGAGTGGCACGGCGAGCCGGACAACATGGACATTATGACGAAGCTGGAGGAGGAGGCCAACGTAGACGTTCAGTGGCAGGTGTACAACCAGGCCACCTGGGCGGACAAGAAAAACGTGATGGTCGCCTCCGGCGAGGTGCCGGACGTATTCTACATGAATTCGGTAAACAGCACCGACATCAACAACTACCTTTCCGACGGCCTGTTCATGGACCTGACCGACCTGATTCCCCAGTATGCCCCCCGGCTGAACCAGGTGCTGGAGGATATGCCCCAGTTCAAGGCCATCTGCGTGAACCCCACCGACGGGAAAATTTACAGCATCGGCCGCGCGGCGGAGCGCGAGGTGCAGTACACCGCCGGCCTTATGTACATCAACAAAACCTGGCTGGACCAGCTGGGCCTGCCCATCCCCACCACCACCGACGAGTTCTACACCACCCTGAAGGCCTTCAAGGAGAAGGACCCCAACGGCAACGGCAAGGCCGACGAGCTGCCCTTCATCTTCCACTTCAACCCCAACAACCCTGACGAGGGCTACACCTACCAGTCTCTGTTCGGCGCCTTCGGCTATGTGGATCCCATCAGCAACTACGGCGCGCACTTTGTCCGCGACATGGAGACGAACGAGCTTATCTTCGTGGCGGAGCAGGAGGGCTACAAGGACGCCATCTCCTTCTACGGCAAAATGGTGCAGGAGGGCCTGTGGGACGCAGAGGGCTTCACCACCCAGGACACCTCTGTGATGACGGCCAAGGGCAACAATGAAGAGATGATCGTGGGCTCCTTCATCGCCTTCGACTCCACCTTCATCGTCCCGGCCGACCGGCTGGACGACTACGTCATCCTTCCCCCGCTGGTAGGGCCGGAGGGCCACCAGATGTGGATGTACCACGGCGGCAGCAACGGCAACGTGAACGGCACCCAGTTTGCCATGACCACCAGCGCCAAGGGCAAGGAAGAGGGCATTATGCGCTGGCTGGACGCCCACTTTGACCCAGAAACCTCCATTGAGCTGTTCCTTGGGCCGGTCGGCGTGACCCTGGAACGCACCGAAAGCGGCATGCTGGATTACGTGGACACCCCAGAAGGCATGACCTACAGCGAATTCCGCTACGGCAACTGCCCGGTACACGTGCCCTGCGTCATCAAGGCGGAGGACTGGGGCAAGACCATCCAGGTTATGGACGAGGACATCAACAAGCTCTCCATCGCCAAGGAATATTACGAGCCCTACCAGACCCAGAGTTCCCTGTTCCTGCTGCCCAACGAGGAAGAAAGCGACTACTTCGTGAAAGAGGGCACCGACATCCGCGACTATGTGAACCAGATGCAGGTCACCTGGCTCACCAAGGGCGGCATTGAGGAGGAATGGGACACCTACCTGCAGCAGCTGCAGACCCTGGGCATTGACAAATACAAGCAGACCATTCAGGGCATTCTGGACCGGATGGATGGGGAATAAGCTTCCCGAAACCTGGCGGGGGCGGGCTGCGGCCCGCCCCCGCTTTCTCTTTCTCCCCAAAGCCCTTGCGCTTCGGGAAGCAGAGAGGTAAACTGAAGGAAAGACGTCTGAAAACGCCGCTTCGGCGGCGCGCAACTTGTCGAAGAAGCTGCAAAAAGCAATGATAAAGTTTTCGTCCACCTTTTACAAAAGGGTGCGGCATGCCGGTGGCATGCAAACAGCACCGACCGAACCGGAAGGTGAGACCTGGTGGGGTGCAGGGGGCGCCGTGCGCCAGTGGCGCACAAACAAGGCGCCGACCGAAGCGGCAGCGGAGACCCAAAGCCCCGCAAATGGCCGTGTAACAGTCTTAAAATAGCGCGAAGGGTTCTTTTGCAGGGAACCCTGCAAAAGAATGCTTCGACGCGTGACGCGGCTTTGCCGTGTCACAAGGCAGAGAAGCAGGGAGCGCAGCTCCCGATTCTGCGATCTTCTGCGCACCATGCTAAGGTTTATCGACAGTCTGTACGCCGCTCTGGCGGCGCGCACAGTGAGGAAGGAGGAACTTTTTATGAAACGCCCGAATTTTCTGGTATTCATGACCGACCACCAGCGGGGGGACACCCAGCCCCCCCTGGGCCTGGCAAAAACCCCTAACCTGGAACGGCTGTTCCAGAACGGGGTGGCCTTCCGCCAGGCCTACTGCCCGTCGCCCCACTGCTGCCCCAGCCGGGCCACCTTTTTCAGCGGCCTGTACCCCTCTGAGCACGGGGTGTGGAACAACGTAGACGTGCCCAACACCCTTTCCCGGGGGCTGTACGACGGGGTGCGCCTGTTTTCGGAGGATTTGAAGGAGAACGGCTACCGGATGCTGTTCAGCGGAAAATGGCATGTGAGCGCGGAGGAAGGGCCGGACAGCCGGGGCTTTGAGCTGGTGTACCACAAAAAGACGTACCAAAAGCGCCCCAATGTGCCCGACACCTCAGAGTGGGAGCTGTACAAAAAAGCCGGAGGCTTTGGCGACACGGCGGGCCAGACCCGCCGGGAGGGGGAGATTCTGCGCCCCTACTACCCGGACTACCAGCAGTACGGCGCAAAGGAAAACCCCTTCGGAGACACCGACGTGGCAGAACACGCCTGCCAGGCCCTGGAGCAGGTGGGAACCGACCAGCCCTTCTTCCTGTTTGTGGGGCCGTTGGGCCCTCACGACCCGTACATCCCGCCCCAGCGCTTTTTGGACCTGTACGACCCGGCGGAGATTCCCCTGCCGGAAAGCTTTTCCGACGATATGGACGACAAGCCCGCCCTGTACCGCCGCACCCGGGACCGGTACGCCCAGCTGACCCCGGAGGAGCACCGGGAATCCATCCGCCGGTACCTGGCCTTCTGCAGCTATGAGGACTGGCTGTTCGGCCAGCTGCTGAACGTGCTGGAAAAGCGGAACCTGCTGGAGGACACCGTGGTGGTCTACGTCTCTGACCATGGGGACTACGTGGGGGCTCACCGGCTGTGGGCCAAGGGCCTGCCCTGCTTCCAGGAGGCGTACCACATCTGCTCGGTGGTGGGCTACGGCGGGGTGAAGAACCCGGGCCGCACCGAGGACGCCCTCGTTTCCCTGGCCGACTACGCCCCCACCTTCCTGGAGCTGGCCGGAATCCCCTGCAGCCGCAGGATGGCGGGCCGTTCCCTGGCCCCCTTCCTGCGGGGCGAGCAGCCGGAGGGCTGGCGCACCCGGCTGTTCACCCAGTCCAACGGCAACGAGGTGTACGGCATCCAGCGGGCGGTGTTCGGCGGCCGCTACAAGTACGTGTTCAACGCCTTTGACTACGACGAGCTGTACGACCTGCAGGAGGATCCCCACGAGACGGTGAACCTGATCCGCCGCCCCGACCTGCAGCCGGTGGTGAAGGAGCTGTGCCGGGAGCTTTGGAAATTCGCCTATGAGAACAGCGACAACATTGTGAACCCTTACATCATGACGGCCCTGGCCCCCTACGGCCCCGGCATCGCCTTCTCAGAGGAGGAAACCGGCCCGGCCCGCGCATAGCCGTCCCCGGCCAAAGGTTCTTGGAAAAATAATTGCGCAGGCCTCGCGGAGCAGCTATAATAGAAATCAGAACCGTGGGAAAACCGCGGGCAGATTATGGAGGAGGCCCCCGCCCTGAGAAAGCGGCCGCAGGCCGCGGGGGCGCGGCTTCCTCCCCGGAGGGGAATCGATGCAGTACCAGATTACAGGGGAACCAATGCCAGTGGTGACATGCACCCTGGGGAACGGCGAATCCATGATCACAGAGCGCGGCTCTATGGTGTGGATGAGCCCAAACATGCGGATGGAAACCGGAACAGGCGGCCTGGGCAAGGCCTTTGGGCGCATGTTTTCCGGCGATTCCATCTTTCAGAACACCTACACCGCCCAGGGAGGCCCCGGCATGATTGCCTTCGCCTCCAGCTTCCCCGGCTCCATCCGGGCGGTGGCGGTAGACCCGGCCCACCCGGTGGTGGTGCAGAAAACGGGGTTCCTGGCCTCAGAGGCAGGGGTGGATCTTTCCATCTTCTTCCAGAAGAAGGTGGGAGCCGGGTTCTTCGGCGGCGAGGGCTTCATTATGCAGAAGCTTTCCGGCACAGGCACCGCTTTCGTGGAGATTGACGGCTCGGCGGTGGAATATGTGCTGCAGCCCGGCCAGAGCATGGTGGTGGACACCGGCAACCTGGCCATGATGGACGCCACCTGCTCTGTGGATGTGCAGATGGTGAAGGGCGTGAAGAATATGCTCTTCGGCGGCGAGGGGATTTTCCACACTGTGGTCACCGGCCCCGGCCGTATTGTGCTGCAGACCATGCCCGTCAGCGGCGTTGCCGCCGCCCTTGCCCCCTTCTTCAACACCGGGAACCGGTAACACAAAACCAAACGCTGCAAAATGCCCCTCCGTCCCCAAAAAATTGGGGAACGGAGGGGCATTTCTTCGCGTTGGAAAGCTGGTCTGCTGTTTATTTATTATAAATACGTAACAGAAAAGGGAGGCACGCATTGTGACGCGGCAGAGCCGCGACACAATGCAAACCATTTTGAAAAAGTTTGATCAAAACTTTCACGTTCGCTCTCTCTTACATTCTTCTTGAATTGAAAAAGGTGGACGAAACCTTTAAATTTCTATAAAGAATAAAGTCAGAGCAGCGTGATCTCGAAGCCTTCGGCGTAAAACGCGCCGCCCATGGGCACGCAGGAGGCGTCCAGCACAGTGGTTCCGCCCTCGCAGCGGAACTTCACAGGCTGGCCCGTGCGCATGCAGCGGGCCCCCGCGGCCTGGAAGGGGGCGTGCAGGGTAAGGCGCGAGGGCAGGGACGGGGCTTCGTCCAGCAGAACAAAGGCGAATACCCGGTTTCCCTTCTGCGTGTAGAAGATCCCCTCCTCCCCATAGGGGGCGCAGGTATGGGTTTCATAAATGCCTTCCCCAAACAGGCGCAGCCAGGCCCCCAGCTCCCGCAGGGAGCGCACGGCGTTCTGGGGCAGCAGGCCGTCCGGCTGGGGCGCGATGTTCAAGGCCAGGTTGCCGCCCTTGCTCACCACCTCCAGCAGCAGATGCACCAGCTGCCGCCCGGTTTTGAACTCGTCTGTATAGTGGAAGGAGAAATGCCTTCCCACCGGGATGCAGGTTTCCCAGGGGACGGAAAGGGCCGTCTCGGGCACGGTGGTTTCCGGGGTGATGAAATTTTCGTATTCCCCGCCGCAGGTGCGGTCGCACACAATCAGGTGCGGCTGGGTGGTAGAGCGGATTTCCTCCACAATCTGCCCCAGGCGGATGTCCTGGCCGAGGTTGTCGGGGCGGACCCAGCCGCCGTCCAGCCAAAGCACGTCGATTTTCCCATAATGGGTGCAGAGCTCGCGGAGCTGCTGGTGGACAAACTGCACGTACTGCACCCACAGCTCCGGGTGCTCGTCAATGTCATAGTTCACGTTGCGGGTGGGGGCCTCGCCGAACTGAGGGCACCAATAGTAGGGGCTGTGCCAGTCCGGCTTAGAAAAATAGGTGGAAACGGCAAGCCCGCGGCGGCGGAATTCCCGGTAAAGCGCCCCCACCACGTCCGCGTCGGGGTGGGTGTGGAAGGGGCAGTCGGGGGCGGTGATTTTGTAGTCGGTTGTCTGGGTGTCGTACATGCAGAAGCCGTCGTGGTGCTTCGTGGTGAACAGAAGGTACCGGAACCCGCATTCCTTCGCCAGCTCTGCCCAGTCCGCCGCGCAGAACTTCACCGGGTTGAAGGTTTTGTTTGCCTCCCAGTACTGCCGCTTGCACACCTCCCGGGGCGCCCAGGTGAAGTCCTCCTGGCTCCAGACGGCGTCGCCGTCGCTGAGGGGCCAGCTTTCGTAGGTGCCCAGCTGGGAACCTGGGGCCCAGTGCATCATAAAGCCCAGCTTCAGCCCCATGAACCATTCCAGATGCCGCTGCACCGCGGGGGATTTGGGGGGAACGTACCCCTCCGGCGGCGAATAGCTGTGCACGCCGTTTTCGATTACGGTTTCTTTCATACCGTCTCCTTTCTGCCGTCAGCAAAGGGCGGCTCCTGGTTACCCTTTTATGCCGCCGGTGGTGATGCCGCCGATGATCGTCTTGGAAAGCAGCACGAACAGCAGCAGGGTAGGCAGGAACACAATGACCACGGCGGCGAACAGGCCGCCCCAGTCCCCGGTGTACTGCATGGCCACCAGCACGCTTTTCAGGCCGGGGCCCACCGACATGTTTTTCTCGGAGGATGCAAAAATCAGCGACAGAAAATATTCGTTCCAAATGCCCATGAAATTGAAAATCCCCACCGTGATGATGCCGGGCTGCACCAGCGGGAACATGATGGTCCAGAAGGTGCGCATGGGCGGGCAGCCGTCAATGGCCGCGGCCTCCTCATACACGCGGGACAAATTGGCAAAGAAGGTGATGAGGAACGTGGTGGTGTAGGGGATCTGCATGCCGATGTACAGCAGGATGAGCATCACCTTTGAGCCGGACAGCCCCGCCTGGGTGGTGAGGGAGAAAAGGGGCAGCACGATCATGATCTGCGGCACGCTCATGGCCGCCACAAAGCCGCTGCGGATGAAGGAATTCCCCTTGAACACATAGCGCGCCAGCACGTAGGCCGCCGGGGCGCTGATGAGGACGGACCCCACCATGCCGCAGGTGGCGTACAGCAGGGAATTGAAGAAAAACAGGGAAATGTTGTTGCTGCTCCAGGCCCTGACGTAGTTTTCAAAGTGCAGGCCGGTGGCGAACCGCAGCGCCTCGCCCCTCATAATCTCCGGCGAGGTGGAAAGGCTGGCCGCCGTAATCCAGGCCAGCATAATAAAGGTGAACGCCACCCATATAATCAGGATAATATGCCCCGGCAGAAGGCGGAGCTGCTTTTTGGCCTCAAGGCCCATACGGGAGGATCTCCCCTTTTGTACGGATTTCATCTGTGCCACCTCCGCTCAGAATTCCAGGTCGTCGTTCTTCACAAGCCTGTTGATGATGAAAAACGCAATGAGAACCACCAGCGTCATCACCACGCCCACAGCCGCGCCCATGCCCGCGGCCCGCTCGGTGCTGGCCTGCGTGCCGAAGGTAATGGTGTACATGTACACGAAGGGCGTAATAGAGCTCAGCTCGCTGGCCTGGGGCGAGGTCCACATCTGGCTCCACACAAAGAAGCCCACCACGCCTATGGTCCAGAAGGTGATGCAGGTGCGTATTACCCCGCGCAGCAGGGGCAAGGTGATTTTGGTAAACTGGCGGAACCGGTTGGCGCCGTCAATGGTGGCCGCCTCGAAAATGTCGGTGGGCAGGCGCTCGATGCCGCTGATGAAAATCAGCATGTAATAGCCCACCGAGCCGAAGGAATACGCCGCCAGCAGCGCCCAGAATTTGATGGAACCGTTCATGTAGTCGGTAAGGGCCAGCTGCTCGGCCCCCAGCATGTCAAAAAAGCTGTGCAGAAGCCCGAACCGCTTGTTGAATACGAAATGGATCCACATGGAGGCCATGGCCACCGCGTTGATGATGTTGGGCATGTAGATGACCGCCCGGTAAAAGCTTTTGCCCTTGATGCCGCTGGTGAGGATGACGGCAAACAGCATGGCGGTAACCAGCACAAGCACGCCGCCGAAAAGCCAGATTTTGGCAATGTTTGTCATAGAGATTTGGAAAATCTGCGTGTTCAGCAGCTTGGTAAAATTATCAATTCCCACAAAGCGCCATTTGCTGACAGGGTCGCTCAGCTCCGTCACCTGGAAGAAGCTCATGGCGAAGGTGCGGCAGATGGGGTAAAGGAAAACGACAACAAAGAAAACCAGAGCCGGCGTCAGAAAGCAGACGATCATGGTTTTGCTCTTTTTCAAAAGGAACTCTCCCTTCCTCAGTTTGAGATGCCGCCGTTTCGGGGGCCTGCCGAAAACAAAGGGAGCTTCTGCCGAAGTAAAAGCTCCCTTCTATTGAAGGTCCTGTGAATTTTATGGTTCCCGTTGCGAAATTCCCAGGTTTACTTGGCAGGTGCGAAGCCCGGCGGGATTACTTCAGCGCAGCCAGCGTGTCAATAAAGCCCTGCGTGTCCAGCTCGCCCTTGTACAGGCGGATGAGCGCGTCCACAATCTGGTCTTTATAGTTCGCATTGTTCTGCATGCCCACGTTCCACTCGTAAGCCTTTGTCACTTCCTTGAAATACGGCTCGGCTTCCGCAACGGCCGCAGGCCAGGTGGTGTTTGCCGTGTCGGCAGGGATGGTGGTCGTCATTTCCGCCATTTTGGCGTCTGTCTCGCCGGTGACAACCGACAGGATGAAGTCGAAGGCCTCCTGCTTGTGCTGGCTGCCGTCTACAATGCCGAAGCCCTGCCCGCCGACCATGGAAGCCTCGTGGCCGTCCACGCCGCCTTCCACAGTGGGCCGTCCAGTTCCTCCCCCATGGGGCGCGCCGGCCGGCGGCGGAGTCCTCCCGCATATCCTGGGTGAAGCAGTACCTGGACGACCATTTCACCCACGACGTCAATTTGTCAGAGCTGGCCCAGAGCATCGGGCTGAACAAGCACCACATCATCCGCGTTTTTCACAGCGCCTACGGAATCAGCCCCATCCAGTACATTTTGAAGAAGCGCTTCGACGAGGCCAAGTTTTACCTGCGCACCAGCGAGAGCAGCATCCGTCAAATCGCGGAACTCTGCGGCTTTCACTCGGCCAACTATTTTTCCCAGATGTTCCAGAAAAAGTTCGGCCTCTCCCCCACCCAGTACCGGCAGCGGATCAACCTGCTGGAGGGGATGGAGGAGGGGGAGCTTCTGGGCGCGGCCGAGCTGTAGGCCGCCTCACAGCGCTTCAATGGAGGCCCCCGGGTAGTACCACAGCAGAATTTCCTGCCAGGAGGCGCCCTGCCGGGCCATGTACTGGGCCCCCACCTGGCTCATGCCCACCCCGTGGCCGTAGCCCTTCACCGTGAAGGTGAAGGCGTCCTGCCCCCAGGAAACGGTAAAATTCTGCGACCGCAGCCCCAGGGCAGAGCGGAACACGTCCCCGGACATCTCTTTTCCGCACACCAAAAGGGAGGTGACCGAGCCGGAGTCCGTGCGGGCCAGATCGGTGATCCAGCCGGAGGCGTCTCCGGAAAAGGACAGCGAGCCGTCCTTCTGCAGCAGCGCCTGCTTCAGCTCTTCCTGGGAAAAAACGGCCGTGGTCTGGTACCCGGCGGCGTACATGTCGCCGGGGCTGGCCACCGGCACCAGGTAACTGCGCTCGCCGCCCCAAATGTCGGCGGAGCTTTCGGTGACGCCGGAGGAAATGGCGTAGAAGGTGGCGTCGATGAGCTGCCCGCCGCTCTTCAGCACCAGCCCGCTCACCGCCTGGGCCGCCTGGGTCAGCTTTTCCAGGTACTCCTCATACCGGCTGCCGTACCGGGTCTGCATCAGCTCAGGGGTCACATATTTTTCCCCAATGGACAGGTCGGCCTCAAAATCGGCCCCCTTCAGGGCGGGGTCCGGGTCGGCCCGCTGCTGCTCCCGCAGGCGGGCGTAGTAGGTGTAGGCGGCCGCGGCCTGGGCCTTCAGGGCCTCCGGTTCCCAGGCGGGGGAAACCTCAGCGGCGGCGGCCCCCCGCAGAAAGTCCAGGCGGCTTACCTCTGCCACCTGGCCGGTGGAAGTGTCTAAAATGCGGAAGTCGCCGGGTACGTCCTCCGCCGCCGGCTGGGGCGCCAAAGACTGGGGCGGGGGCTCTTCCCCCTCCGCCGGGGCGCCGCCGCCCCCCATGGCGAACAGGGGGATGAGGAACATTAGGGCGGCCAGGATGCAGCATTCCACAGCATTTCTTTTCATAGCGTCCTCCTTCTCAGGATTTACAGTATTTTAAATGAAATTATTCAAAAAATCAGGAAACATTCTTTTATATTCCGAAAATTACCGTAGAAATTGAATGATTCGCATGAAGAAATTGCATTTTGTAAAAAAGAAGAGATTGACTTTACCGGCGTAATGGGATAAAATGTTTCCCATACGAAACAGAAGACGGATGCAGAGGGAAAGGGATGGAAAAGAATGGAACCTCGGGAGGCTATGGAAAATAAGAACGCATCGCTGGCGGATCTGTGCGCGGAATTCCGCGCCAACAACCAGATCCCCGCGGAAAAATTTGATCTGTACAATGTGAAGCGCGGCCTGCGCAACCCGGACGGCACCGGCGTCATGGCGGGGCTTACCCTCATCTGCAACGTGCACGGCTACCTGATTGACGACGGCGAGCGCGTGCCGGACGAGGGCCGGCTCACCTACCGGGGCATCGACGTGCGCGACATTGTGGAGGGCTGCCAGCGGGAAAACCGCTTCGGCTATGAGGAGGTGGCCTGGCTACTGCTGTTCGGCAAGCAGCCCACCCGGCGGCAGCTGGACCGGTTCTGCTCGGTGCTGAACGCCTACCGGGAGCTGCCGGAATATTTTGCGGAGGACATGATTGTGAAGGCGCCCTCCCGGAACATTATGAACAAGCTGGCCCGCTCGGTGCTGGCCCTGTACTCTTACGACGACAACCCGGACGACACCTCTCTGGAAAACAACATGAGGCAGTCTATGCAGCTCATTGCCCGGCTGCCCACCATCATGACCTACGCCTACCAGGTGAAGCGCCGCCATTTCGACAAAGAGAGCATGTTCTTCCACCCCATTGACCCCAGCCACTCCATTGCCGAGTCCATTCTGAACGCCATACGGCCCGACCGGCAGTTCACCGACGACGAGGCCAAGCTGCTGGACCTGTGCATGATGCTGCACGCGGAGCACGGCGGCGGCAACAACAGCACCTTCGCCGCCAGGGTTCTCTCCTCCACGGGCACGGACATTTACTCTGCCATTGCGGCGGCCATCGGCTCGCTGAAGGGGCCCCGCCACGGCGGCGCCAACCACCGGGTCATGACTATGATGGGCGACCTGATGGACCACGTGGACAACTGGGAGGACGAGGGCAAGGTGAAGGACTACCTTGTTAAGATTGTACGCAGGGAAGCGGGCGATCATTCCGGATTGATCTACGGCATGGGCCATGCGGTGTACACCATCTCAGACCCCAGGGCTGTGATTTTGAAGGAAAAGGCCAGAAGCATGGCCCAGCAGCGGGGGCTTCTGCGCCAGTTCGAGCTGTTCGAGCGGGTGGAACGCCTGGCCCCCCAGGTGTTTGCGGAGGTGAAGGGCGACTCGAAGGTGATTTCCGCCAACGTGGACTTCTACTCCGGCCTGGTGTACGAGTGCCTGGGCATCCCCAGCGACCTGTACACCCCCCTGTTCGCCATTTCCCGCATTGCGGGCTGGTGCGCCCACCGCATTGAGGAAATGGAAACCTGCGGCCGCATTATGCGCCCCGCCTACCGTTCTCTTTCTCACCTGCGGCCGTACATTCCTCTGGACGAAAGAACCGAGTAACCCCGGTTTTCTGCTGTTTCCGCGCCGCCCGCTCGGGGCGGCGCGGAATTTTTGCGCCCCGGCGGGGAATCCCACTCGACTTGCCGCCGCCGGTGTGCTATAATAAAAAACGCGCAGGCGGGCGCGCCGCGTCAGGCCGCAAATACCGGGGCCCCGGCCCCGGGTGTGACGCGCCGCGCTTCCCTGCCCTGCCCGGAGGTGTAATAATTTTGGAAAAACAAAAGCACAGCATGCGAATATGGAAAATTTTTCTTGTCACCCTAATCATCGCCCTGCCCATCCGGCTGTACCAGACGCTGTTTCTTCTGGAGGAGGAAACCGGCTTTTACCGGGACGGCGATCTGACCACCGGGGCGGTGTTCATCGCCCTCATGGCGGGCTGCCTGCTGATTTTCATCGAGGGCAGGAAAAACCCGCCGCCGGTACCCGCCATGCCGGTGAAAAGCCTGGGGGCCGCCGTGGCCGGCATGTTCACCGGCTTTCTGTTCTGCGGCCAGGCGCTGTTCAGCCTGCTGGGAACGCCGGCGGTGGACAACGCCGTTATGAACCAGCTGCTGGCGGCTTCTGAAATTCTGGCGGGCCTGGCCCTGCTGGCGGCCGCCTACGGCCACGCAGTGGGGCAGAACCTGTGGCGGCGGCATCCGCTGCCCGCCCTGCTGCCCGCTTTGTGGGGCTGCGTATGCCTGGTGGTGCTGTTCATCACCTACGCCGCCGCCGTCAACATTGCGGAAAACGTGTACGACACCTTCGCGGTGGTGTTTCTGCTGCTGTTTTTCTTCGCCTACGCCAAGCTGCACGCGGGTATTGAGCCGGAAAAGGCCGCCTGCGGCGCGCTGCGCTACGGCCTTATGGCCATTCTGTTCGGCGCCGTCACCGTGGTGCCCGAGCTGGCCCAAAATGCGGCGGGCATGAGCCCTGTCACCGCCTACCCCTTCGGCATGTACCTGATGAACGGGGCCGCCTCGCTGTTCGTCCTGTTCTTCCTGCTGGGCCTGCGCCGCACCCCGGCCGCCCCCGCCGCCGGGCCCGAGCCCCCCGCCCGGGGGGAGGAAGCGCCCCCGGAACAGCCCGACGAAACCGAGGGCTTCGCCCAGCGCCTGCACCAGGCCTACGGGGAAGAGGAAACCTTTCTTCCCCGGGAGGAACCGGCCCCCAGGGAAAATAATTCGGAAAATCAGGAGCAAAATGAGGACAACCCACTTGTAAAATGAATCCAAATGCTATAAAATAAAGGTAATCCTTAATGAGATTAATTTTTAGGAGGTATTTGTGTTATGTCTATTAAAGTTGGCATCAATGGCTTTGGCCGCATCGGCCGCCTGGTGTTCCGCGCTGGTCTGAAGAACCCCGACATTGAGTTTGTAGGGATCAACGATCCTTTCATGACCCCCGATTACATGGCTTACATGCTGCGCTATGACACCATGCATGGCCGCTATGAAGGCACCATTGAGCACACCGAGAACTCCATCATCGTGGACGGCAAGGAAGTCCGCTTCTTCGCCTGCATGAACCCCGAGGAGATTCCGTGGGGCGAGGTCGGCGCTGATTACGTGGTAGAGTCCACCGGCGTTTTCACCGTAATGGATAAGGCCAAGGCCCACCTGAAGGCCGGCGCCAAGAAGGTTGTCATTTCCGCTCCTTCCAAGGACGCCCCCATGTTCGTTATGGGTGTAAACCAGGACAAGTACACCACCGACATGGACATCGTTTCCAACGCTTCCTGCACCACCAACTGCCTGGCCCCCATCGCCAAGGTTCTGAACGACAACTTCGGCATTAAGGACGGCCTCATGACCACCGTTCACTCCACCACCGCCACCCAGAAGACCGTGGACGGCCCCTCCAAGAAGGACTGGAGAGGCGGCCGCGCTGCTGCCGGCAACATCATCCCCTCCACCACCGGCGCCGCCAAGGCTGTGGGCAAGGTAATCCCCGAGCTGAACGGCAAGCTCACCGGCATGTCCATGCGTGTTCCCACCCTGGACGTTTCCGTGGTTGACCTGACCGTTAACCTGGAGAAGCCCGCCACCTACGAGGAGATCTGCGCCGCCATGAAGAAGGCCTCCGAGGGCGAGCTGAAGGGCATCCTGGGCTACACCGACGAGATGGTGGTTTCCTCCGACTTCCTGGGCGACCCCCACACCTCCATCTTCGACGAGAAGGCCGGCATCGCGCTGACCGACACCTTCGTGAAGGTTGTTTCCTGGTACGACAACGAGTGGGGCTACAGCAACAAGGTTCTGGAGCTCATCCAGCACATGGCTTCTGTAGACAACAAGTAATTTTCCCCTTTCCTGGGACAAGCGGCTGCGGCAGGGCGCTGCCCTTCGCCGCCGCGGAATAAAACGAGCAGCGGCCCCCTTCCTCCGGCAGCGGAGGAAGGGGGCCGTTTTTCTCGCTCAGCCTGCGAAATTTACACAAAAACGCATTGACTTTGCGGGACCAATTTGATAAGATGAAACTTGCATGCGGGCCCTCTGCAGGGCCCGCGGCACAGCGGAATTCCCGTTCTGTCTGTTGCAAATTGAAAAGGCGCGTCGGGGCCCCCGCAGGCGCCGGATGCTGCGGGGAAAGCAGCGTCGGCGGGCGCCGCCCTGTGTTCCCGGACAGCCCTGAAAAAGGAGAGAGCCTGCGGTAATGAAAACGTACTTTGACCTTTCGGCGGAGCAAGCGTCGAAGGAACTGCAGACCAACGCCTCCACCGGCCTTTCCCCGGAGGAGGCGTCGGCCCGCCTGCAGCAGCACGGCCCCAACCGCCTGGAAGGCGGCAAGGAAAAATCCATTCTGCAAATGGTGCTGGAGCAGCTGAAGGACTTCCTGGTGATTATTCTGATAATCGCCGCCATCATCTCTATTGCACTGAACGAAGCGCTGGAGGGCGTCATCATTCTGGCCATTGTGGTGCTGAACACTATTCTGGGCGTGTACCAGGAAAACAAGGCCAGCAACGCGCTGAAGGCCCTGAAGGACATGGCCAGCCCCCATGCCAAGGTGCTGCGGGGCGGCAACATTGTGGAGGTTGCCTCCTCCGACGTGGTGCCCGGCGACGTGGTCATTCTGGAAGCCGGCGACTATGTGCCCGCCGACCTGCGCCTGCTGGAATCCGTCAACCTGAAAATTGACGAGGCGGCCCTTACCGGCGAGTCGGTTCCGGTGGAAAAGGACGCGGGGGCCGTGCTGCCTGCCGACGCCAGCCTGGGCGACCGGATCAACTGCGGCTACATGGGCACCGTCGTCACCTACGGCCGCGGCCGCGGCGTCATTACAGAAACCGGCATGCAGACCCAGATGGGCCACATTGCCGGCATGCTCAGCAACACGCCGGACGAGTCCACCCCCCTGCAGAAGAAGCTGGATCATCTGGGCAAGCTGCTGGGCATCGTGTGCCTTTCCATCTGCGCCGTCATCTTCGTGCTGGGCCTGTTCCACGGCATGGAGCTGTTCGACATTTTCATGACCTCCGTTTCCCTGGCGGTGGCCGCCATTCCTGAGGGCCTCACCGTGGTGGTAACCATTGTGCTGGCCATGGGCATGCAGAAAATGGTAAAGTGCAACGCCATTGTGAAGCGGCTCAGCGCGGTGGAAACGCTGGGCAGCACGACGGTCATCTGCTCTGACAAGACGGGTACGCTCACCCAGAACAAGATGACCATTCAAAAGCTGTACGACGGCCAGCGGATGTACTCTGTCAGCGGCACCGGCTACAGCCCCGAGGGGCAGATTACCTGCGACGGCGGCGAGCCGTGGGAAAACGCCCTGGACAAGCTGGTGGAGGGCGCCCTGCTGTGCAACGACGCCACCTACGACCCGAAGGAGGAGCGCATTGTGGGCGACCCCACCGAGGGCGCCATGGTGGTGCTGGCCTACAAGCGGGGCATGGAAAAGGGCCAGTGGGAGAAAAAGTACCCCCGCCTGCAGGAAATCCCCTTTGACTCTGACCGGAAGCTGATGTCTACCTTCCACGAGATTGACGGGAAGGTGCGCATGTACACCAAGGGCGCGCCGGACGAGCTGCTGCGCCGGTGCACAGAGATTGAGCTGGACGGCAGGCGGACGCCCCTCACCGCGGAAAAGCGGGAGGAAGCCCTGACCGTGAACACCGAGATGGCCCAGGCCGCCCTGCGCGTCATTGGCGTGGCCTACCGGGAAATGGACCAGGTGGACGCTTCCTTCGAGGCGGAAAACAACCTGGTGTTCGTGGGCCTTGTGGGCATGATTGACCCGCCCCGGGAAGAGGCCAAGGCCGCCATCGACATGTGCAAGAACGCCAGCATCCAGGTAAAGATGATTACCGGCGACCACAAGATCACCGCCAGCGCCATCGGCAGGCAGCTGGGCATCGACACCGACCGCACCGTGGAGGGCCGCGAGATCTCAGAGATGAGCGACGAAGAGCTGCGGGAATGCGTCAAGACCACCAGCGTGTTCGCCCGGGTTTCGCCAGAGCATAAGGTACGCCTGGTAGACGCCGTGCGGGCCAACGGCAACATTGCCGCCATGACGGGCGACGGCGTGAACGACGCCCCCTCGCTGAAGCACGCCGACATCGGCGTGGCCATGGGCATTACCGGCACGGACGTTTCCAAGGAAGCCGCCGACATGATCCTGACCGACGACAACTTCGCCAGCATTGTAAGCGCCGTTTCGGAGGGGCGCACCATCTACAGCAACATCCGCAAGGTGGTGGGCTTCCTGCTCTCCTGCAATATTGGCGAGATTCTGGTTATTTTTATCGCCATGCTGGCCAACCTGCCGGTGCCCCTGGTGGCGATTCAGCTGCTGTCCATCAACCTGATCACCGACGCCTTCCCCGCCTTCGCCCTGGGCATGGAAAAGGCGGAGCCCGGCACCATGAGCCGGCCGCCCCGCGACCCCTCTGAGCCCATTGTGAACAAAAAAATGTCGGTGGCCGTCGTCATCCAAAGCTTGGCGCTGGCCCTGGGCACCCTGGGCTCGTTCCTGTACGGGTACTATGTGCACGGCTCGCTGGACATTGCCAGAAGCGCCTGCTTCTTCACCCTGGTGCTGGGCGAGCTGCTGCGGGCCTATTCCGCCCGCTCTGAGAGCATCTCCATCTTCCGCATGAAGGCGTTCAGCAACAGCTACTTGAACAAATGCGTGCTGGTCTCCATCCTGTTCATGTTCGCGGCCATTTACGTGCCGTTCCTGAACCCGGTGTTCAGCACCGTCGCCCTTTCCCTGGACGAGCTTCTCATCGCCCTGCTGTTCGCCTTCCTGCCCATGCTGGGCGGCGAGGCGGCCAAGCTGCTGCAGAAGCGGCTGTAAGGGCCTCTCTCATATCATACAAAAAAGCGCGGCGGCCCTGCTGCTGGGCCTGGTTTCCGTTCTGTTCCCATAAAGGCCTTCCTGCCGGAAGCGGCGGGGAGGCCTCTTTTTGCCCCTGGGGAACCTTTCCCCCGCTCTGGAATTCCACCAAGCAATGTGGTATAATATCCACAGAGCACCACAAACGCGGGCATCTCAGGCTAATCGACCGCCAAGCCGGGCGGAGGGTACGATGCGTGCGCGATCTGCTCACCGCAGGTGTGGTATAATAGCCGCGAAAGAACCCTTCGCGCCGCCCTGCTTTTCCCGGTGTGAAACATACAGCGCGCAGGCCTTGCGGAGCAGCTAAGAAACTTGACAGAACCGTGGCAAAATCGCGGGTGGCACGCCAGCGTGCCGCACCACGCCCAAGGCCGCGGGACGCGGCCAGTGCGCGGAGTCCCCGCCGGAGGCGAGCGGCAAAGAGAGCAAGAGGAAGAAAAAGGGATTGAGAGCAAGGAAAGGGGAGAATACACGGTGAAGAAATGTCCGAAATGCGGGGAAGTAAACGGGAACAGCAACACCGCCTGTTTCCGGTGCGGCACAATCATCGGGCCGGCAGACAGCTACCAGAAGATCTGCCCCTCCTGCGGCCTTGTGTACTCTTCCAGGGCCGAGCGCTGTGAAAAATGCGGCACGGTGCTGGCCGTGTACAGCGATCCGCTGGAACGCCAGGAGCTGGAGCTGGAGGGAAGCAGGCCGTCCTGGCCTTACGTGGTCGCGGTGCTGGTCCCCTGGGTGGGAATCCTGATCGGCCTCATTTTTTTGGGCCAGAAGGAGCCGGATGCCCCGGGCGTCATTGGTACCTCAATCGCCGCGGGCTTCGGCTGGCTGCTTTTGTTCTTCTTTCTGGTATTCCTGTTTTGACAAAAGCCCCTGCCCCGGGCAGAGGCGCAGGCGGATCCTCACCGGAGGTGGAGCATGATCCTGATCATTTCACCGGCAAAGAAAATGCGGCGGGACCTGGATTTTCTGGAGCCCAGGGGGCTGCCGGTATTTTTGGAAAAAACAGAACAGCTGCTGGCGTACCTGCGGGGGCTGCCCTTTCCAGAGCTGAAACGGCTGCTGGCCTGCAATGAGGAGATCGCCCAGCGCAGCTTCCGGGAGTTTCAGGAGATGGATTTGCAGAACGGCCTGACCCCGGCGCTTTTGGCTTACGAGGGAATCCAGTACCAGTACATGGCCCCCCGGGTGTTCGAGGCGGCCTATTTTGACTATGTGCAGGAGCATCTGCGCATTTTGTCCGGGTTTTACGGGATTCTGCGCCCCTTCGACGGGGTGGCCCCCTACCGGCTGGAAATGCAGGCCAAGGTGAAAACCAGCTTCTGCAAAAGCCTGTACGATTTCTGGGGCGGTTCCCTGGCAGAGCAGCTGGCGGCACAGTGCGGCGGCACGGTGGTGAACCTGGCCTCGCAGGAGTACGCCAGGGCCGTGCGCCCCCACCTGCCGGAGAACGTCCGCTTTCTCACCTGCCTGTTCGGCGAGGAGCAGGAGGGCCGCGTGGTGGAAAAGGGCGTGTATGTGAAAATGGCCCGGGGTGAAATGGTGCGCTTCCTGGCGGAGCGGCAGGCGGAAACGCCGGAGGAAATCCAGGCCTTCCGCCGTCTGGAATTCTCCTTCCGGGAGGATTTGTCCACGGAAACCCACTGGGTGTTTACCCGGAAGAACCATAAAAAGAAAAAGGGATAAAGGGAGAGAAGTAACGAAGATGCCACAGGAGTTTGAAGAATTGCAGGAATACCTGGAAAAAGCCATGGCGCTGCAGGCGGCGCTGACCATGTTTGACTGGGACGCGGAAACCATCGCCCCCGAGGGGGGCGCGGGCTGCACCGCCCGGGTGGTGGGCGTCCTTTCTGCGGAATACTTTTCCGCCATGACCAACCCCCGCGTGCGGCAGCTGGCCGCCGCCTGCCGGGAAGAAGAGCTGGACGCCTCCCAGAGGGCCGTTCTGCGCACCCTGCGCCGCAGACTGGAAGAGCTGGAGAAAATTCCCCCGGAGGAATACCGGGCGTTCCGCGAGCTTCTGGCCCGCAGCCCCGTCCTCTGGAAGCAGGCCAAGGAGAAAAACGACTTTGCCGGGTTCGCCCCGGTGCTGGAGCAGGTGGTGCAGACCAGCCGCCGGTTCGCGGCCCTTCGGGCCAAAGAGGGCCAGGCCCCCTACGACGTGCTGCTGGAGGACCACGAGGAGGGCTTCCCCATGGCGGTGCTGGATCCCTTCTTCCAGCAAATCAAGGAGGAGATCATCCCCCTGCTGCGCCGCCGGCAGGAAAAGCCCCTCTCCCCCGCGCCCAGGCGCAGCTGCCCGGTGGAAAAGCAGCGGGAGTTCAACCTGTGGCTGGCCCGCTACCTGGGCTTTGACTTTGCCCGGGGCGTGGTGGGGGAAACAGAGCACCCCTTCACCACCAGCCTGCACAATCATGACGTGCGCATCGCCACCCACTACTACGAGGAGGATCCGGCCAGCGGCATCTTCTCTACCATTCACGAGACGGGGCACGCCATTTACGAGCAGCAGGTAGACGACAAATACAACCTGACGCTCATCGGGGGCGGCACCTCCAGCGGGATGCACGAGTCCCAGTCGAGATTTTTCGAGAACAACCTGGGCCGCAGCCGGGCCTTCTGGTCTGCCATTTATGAAAAGCTGCAGAAAATGCTGCCCGAAGCCTACGGCGGCGTTCCCCTGGAGGAATTCCTGCAGGAGATTAACCGGGCAGAGCCGGGCCTTATCCGCACAGAGGCGGACGAGCTCACCTACAGCCTGCACATCCTCATCCGGTACGAGCTGGAAAAGCAGCTGTTCGACGGCACGCTCTTCGTTTCTGACCTGCCCGCCGCCTGGAACGAAAAATACCGGGAATACCTGGGCGTTGTCCCCGCCAGCGACAGCGAGGGCGTTCTGCAGGACATCCACTGGGCCGGCGGCATGTTCGGCTATTTCCCCTCCTACGCGCTGGGCAGCGCCATTGCCGCCCAGGTGGAAGCCCACCTGCGAAGCATCATGGATCTGGACGGAGCCCTGCGCTCCGGCAGCCTGGGGGGGATTCGTTCTTACCTGAAGGAGCATCTTCACCAATACGGCGGGGAGAAAAAGACAAACGAGCTGCTTCTGGGCATGATGGGCGAGCCCTTCCAGCCCGGCTATTACATTCAGTATTTGAAAAATAAATTTGGAGAATAAAGGGGAGAACTGGCAAACCATGCAGCACGGCAAGCTTTCCAGGAGGGATCCCTCCTTTTACCGGAACGTATTCGCACTGGTGGTGCCCATGGCACTGCAGAACCTGATCAATGTGGCGGTTACCTCTGCCGACGTGGTCATGCTGGGCCAGGTGGGTGAAACGGTGCTTTCCGCCTCCTCTCTGGCAGGGCAGGTACAGTTCATTATGACCCTGTTTTTCTTCGGCCTCACCAGCGGGGCGGCTATCCTTACGGCCCAATACTGGGGCAAGGGCGACACCAGGACCATTGAGAAGGTCCTGGGCATAGCCCTGCGCTTTTCCCTGTGCACCGGCGTTGTGTTCACCGCCGCCGCGCTGCTGGCGCCCGGCTTCCTCATGCATATTTTCACGCCGGAGGAGGAAGTGGTGGCCGAGGGGGTCAAATACCTGCGGATCATCGCCTTCGCCTATATTCCCATGGCCATCACCAACATTTACCTGAACATCATGCGCAGCGTGGAACGGGTGGTGGTTTCCACCGTCACGTACCTGCTCTCGCTGATTACCAACATCGGCCTGAACGCGGTGTTCATTTTCGGCCTGCTGGGCTTCCCCGCCATGGGGATTTCCGGCGCGGCGCTGGCCACGGTGATCGCCCGTTTTCTGGAGCTGGCCATTGTGCTGGTGTACAGCAAAAAAATCAACACGACCATCCGGTTCCGCCTGCGGGATATTTTTGTGCGGGATCCCCTTCTCTTCCGCGATTTCATGACCTACTCCATTCCCGTCACCCTGAACGAGCTGATGTGGGGCGCGGGGGTGGCCATGAACTCTGTGGTGATTGGGCACCTGGGCAGCGCGGCGGTGGCGGCCAACAGCGTGGCCCAGGTCACCCGCCAGCTGGCCACCGTGGTGGCCTTCGGCGTGGCCAACGCCGCCGCCATTATGATTGGCAAGGCCATTGGCGCAGGGGACACGAAACGGGCCGAGGAATACGGCGGCCGCTTCCTGCGCCTGACGATGCTGTTCGGCCTGGCGGGCTCCGGCGTGGTTCTGCTGGCCCGGCCTGTTCTGCTGCAGTTCATGACGCTTTCGCCCGAGGCGCAGGGGTACCTTTCCTTCATGATGTTCGTCATGTCCTACTTTGTGTTCGGGCAGGCCATAAACACCACCATGGTTGTAGGCATTTTCCGGGCTGGCGGCGACGCCAGGTTCGGCCTGATTCTGGACGTTTCCACCATGTGGGGCTGTTCCATTCTGCTGGGGGCGCTGTCTGCCTTTGTGTTCCGCTGGAGCCTTCCGGCGGTGTACGTGCTTCTGATGAGCGACGAGGTCATCAAGCTTCCCTTCACCGTCTGGCGCTACCGGAAAAAATACTGGCTCAGAAATATCACCCGCTGACCGCAAGAACAGACTCCCTCAGTCACGCCGCAAAGCGGCGCGCCAGCTCCCTCTAGGAGGGAGCCTCGGGTTGCCGAACGAACCATGCAAAGCTTCCGCAGCTATGGCGGCAGATGTTGCCCACCAGCTACCGGTAAGCCGTACCCCTAAAAACGCGGAGGAACTTTCGCAATCGTAAGATTGCGAGTGTTCCTGTAAAGGGGCCGGCGTTTAGCGACCCTAAGGGCGCAAGCCGGCCAAGCGCTGAGGGAAAAGCGAGCGGCGAGGGAAAGGTAGGACAGCCCCCGGGGTCGAGGGGCCACAGCCC
>DVMK01000196.1 GCA_018715025.1 Candidatus Caccousia avistercoris
GGCACAATGCAAACCATTTTGAAAAAGTTTGATCAAAACTTTCGCGTTTGCCCGCAGGAAGCAAGAGAGCGAATATAAACCAGCACCCAGAGCTCGCGGAGCAGCTGAGAACCCCTCTTTTGCCCTGATAAAACCGCGGGCGCCGAAGCCTCTTCTCCCACCCAGAGAAAGCCGCCGTAGGCGGCGAATGCGCGACTTCCCCACCGGAGGTGTGAAAAATTTGAAAAGAAGAATTTATGCGATGGATGAGCTGCGAGGGTTCGCAGTGTTCTGCATGGTGTTTTACCATGCGTTTTATACGCTTGCTTTTTTGTTTCAGCTTCCCTGGGGAGAGGCGCTGTTCCGGTTTTTTACCCCGGCAGAGCCCTGGTTTGCCGGGCTGTTCATTTTTATCGCCGGTATCTCCTCCGACCTTTCCCGCTCCAACCTGGTGCGGGGGGCCAAGCTGTTTGCGGTGGCGCTCCTTGTCACCGCCGCCACGGCCCTGGTGGTGCCGGAGGAGCTGATCCTTTTCGGGATCCTCCATTTCCTCAGCATTTGTATGATGGCCTTCGGCCTGCTGCAGCTGCTGCGCAGGCGGGCCGGGAAAGAGGACGCCCCCTTCCGCCTTTGGCCGGTGCTGGTGTGCGCCCTGCTCCTTGTGGTGACGTGGAATATTTCCGACGGGTATTTGCAAATCCCATTTTTACTGAGAGTAAATCTTCCGCAAAGCTGGTACCAGCCCTGGCTGGCGCCGCTGGGACTGCCGGGGCCGGGGTTCGCTTCCGCCGACTATTTCCCCCTGCTGCCCTGGTGCTTTGTGTTCGCCGCCGGCACGGTGGTGGGCAGGCTGGCCCGGGCCGGGCGGTTCCCGGAATTCCTGTACCCCTCCCGCATCCCCTTTTTCTCGTTCCTGGGCCGCCACGCCCTTCTCATCTATGTGGTGCATCAGCCCGTCATCTACGGCGTTTCCCTTTTGGTCACCGCCCTGATGGGCGGCATGGGAGGATAACGCCGGGAAAATCCGGGGGCAGGAAGCTGGCCGCCGCCGTTTGCGGCAGGTCTTCCCGTTGTTTGTGAGAGGCAGAGATATTTTTGATGAAGGAAGGTTCTGGACAAGCTATGACAGAGAGAACACGCGCCCTGGTTCCGGTAAGGCAGGAGGACGCCGAAGTGTTGGCCGCCCTGGGCAGGGAGATTTGGGAGGAACACTACACCAGCCTGCTGGGGCCGGAGCAGGTGGCTTATATGGTGGAAAAATTCCAGTCCGCGCCTGCGGTGCGCCGTCAGATGCAGGAGGAGGGCTACCGGTACTGGTTTTTCACGGTGGACGGCCAAAGGGCCGGATATGTGGGGGTGCAGCCCCGGCAGGACGGTTCTTTGTACCTGAGCAAGCTGTACGTGGCGGCCCCGTACCGGGGGCTGGGGCTTTCCCGTTTGGCGTTGGATTTTTTGACGGACCTGTGCCGCCGGGAAGGGCTTTCCCGCATCTGGCTCACAGTAAACAAGTACAACAGCGGGTCCATCGCGGCCTACGAGGCCCTGGGCATGACCCGCACCCGGGAGCAGACGGCGGACATCGGCGGCGGGTTTGTGATGGACGATTATATTTATGAGATCCCTGTACCGGAAAAGGAGAATGGACAATGAATTACGCGGAGGAGCTGGCCAGACAGTTTTCCCTGCAGAAATGGCAGACGGAAAAGGTAATTGAACTGATTGACGAGGGGAATACGATTCCCTTTATCGCCCGGTACCGGAAAGAGGCCCACGGCAGCCTGGACGACCAGACCCTGCGGGAGCTGTCGGAACGGCTGGAATACCTGCGGGGGCTGGAAAAGCGCCGGGACGAGGTGCGCGAGCTCATCACCGCCGCCGGCGCCATGACAGAGGAGGTGGAGGCGGCCCTGGCCGGGGCGGCCACCCTTTCTGAGCTGGAGGATATTTACCGCCCCTACCGGCCCAAGCGGAAAACCAGGGCCTCTGTGGCCAAGGCCAAGGGCCTGGAGCCCCTGGCCCAGCGGATTTGGGAGCAGAAGGAAAAGGGAAGCCCCCTGGCCATGGCGGAAGCCTTTGTGAACCGGGAACTGGGGGTGGAGACGGCGGAGGAGGCTCTGGCCGGGGCGAAGGATATTATGGCCGAGTGGATTTCCGACGATGCATCCCTGCGGAAGCGGCTGCGGGTGGTGACCATGGCCCAGGCGGAGCTTGTCTCGAAAGCGGCCAAGCCGGAGGAGGACTCTGTCTACGCCCAGTATTACGACTTCCGGCAGCCGGTGCGCAGCATTGCGGGCCACCGGGTGCTGGCGGTTGACCGGGGCGAGCGGGAGGGCTTTTTGAAGGTTTCGGTAGAGCTGGACCGGGCCCGGGGCCTTTCCATTCTGTGCTCTGCCGCTAAGGCGGCAACCCCCTGCGGGGAGGCGGTGCGCCAGGCCGCAGAGGACAGCTACGACCGCCTGGTGTTCCCCTCTATGGAGCGGGAGGTGCGCGCCGCCCTTACCCAGCAGGCGGATGAGGACGCCATCAAGGTGTTCCGGGTGAACCTGCGGCAGCTGCTCATGCAGCCCCCGGTGAAGGGAAAGGTGACCCTTGGGCTTGACCCGGGCTACCGCACCGGCTGCAAGGCTGCCGTGGTGGACCCCACCGGCCGGGTGCTGGCCACGGGAGTGATTTACCCCACCCATTCCCAGGCGAAAAAGGAGGAGGCCAAAAAGACCGTGAAGGGCCTCATCGCCCGGCACGGGGTAGAGATCATCGCCATCGGCAACGGCACCGCCTCCAAAGAGACGGAAATTTTCACCGCCCAGCTGCTGGCAGAGCTGCGGGCAGAGGGGGCCGCCCGGGTTCCCTCTTACATGGTGGTGAGCGAGGCGGGGGCCTCGGTGTACAGCGCCAGCAAGCTGGCGGCCCAGGAATTCCCGGATTTCGACGTTACCCTGCGCAGCGCCGTCTCCATTGCCCGCCGCCTGCAGGATCCCCTGGCGGAGCTGGTGAAGATAGACCCCAAGGCCATAGGCGTGGGACAGTACCAGCACGACATGCCCCCCAAGCAGCTGGACGAAGCCCTGGGCGGCGTGGTGGAGGACTGCGTGAACAGCGTGGGGGTGGATTTGAACACCGCCTCCCCCAGCCTGCTGGAGAAGGTCTCTGGCGTGACGGCGGCTGTTTCCAAAAATATTGTGGCATACCGGGAGGAAAACGGGGCCTTCCGCAGCCGGGCAGAGCTGAAAAAGGTGCCCAAGCTGGGGCCCAAGGCCTTTGAACAGTGCGCCGGGTTCCTGCGGGTGGCAGAAAGCGAAAACGTGCTGGACAACACCGCCGTCCACCCAGAAAGCTACGCCGCCGCCCGGGCCTTGCTGCAGCTGTGCGGCTACCGCCTGGAGGACGTGCGGGCCGGGGGCCTGGCCCGCCTGCGGGAACGGCTGGAGGAGATCGGCGTCAGCCGGGCGGCGGAGCAGCTGGGGGTGGGCGAGCCCACCCTGCTGGACATTACCGGCGAGCTGCTGCGCCCCGGCCGCGACCCCCGCGACGAGCTGCCACCCCCGCTGCTCCGCACAGACGTGCTTTCTATGGAGGACCTGAAGCCGGGCATGGAGCTGACCGGCACCGTGCGGAACGTGATCGATTTCGGGGCCTTTGTGGACATCGGCGTACATCAGGACGGCCTGGTGCATATCTCCCAAATCTGCAGCCGGTACATCAAGCACCCGGGCGAGGTGCTGAAGGTGGGCGACATTGTCACCGTGTGGGTGCTCTCTGTGGATCCTGGGAAAAAGCGCATCTCCCTCACCATGAAAAAGCCGAAGGAAGCGGCAGGGGAGCAGGGGGCCCGGGCGTAAGGCGGCCCGGAACGGGGAATTTTGTAACCTTTTGACGGGGAAGCCCGTGTATAAAACGCAGGGGGGAAAACAAGTTGGAAGAATCTGAACAGAAGCAGGGCGCGTTCCGGTGGAGCGGGAACCTGGGGTTTATTATGGCCTCTGCGGGGGCTGCGGTGGGCATGGGCAACCTGTGGCGCTTCCCTATGCTGGCAGGGCAGGGGGGCGGCGGGGCCTTTGTGCTCATTTATCTGGTGTGCATTGCCGCCTTCGGCATCCCCATGCTCATCGCCGAGATCTCCCTGGGCCGCCGCGGCCGGAAGGACGCCTTTGAAAGCTACCGCAGCATCTCCCCCAAATGGGGGGCGGTGGGCATTCTTGCCATTGTCACCAGCCTGGTGGGCCTGGCCTACTACACCGTGCTGGGGGGCTGGGTGCTGCATTACATTTTGGCCTCTGTCACCGGGCTGACGGCCCCGGAGACGGACGCCGCCGCCCATTTCAGCGCCTTCACCGCAGACGCCGGGCAGCAGGCCCTGTACTATGTGGCGTACATGGCCATTACCCTGGGGATCGTCATGGCGGGCGTGGCCAAGGGCATTGAAAAGGCGTGCAAGGTGATGCTGCCCCTGCTGTTTTTGTTCCTGGTGGCCATGGCGGTGCGCTCCTGCACGCTGCCGGGCGCGTCGGAAGGGCTGGAATTTTATTTGAAGCCGGATTTCAGCAAGCTGACCCCCGGCGTGTGGCTTTCTGCGCTGGGGCAGGTGTTTTTCTCCCTTTCCGTGGGGGCCGGCGCCGGCATCACCTACGGCTCTTACCTGGACAAAAAGGCCAGCATCCCCCGCAACGCCGCCATTGTGGCCGGGTTCGACACCCTGGCCGCCCTGCTGGCCGGGTTCGCCATTCTGCCCGCCGTGTTTTCCGCCGGGCTCACGCCGGAAATCGGCCCCGGCCTGATGTTTATTGTGCTGCCTGAGGTGTTTCAGACCATGCCGGGCGGGGCGGCCTTTTCGCTGCTGTTTTTTGTGCTGGTGCTGTTCGCCTCTGTGACCACCACCATCGCTTTTCTGGAGGTGGTGGTTTCCTTCGTGGTGCGCACCTGCCGGGTAGAGCGTAAGAAGGCTTCCCTTCTGTGCGCCGGGCTGGCAACCCTGCTGGGCATTCCCTGCGCCTTCAGCTTCGGCATGTGGAGCGGCGCCACCCTGTTCGGCAAGACCCTGTTCGACCTGGCGGACTACACCGTTTCCAACATCTGTCTGCCAATCTCCGCCATTTTGACCTGTATTTTTATCGGCTGGGTGTGGAAGCCCAAAAACGCCGTGGAGGAGGCCACCTCCGGCGGGCTTTATTTCCGCAGGCTGGCCAAGCCCTGGAGCCTGTGGGTGAAATACGCCATGCCCCTGCTGATTTTTTTCATCTTCCTCAGCAGCACGGGCATTCTGGGGTGAGGGCTCCCACGCCCGCCCGCCGCAGGGAGGAAACCGGGGGATAAAAATACTGCAGGATAGGAGATTGCCATGACAAAGAATGCGCACAAGGTTCTTACCTCGAACGGGTTAAAATGCATCGCCGTTGCCGCTATGTTTTTCGACCATTTCTTCTCTGTGTTTCTGGTGCAGGAAGGGCTGGCAGGCAGCCTGCTGCGCATCACCGGCCGCGTGGCCGCGCCCATTATGTGCTACCTGGTGGCAGAGGGCTTTGCCCACACCAGGAACGTGCGGAAATATCTGGGGCGGCTGTTCCTTTTCGCCGTCCTTTCCCACTTCCCCTATGTGGCCTACTTTCACCTTACCTGGTGGAAGGCCACCAGCGTCATCTGGGGGCTGTTCCTGGGCCTGCTGGCCCTGACTCTGGCGAAAAGCGGGAAGCTGTCGTTCCCGCTGAAGCTGGCGGCGGTGCTGGCCTGCTGCCTGCTGGCCTACCCGGCGGACTGGAATTATATTGGCGTTCTGTGGATTCTCTATTTCGGCCTGTACCAGGGGGATTTCAAAAAGCAGATGCTGAGCTTCGCCCTCATTGGGATTATTGTTTTTCTGATCCCAGATCTGTACCATTTCGGCTGGGAGCGCATGCATCAGTTCGGCATTTTTCTTGCAATCCCTCTGCTATACTTATATAATGGAAAGCGGGGGAGAAAGAGCCGCCTGATAAAATGGGGCTTTTACGTGTTCTACCCCGTCCACTTGGTTTTGCTGGAGCTTTTGCGTCTCCTTACAGGGGTGTGATTCTTACTGAAATGAAAATAATAAAAATGACCGGGCTGCTGCTGGCGCTGTCCCTGCTGCTCCTGTTTGCGGGCTGCGGCAGGCGTGAGGCTTCGCCGCCCGCCGAAAGCGCCTCCTCCGGCGGGGGGGCCGTCTCTCAGCCGGGCGGGGCGGAGTCCGGCGCAGAGGAAGAGCCCGGCACGGCCTCCTCCTCTGCGCCGCAGCAGGCGGCTGAGCCGGTTTACTACACCGGCAGCCTGGAGCTGCCTGTGGCGGGGGCCAGCGGCTACGCGCCCGGCGTCCTTACCCTGCGGGCAGAGCCCTCGGACTCTGCCGCGGCGGTGGAAACCCTGGAGCCTGGCCAGGGCTTCACCGTGCTGGAGGAGTCGGGGGAATGGTGGCGGGTGTGCACCGACAATTCCATCGGCTGGCTGCCAAGCAAATACTGCCTGATCAACCTGCCCGATGTGATCCCCTCCATCGTATACGACAACACCAACGCCTACGCCTCCCTGTTCAAAACCTCGGGGGAGGAAATCCCCGGCGTGACGGGACAGGCCCTGTACCAGTCCAAAACATACAACCCCAGGCTTCAGAAGGAAGAGTACACGGTGGCCGTCCTGTACGGGATGGCGAAAAAAATATACGCGGCCCAGCAGCTGGCCCTGGCAGAGGGGAACACCCTGATTATCTACGAGGGGTTCCGCCCCTACGACGTGCAGGTGAGCGTGGCGGAAGCCCTGGAAAAGCTCATCACCGACGTTCCCTCCCTGCGGGCCGGGGTGGAATCCGATCCCTGGTCCATCAACTGGTTTATCGCCCAGGGGGTTTCCAACCACCAGCAGGGCTACGCCATCGACGTGACCATCGGGAAGATTACCGGCATCGGCCGCGGGGTTTCCGGGGGGTATGCCTACAATGTTGTCACCTCCTACGAGGAATACAGCATGCCTACCCCCATGCACGAGCTGAGCCTGGCCGCCGCCAGCCTGTCAAAGCCGGTGCTTTCCACCAGCCTTACCGCCTGGCAGGAGGTGGCCCCCGCCGCTTCCATGAACGAGGCCGCCCTCACCCTGCGGGACTACTGCGTTGCCGCCGGCATGACGCCCCTGGCCTCTGAGTGGTGGCATTTCAACGATTTGGACTGCCTTTCCGTTGTGGATAAATCCTGGCAGGGCAAGTTCACTCTTTCCCGCAATTACAGCCAGCCTGCCCCGGCGGCAGAGGAAGGGTGATCCCCCTCCGCATGAAAAAACCGTAAAAACGCCCCCGCGGATGTCTTTCCGCGGGGGCATCAGCTTGTCGAAAAAGCAAATGTTAAAGTTTTCGTCCACCTTTTTCAAAAGGTGGTGGGGTGCAGGGGGCGCCGTGCGCCAGTGGCGCACAAACAAGGCGCCGACCGGAGCGGGAGCGGAGACCCAAAGCCCCGCAAATGGCCGTGAAACGGCTTCAAAAAGGGTAAGCAGACAGGGAGCGCAGCTCCCGATTCTGCGATCTTCTGTGGCACCATGCTTGAAATCTATCGATAAACTGACACCCCCGCGGATGTCTTTCCGCGGGGGCGTTTTTCTGTCTGCCGGTTTTGTTTTGACTGCTCAGCCCTCCACCTGAGGCAGGGACGCAAAGCCCTTTTCCAGCTCTTCGTCGGTGGGGATGTAGTCGTTCATGGTGTGGTCGTGGTAAGACTGGTAGGCGGTCATGTCGAAGTAGCCGGTGCCGGTCAGGCCGAAGAGGATGGTCTTTTGCTCGCCGCTTTCCCGGCAGCGGATGGCCTCGTCAATGGCGCAGCGGATGGCGTGGGAGCTTTCCGGCGCGGGGAGGATGGTTTCCAGCTTGGCGAAGAGCACGGCGGCGTCGAACACCTTGGTCTGTTCCGCAGAGCGGGCCTCGTCCAGGTAGCCGTCGTGGTACAGCTTGGAGAGGATGGGGCTCATGCCGTGGTACCGCAGGCCGCCCGCATGGTTGGGGGAGGGGATGAACCCGCAGCCCAGGGTGTACATCTTGGCCAGGGGGGTTACCCGGCCGGTGTCGCAGAAGTCGTAGGCGTAGCGGCCCCTGGTGAGAGAGGGGCAGGAGGCGGGCTCTACGGCGATGAAATGGGGGTTGGCCTTGCCGGTGAGCTTATCCTGCATGAAGGGGGCGATGAGGCCGCCCAGGTTGGAGCCGCCCCCCGCGCAGCCGATGATGATGTCGGGGTATTCGCCGATCATCTCCATGGCGATTTTGCTTTCCAGGCCGATGATGGACTGGTGCAGCAGCACCTGGTTCAGCACGCTGCCCAGCACATACCGGCAGTTGGGGGTGGTGGTGGCCTTTTCAATGGCCTCTGAAATGGCGCAGCCCAGGCTGCCGCTGGTGTCGGGGTTGGTTTCCAGAATAGCCCGGCCCACCTTGGTGGTGTCGCTGGGGCTGGCCACCACGTTGGCCCCGAAGGTCTGCATGACGGCCTTCCGGTAGGGCTTCTGGTTGTACGAGCCCTTTACCATAAACACGTCCAGGTCAAGGCCGAAGTACGAGCAGGCCTCGGAAAGGGCCGTGCCCCACTGGCCCGCGCCGGTTTCGGTGGTCAGGCTGGTGAGGCCCTGCTTCTTGGCGTAGTAGGCCTGCGCCACAGCGGAGTTCAGCTTATGGCTGCCAGAGGTATTGCTGCCCTCGAATTTGTAGTAGATGTGGGCCGGGGTGTCCAGGTATTTTTCCAGGTGGTACGCCCGGCACAGGGGGGAGGGGCGGTACATTTTGTAAATGTCCAGCACCGGCTCGGGAATGTCGAAGTACCGGGTGGTGGAGTCCATTTCCTGCTGGGCCAGCTCCTCACAGAAAATGGGGTAAAGCTCCTCTGTGCGGACAGGCTTCATGGTGCCCGGGTTCAGCAGGGGATCCGGCTGCTCCTTCATGTCGGCGCGCAGGTTGTACCACTGCTTCGGCATCTGATCTTCAGTCAATATAACTCTGTGAGGGATTTTTGCCATGGAAATCGGCTCCTTTCAAAGTGAAATCTGTGTTTCGGGTGGGCTTCCTTTCACAAAAACCAGGCGCTGGGGGAATAAAAAAACGGCTCTTGTCCCCACAAAGGGACAAGAGCCGGTAAACTCCTGCGGTACCACCCAATTTGCGGCAAAGCCGCCACTTTCTCCACGCGCAGCAACGCGTGCCCTCTTGGTAACGGGCAGGGTTCCCGTCAGCGGCTACTTGGGGGCTTCCCCCGGTTCGCCGTGCCCTCGTAAGACCATTCCCTCAGCCAGCCTTTGCCGCGCTCTCAGCCCCCACGGCTCTCTGAAAAAGGCTTTCTGCTCAGGTACTCCCCTTACTCATCGGTTTTTCTGTGAAATTTGGTTTTATTATAGCCGCCTGCGGGGCAAATGTCAAGACTTTTTTCTGGGGAGAACAGGTTCGTTTACCTG
>DVMK01000011.1 GCA_018715025.1 Candidatus Caccousia avistercoris
AGTTTTATATGACGATTGTTCCGTACCTTCACAAAGCCCAATACTACGAAACCGATCAAATGGGGATCATTCATCATTCCAATTATATCCGTTGGTTTGAGGAAGCCCGGGTGGATTACCTGGAGCAGGTGGGCATGGGCTACGGCGAAATGGAGCGGCACGGCATCTCCAGCCTTGTTTTGGCTGTAACCTGCGAGTATAAAAGCATGACCCGCTTCGGCGAGACCGTGCGCATCGCCGTGTGGGTGGCAGAGTACACCGGGGTAAAGCTGCGGGTGGCGTACCGGGTAGAGGATGCGGCTACCGGCCAGCTGCGGTGTACCGGCGAAAGCCGCCACTGCTTTCTGAACCAGGCAGGGCGGCCTGTGTCTTTGAAGCGCGCCGCGCCTCAGTACCACGAAACCTTTCTCGCCATGCTGCAGGCGGGCCAGCCTGCGGAATAAAGGCCCCGTTGTCAAAAGCGCCAAACCTCCGCGCCCTGCGGCGGGGGATTTCTCTGGGAAAGGGCTTGCTTCCCGCAGGAGAAACAGGTACAATACCCTCAGTGAGGGGAAGCACGCTTCCTCTTTCTATTTTGCAAACGACTGAGGGTAGAGACAAATGGCAAGGACAAACGACTTGGGCAGAGATCCGGTGGGGCGGCTGGTGTTCCGGCTTGCCATCCCTTCCATGCTGGCGCAGTTTGTGAACGTGCTGTACAGCATTGTAGACCGGATGTACATCGGCAACATTCCGGAGATAGGCGACGCGGCCCTGGCTGGGGCTGGGGTGTGCGGCCCCATTGTGACGCTTATCTCCTCCTTTGCGTTCCTGGTAGGCATGGGCGGCGGCCCCATTATGGCCATGAGTATGGGGGAGGGGGACCGGGAAAAGGCCCGGAAAATCCTTTCCAACTGCGCCCTCATGCTTACGGTGCTGGCGCTGGCGCTGACGGTTCTGCTTCTGCTGGTGAAAGAACCCATGCTCATGGCCTTTGGGGCCAGCGAAGCCACCTTTGGGTACGCGGACTCGTACCTGACCATCTACGTGGCAGGCACCTTCTTCGCCGTCCTCTCGGTAGGGCTGAACCAGTTTATCATCTGCCAGGGGTTTTCCGGCACGGGAATGTTCACGGTGCTCATTGGCGCGGTGCTGAATATTGCGCTTGACCCCGTTTTCATTTTTACCTTCGGCATGGGGGTGGCGGGGGCGGCCCTGGCCACGGTTATTTCCCAGGCGGGCAGCTTCGCCTTTGTGCTGGCCTTCCTGCTGGGGAAGCGGGTGCACGTGCGCCTTTCCTTCGGCGGCTATTCCTGGCGGGTGATGCGCCGGGTGCTTATGTTCGGCTTTTCCCCGTTCATCATTACCGCCACAGACAGCGTGCTGCTCATTGTGCTGAACAGCGTGCTGCAGCGGTACGGCGGGCCGCAGATGGGGGACGTGTACGTTACCTGCGCCACCATTGTGCAGAGCTACATGCAGCTCATCACCCTCCCCATGGGCGGAATCACCGGCGGAACGCAGCCAGTTTTGAGCTTTAACTACGGGGCGAAAAACATTGCCCGCATCAAGCGGGCTTACGTGTTTATTTTTGGCCTGTGCGTGTCCTTCACCCTGGTGATGTTCCTCATCAGCCAGCTGGCTTCCGGCGGCTTCGTGGGCATCTTCACCCAGAACCCCCAGGTGACGGAGCTTTCCGTGTGGGGAATCCGGGTGTTCACCCTGGGCATCATCCCCCTGGCCTTCCAGTACGAGGTGGTGGACGGTTTTACCGCCCTGGGGGTGCCCCGGCTTGCCATCACCCTTTCCCTCACCAGGAAAAGCCTCTTTTTCATTCTCACCCTGGCGCTGCCGGCGTTTCTGGGTGCTGCGGGCGCTTTCTATGCGGAGCCTGCCGCCGACATCTTCTGCGGCGTGCTCTCTACCCTGGTGTATGCGCTGGTGATTAACCGCCTGCTGCGGGAACGGGAAATTGCGCCGGACGAAACGATAAAAATATAGGATTGGAGCGGCAATATGGAACAATTTCAAATGGCAGTCCCCTGCCTGTTGGGGGTGGAAGGCTTCGTGGCCGCTGAGCTGCGGGCCATGGAGGCGGCAGAGGTAACCCCCCAGAACGGCCGGGTGCTGTTCCGGGGGGACGCGGCCATGCTGGCCAGGGCCAGCCTTTGGTGCCGGTACGGGGAACGGGTGCAGATCTTTTTGGGCAGCTTCCGGGCGCTCACCTTTGAAGAGCTGTTCCAGGGGGTTCGCGCCCTGCCCTGGGAGCAGTGGATTGGCAAAAAGGACGCCTTCCCGGTGAAGGGAAGAAGCCTGAATTCCAAGCTTTCCAGCGTTCCCGCCTGCCAGTCTATTGTGAAAAAGGCGATGGCAGAGCGGCTGGGCAGGCGGTACGGGCTTCCCTGGCTGGAGGAAACGGGCCCCGTTCACCAGGTGCAGTTTTTGCTGATGAAGGATCAGGTGAGCCTGATGCTGGACGCCACCGGCCCCGGCCTTCACAAGCGGGGGTACCGGGCAGAGTCCACCCAGGCGCCCCTGAAGGAAACCCTGGCGGCCGCCATGGTGCACATGGCCCGCCTTCGCCGGGACGGCCGGCTGTACGACCCGTTCTGCGGCTCCGGCACGCTGCTGATCGAGGGGGCGCTGTACGCCATGAACATTGCCCCCGGCCTGCGGCGGAAATTTGCCGCGGAAAAATGGGGAGCCGTTCCCCAGGCGGTGTGGAAGCAGGAGCGGGAACGGGCCCTTTCCCTGGTGCGGCGGGACGCGGCCTTTGAAGGGTTCGGTTCTGACATTGACCCGGCGGCGGTGGCCCTCGCCCTGGAAAACGCCAAAAAAGCAGGGGTAATTTCCCGCATCCGGGTAGAGCAGCGGGACGTTAAGCAGTTTGCCCCAGAGGGGGAGGGGGGCTGCGTAGTGTGCAACCCTCCTTACGGGGAACGGCTGCTGGACCTGCGCCAGGCCCGTGAGATTACCCGGGAAATGGGCCGGGTGTTCCCCCGCAGACCCGGGTGGAGCTACACCGTCATCAGCCCGGACGATGATTTTGAGGAATGCTTCGGCCGCCGGGCCGACAAGCGGCGCAAGCTGTACAACGGCATGATCAAGTGCCAGGTGTACCAGTATTTCAAATGAGCCTTGGGAAAGGGGAGGGGACGGCTTGAAAACGGTATTTTTGGTAAATCCATCGGCAGGGAAGCGGGATCCGCGGGAGGAGGCGCTTCCCCCTTTCCTGGCCTATTGGCAGGCCCAGGGCGCGCCCTTTGAGGTGCGCCTGACAGAAGCGCCGGGCCACGGGGAACAGGTGGCCCGGCAGCTGGCGGCCGCTGGGGAAGAGCTGCGCCTGTATGCGGTGGGGGGCGACGGCACCTTCCGCGAGGCAGCCGCCGGTGCGGCCGGCTGCCCGAACCTTCACCTGGGCGTCATCCCCTGCGGCTCTGGGGACGACCTGGTGCGCAGCTTCGGCGGGCGGGAAGTATTCCTTTCCCCAGAACGGCAGTTCCGTGCCCAACCGCGGCCGCTGGATTTGATTTTGACCGAGTACGGCCCCGCCGCCGGCATGTGCGCCATTGGTATGGACGCCTCGGTGGCCTACTACATGGTGCAGTTCAAGCGCCTGCCGCTGGTAACCGGCCCCATGGCCTACAACCTGGCCCTGCTGAAATGCTTTTTCGGCAGGCTGGGGGTAGACATGGAGGTTGCCATTGACGGGGAAGCGCCCTTTTCCGGAAATTTTGTGTTTGCCCTGGCGGGAAACGGCCAATACTACGGGGGCGGCTACCGGGGCGCGCCCCGGGCGGTGCCGGACGACGGCCTGCTGGAGTTCGTCCTCATCCGCAAGCCGGGCAGGCTGAAAATTCTGCGCATGCTGGGAACGTACAAGCGGGGCGGCCATTTGGACTCCCCCGCCTTCGCCCCGTACCTGGAGTACCGGCGGGGAAAACGGATGGAAATCCGCGCCAGGCAGGAGGCGGTGGCCACCTGCGACGGGGAGTGCGTAAAAACGCGGCAGATTTCCTTCACGGTAAGCCCCGGCGCGTTCTCTTTTCTGCAGCCGCTTCCGGCGGAAAATTCCTAATTGTAAAAAAATTATGAAATCATGATTTTTCTTCAAAAACCTCTTGATTTTTCTAGAGCAAGCGGCTAAAATAGTCTTAGCACTCAAAAAGAAAGAGTGCTAAATGATAAAGTGAACACTGATCTTCTATATTTTAAGGAGGAACATGCAATGACCATCAAACCTTTAAGCGACAGAGTCCTGATTAAAATGGAGGAAGCAGAAGAGACCACAAAGAGCGGCATCCTGCTGGCTGGCTCCGCCAAGGAGAAGCCCCAGGTGGCGGACGTTATCGCGGTAGGCCCCGGCGGCGTGGTAGACGGCAAAGAGGTTGTCATGAACGTGAAGGTGGGCGACCGGGTTATCACCAGCAAATACTCCGGCACGGAGATTAAGCTGGACGGCGAAGAGTACACCATCGTCCGTCAAAGCGACATCCTGGCGGTTGTAGAATAAATACACAGGCAAAATCACAGCTATTCTTTATCATATAATTAGATTGCATTGGAGGAATCAACCATGGCAAAGCAGATCATTTACGGCGAGGACGCCAGAAAGGCTCTTATGAGCGGCGTCAACCAGCTGGCAGATACCGTTAAAATTACCCTGGGCCCCAAGGGCCGCAACGTGGTGCTGGATAAGAAATTCGGCTCCCCCCTCATCACCAACGACGGCGTGACCATCGCCAAGGAAATTGAACTGGACGATCCCTTTGAGAATATGGGCGCCCAGCTGGTGAAAGAGGTTTCCGTCAAGACCAACGACGTGGCCGGCGACGGCACCACCACCGCCACCCTGCTGGCCCAGGCCATTGTGCGCGAGGGCATGAAGAACGTCACCGCCGGCGCCAACCCCATGGTCGTGCGCCAGGGCATTCAGAACGCTGTGGATGCGGCGGTAAAGGCCCTGCACGAGCATTCCAAGAAGGTAAGCGGCTCTGACGACATCGCCCGCGTGGCCACCGTTTCCGCTTCCAGCGAAGAGATCGGCAAGCTCATTGCCGAGGCTATGGAGAAAGTGACCGCCGACGGCGTAATCACCGTGGAAGAGAGCAAGACCTCCGAAACCTATTCCGAGGTTGTGGAAGGCATGATGTTCGACCGCGGCTACATCAGCCCTTACATGGCTACCGACACCGACAAGATGGAAGCCGTTATGGATGACGCTTACCTGCTCATCACCGACAAGAAGATTTCCAACATTCAGGAGATCCTGCCCCTGCTGGAAAAGATTGTACAGTCCGGCCGGAAGCTGCTCATCATTGCGGAAGATGTGGAAGGCGAAGCCCTGACCACCCTCATTCTGAACAAGCTGCGCGGCACCTTCAACTGCGTGGCCGTCAAGGCCCCCGGCTTCGGCGACCGCCGCAAGGAAATGCTGCAGGATATTGCCGTTCTCACCGGCGGCCAGGTCATTTCCTCCGACCTGGGCCTTGAGCTGAAGGACACCGACCTGAGCCAGCTGGGCCATGCCCGCCAGGTGAAGGTTGACAAAGAGAACACCATCATCGTGGGCGGCTTTGGCGACGCCGAGGCCATCAAGTCCCGCGTGGCTCAGATCCGCAACCAGATCGAGACCACAACCTCTGACTTTGACCGCGAGAAGCTGCAGGAGCGCCTGGCCAAGCTGGCCGGCGGCGTAGCCGTCATTAAGGTCGGCGCCGCCACCGAGGTGGAGATGAAGGAGAAGAAGCTGCGCATTGAGGACGCCCTGGCCGCCACCAAGGCTGCCGTGGAAGAGGGCATCGTCCCCGGCGGCGGTGTTGCTCTCATCAACACCCTGTCTGAGGTAGAGAAGCTGCTTGACACCACCTCCGGCGACGAAAAGACCGGCGTGCAGATCGTGGTGAAGGCTCTGGAAGAGCCCATCCGTCAAATCGCCGCCAACGCTGGCGTAGAGGGCTCTGTCATTGTGGAGAACATCAAGAACGCCAACAAGCTGGGCTATGGCTACAACGCCCTCACCAAGGAGTACGGCGACATGATCGCCTTCGGCGTGGTAGACCCCACCAAGGTGACCCGTTCCGCCCTGCAGAACGCCGCTTCCGTGGCCCAGATGATTCTCACCACCGAGAGCCTGGTGGCCGACAAGAAGGAGCCCACTCCTCCCGCGGCCCCCGCTTCCCCCGACATGGGCGGCATGTACTGATAGATGCCGAAAACCCTTGAAATGACTGGATTCCAGCGTAGAGAAAA
>DVMK01000197.1 GCA_018715025.1 Candidatus Caccousia avistercoris
GCTGACAGGCCCTGCCTGGCGGCTTGAAGTTGTGCGCTCTCGCGAAGAAATGCGCCGGGAAGCCTATGGTTTCCTGCCTGATGGGTGATTCGACAGCGCTTGCCTCAGCAATTGTGCGGTGCTGCCCTAAATATATCCGCTCAGTTCACTCCCTGTAGTCAGCAGACCTTACCCTCTGCTGCCGCCCGCTTCCCCTTTGGACGGCTACAGAGAAAGCCGGTGTACCGGGATTTGCGGGTACATTTGTTGGTACTCCTTTTTTCCGCACAGCAGGGTGCCGGGCAGCAGCAGGGAGCCGTGGGCCGCCGCGGCGCCCCGCCGCAGCAGCTCCTCCGGCGGAGCACCCTCCAGCAGGCCCAGGCACAGGCCTGCCACCATGGAATCCCCAGCCCCCTGCACGCCCTGCACCGGGATAAATACGCTTTCAGAAAACCAGGCCCCTTCCCGGGAGACAAGAACAGCGCCCTCTTTTCCCATGGAAAGGCAGACGTACGCCACTCCATATTGCTCTACCAGCCCCCGGCAGGCCTGCACGGCCTCCTCCAGGGTGGAAAGCTCCGACTCCAGGCTTTCCTGCAGCTCTGCCCGGTTCGGCTTAATGAGAAGGGGGCCGGCCTGAAGCCCCTCCATCAGCAGCGGCCCGGAAGCATCCAGCACGGTGGGCACGCCAAGAGCCGCCGCCCGTTCGGCCAGTTCCCGGTAAACAGAGGCGGGAATCCCGGGCGGCACGCTGCCGCTGAGCACCAGCAGCCTGGCCTTGGGAAGTTCCTCCGCCGCCATGGCCAGGAAGCGCTCCGCCGTGCCCTCCGGCACCGGGGCCCCCGTTTCGTTGCATTCCGTCATAACGCCGTTTCTGCGGTCAAACAGCTTCAGGTTTACCCGCAGCCTGCCGGGGGCGGGCATACTGCGGCAGGGAACCCCCTGGCCGCGCAGGGCGCGCTCCAGGAAATCCTCGTCCTCGCTGCGGGAAAGAACCAGGCAGGCGGCATCCTGCCCCAGCTGGCGCAGGGCGACGGCCACGTTAATCCCCTTTCCGCCCAGGTCGCGCCGGGAGGAAACCACCCGATTGGTGCCGCCTATTTCCAGCCCGTCTGTCTCTGCGGTATGATCCATGCAGGGGTTCAGGGTTACGGTCAAAATCATAGGTTACAGCTCCTTTGCGTTTCACATGCTCAAGTCCGGTTTATGGGACACTCTTTCTGGTATGATAGAGACAACAAAAACAGAAGGAGGTCCTGAAAGATGGAGTACAGAATTATTGTGGTAAACGGCCATGTGGAGGTATTGGACAGAACCGGCAGATTCCTTTTTTCCGCAGATACGGAGCAGGAGGCCCAGCAGGACCTTCGGGAACTGTTCGCATGAGGCCCCCCTCACAGCCCTTTGTTTTTGTGCAGGTACATCCTTGACGGGGCGGCTTCCCCGTCCCCCTGCACCATGCAGAGAAAATCCCAGCCGTACCTCTCGTAAAAAGAGGTGTGATCGGTGAGAAGGTACAGGGTATCGATGCCGAAGTCCGCCATATCCTGGCAGACAGCCTGCAGCAGCCTTCCGGCCAGCCCCTTCCCCCGGTATTCGTTTTCCACATACAGGGCGCATACGTTCGGCGTCAGATCCTTCCTGTTGTGGAAGTCGTTTTCAATCACGCCGATCCCGGCGGCAATTTTTCCGTGTTTTACGGCGGCGTACCATTGGGGAACGCCGCCGCTTCCCTGCAGGCATTCCTGCATGCTGGCCCGGTACGCCTCCTGCGGTACGCCCCATTTGGTGTGGAACCACGCGGCGGCCTGTTCCGCCAGCTCGGGGTGCTCCCTGATTTTCCAAATTTCCATTTCTTCCTCGTTTTTCTCCCCCTGCTTCCTGGCCCTGCGCTCATAAACCAGGTCGGTGATGCCGTTGTGCTGCAAAGTGGAAACAAGGCGCAGGGGCAGCTCCCGTTCCGTTCTGCCGAAAAGGCGAAGCCCAGAGCCCAACAGGGTGGGAATGATGGAGATGGTATAGCGGTCGATCAAATCCGCTGCGGCCAAAGGCTGAACCACGGCCGCCCCGCCGCAGATCCAAATATTCTTTCCCGGCTTCTGTTTCAGCTCCCTCACAAGCTCGCAGGGGTCTTTTGCCGTAAAAATAATTTCCCGCGACGAGGCAAGCTTCCTGTGGGTGACAACATAGGTGGTCATCCCTTCGTATACCCAGCGATCGGGAGAAAGCTCCGTGACAATCTGATGGTAGGTGTTCCACCCCATCACGATGGAATCCACCTAGGCGATAAACGGGGAATAGGTGTCAAGGGTGGCGGCTTCCTTCTCCTGCCCCGCAAGCCAATCCACATTGCCGTCCTGCCCGGCGATGTACCCATCCAGGCTCATGGCAATAAACAATTCAACCTTTCTCATACGCACCTCCGAAGGGCAGATCACAAACCGGCCGCATCCCGCGGCCTTTCTGCGGCTTATTATATCACATTTTTGCGGGGATGGAAACGAAAAAACCACGGTGTGGCATTTTTTGCCATACCGTGGTTTTGCGGCGAAGGATTGAGAAGGCGCGCTTCAGCTTTTCAGAAGCACCCGGGTGAAAAACTCAGCGGCGCGTCCGATTTTTTCCACCGGGATTCGCTCGTTCAGGCCGTGGATGCAGCCCCGCTCCTCCTTGCTCAGTTCCATGGCGGAAAACCGGAGCACATTGCCGCAGATTTTGCAGAAATGGCGGGAATCGCTGCAGGCTACCATCATGTAGGGGGCGGCCAGGGCTTCCGGCCAGGTTTCCCGCAGGGCGGCCCGCACCCGCTCCCATTCCTCCGTACCGGTGGGGGAAATGGGGGAGGGGTTCGTCCCCTGAATGCACCGCACGGCAATGTCCTCATCCCCAATGACAGAGCGCAGGTAAGCCACTGCGGTGTCCATGGTGTCTTTGGGGGAAAGGCGCAGGTTGGCCGTCATGCGCGCCTCGGTGGGAATGGCGTTGGGGGCTTTGCTGCCTTCCATCATGGTGAAGCAGCAGGTGGTTCGCATGAGCGCGTTCAGCTCGCCCCCGGCCTTGGTGCAGATGAGCTTCAGCAGGGGAAGGAAGCACCACAGGTTGGCGAACACCACCCGCAGCCCAAAGGAGGAATAACGGCCCAGGGTGTCGAACATCTCCGCGGCGGCAGGGGTGAGGGAAGCGGGGAAGGGGCGGGCGTCCAGAGCGGCCACCGCCCGGCACAGGGCGGCCACCGGGGTTTTCGGCGGCGGGGAGGAAGCGTGGCCCCCCTTGCTTTTCATGGAGATTTCCACGTCCATCTGGCCCTTTTCGCACACGCCAATAACGGCGGTTTTCCTGGTCACGCCCGGGAAGGCGCCCTCCACAATGGCGCCGCCCTCGTCCAGCACCAGGGCCGGCTTGACGCCCCGGCGTTCCAGCTCGGCCACAATGGCGGGGGCGCTGTCCCCCATGATTTCCTCGTCGCCGGAGAAGGAAAAGTACACGTCGTGGGCCGGGGTGAAGCCCCGGGAAATCAGCGTTTCCGCCGCTTCCAGAATACCGCACAGGGTTCCCTTGGTGTCCAGGGTGCCGCGGCCCCACAGCACGCCGTTTTCGTCGGTTTCCCCGCAGAAGGGATCCTTTTTCCAGCCGGAGGGGTCCCCGGGCGGCACTACGTCATAGTGGGCCATCAGAATGGTGGGGGAGCCGGGCTCCCGGCCCTTCCAGCGGTACAAAAGGCCGCTGGGTCCAATCCGCTCACGGGGGCAGGTTTTGGTTACCAGGGGGTACAGCTCTGTGAGAAGGGTGCGGAAGCGCTCAAATTCCTCTTCCTCCATGCAGGCGGCATCCCGGCTGGAAACAGTGCGCACCCGCACCATCTGGGCCAGATGCTCTGCGGCGCGCTTGTAGTCAACTCCCGTTTCCTGCGGGGCGGGGGGATCCTCCTGCCGGGGGCGGAACAGGGCGGCGCGCAGAAGAACCACGGCAAGAAACAGAAGAACCAGGGCGAGAAGAATCCAGCCAGTCACCTTACACCAGCCCTTTCTTGTACAGCAGGCGGGCGGTGCCGATGGCGATGATGGCGCCTACCGGAACGAGAACGCTCACCGAGGAAGCCAGGGACGGCACGGCGATGAACAGGGCGATCATCACCGCCAGCGGGGCGATGGCCAGCTTCCAGTTCTTTGAAATGTACACCACGCTCAGGCCGCCGAACAGGGCGGGCAGAATCATCTTGAAGGCGGGCTTCAGGGCCCGTGCGCTCAGAATGGGTTCCATCTGCACAAACAGAAACACACCGGCGGCCAAAATGATGGTGGTCACAATGGAGGTGGTGGCGATGGCAATGGTGGAGATCACTTCCCCCTCCTCGCTGCCGGGCTTCACCTTGGCCGCCTCCATGGCGTTGATGGCGGCGGGGGCCTTCAGGTTGGTGATGTTTCCGGTGACAAAGGCCAGGTAGGTGCCGCCGCTGCCCAGCATGGGCGCGTAGGTGAACACCTCAATGGAGCACACCACCCAGTAGATGGGGGCTACCCCCAGAAGGCCCGCGGCCACATCCAGGGGGCTGGGCCAAACGCCGAAATAAATACACATGGAAACAGGCACCAGCAGCATAACCGCCAGGGCCGCCAGCATCCAGGCACGGCCGTAAGCGTGCACCTGAACGCCGTATTCCTTTTCTGGGTTCACAGAGAATCCCTCCTTTTCAGTCCCACAGGGCCGCCGGCAGCAGATGGGCCGGCAGCAGGTTGGCGTACAGAATGGCCAGGGCCATGGCCCCCAGCATACTGATGGGCAGGGCGAAATTTTCCAGCCATTTTACCTTCTTCACCTTGACAAAAATGCCGCAGATCCCCATGAGGGCGGCGGAGGTGAGAAGGGTGAGAATCGACAGCAGCCCGTCCGAGATCCCCATCCCCAGAAAGGCGGAGATCATGCCCAGGAACATGGCGGTGAGGAACAGGTCGCCCCAGTGGCTGTCCTTCTTCCGCAGGTTGTTCACCCCGCCCAGGATCTTTTTCAAAAACAGGGGGATGATAATGAGGGGCGTGATGCAGCCCAGGGTCATGACCCAGGCCACCGTGTTGAAGGCGGCCGGGCTGCTCACCGGCGCCGCGATGCTTTCCCCAATGGCGTTGAGGGCCACCGTGGCGGCGGGCAGCTCGTAGGTGACGGCGCCCAGCACGCTCAGCCGGATCCAGGGCAGGGGGAGCCCCAGGGTGTTGGAAAGGGTGATGAGCCCCAGCAGGATGGAGACGGAAGGAAGCACGGCAAACACAGCGCTGGAGGTGATGGTGCGCCGAATGACCGCCCCGGAAATGCCAAGCTGCCGGCCGCGCCGCACCGCCTTTACCAGGAAATAGAGGGACTGCGCGATGACGAAGGCGCCTACCAGGATTCCCAGCAGGTACATGAAGAGGCTGTTTTTAAAATCCAATGCAAGCCCCTCCTCAGTCAGCCAGGGTTCCCATGGGGTCCCAGGGGGTGAGGTGCTTCGGCTCAGCGCGGTAAGCCTCCAGCTGGGCGGCGGAAAGGTAATCCTTGTGAATAACCGCCTGGTACACGTACATGTCGAACCAATCGGCGCTCATCAGGTAGTAGCCCTTGTCGCCGTTCTTGTCGGCCCAGCTGTTCTGAATCTTCCAGCGGGTGGGCTTGCCCGCCTCGTCCAGATCCACGCCGGTGATCACCATGGCGTGGTTCATGGCGCTCTCCCGGTAGTCCAGCATGTCGGCCTTGCTCATGGAAAAATCCATGCCGAAGGCAGACTGGTAGTCGAAGGCCGCAATGTCCCAAATGCCGCGCTCCCGATCCCCGCAGGGGGCCACGTCGCTGCCGAACCACACCAGGCGGCCGTCCTGCAGCTGCTTCACCACCAGAGCGGTCAGCTCCTCCATGGGCAGGTTCAGGTAGCGGATGTCATGGCCGCCCACCACGTTGCCCAGGTAGTCCACCGTGTAGCTCTGGTAATAGGGCTTGTCCTCTGTGGGGGAATGGATGACGCTCACGTAATCCTCCAGGGCAAGGCCGATGTATTTGTCGTAAAATTGACGGGGGGTAAGGTTCCGGTCTATGTGGTACTCCTTCTCCTTGTCTGTGCAGGCAAAGTCAAAGGAAGCGGGGGGATCGCCCAGGCAGGTGCACAGAAAACCGTACATTTCTTCCAGCATGGCTTCCTTTTCCTTCTGCAGGGCCTCCAGGCCGGCCCCTTCCCGGTGCAGCCTCTGCAGGCGGGCGGCGTACTGGCGCAGCTTCCGGTTCAGAAGCTGGTTCATGCGGTTGGTGTGGCTGCTCTGGTACGTCTCGTCCATGGCTTCCTTGGGCACAATCCCGTACTTTTCCACCAGGCTGACGAACATGTCCCACTGGCCTCCGTCCTGCACGCCGGTGCTCAAAATCCAGCAGAGGGTGCGCTCATAGGGAGGGTTGTCGATAAGGTCGATGACAGATTCCAGAAAATAATTGATTTTTTCGTATTTGTCCCAAAAAGCGATGTAGTTCTGCGAAAGCTCAAAGCTTTCCAGCCGGCATTTTTTCGCCACTTCCTCCCGCAGAAGGTTCAGGCCGGCGAACAGCCAGCAGCGGCCGCTGCTCTTTTGGTCGGTGACGGGCATAGTGGGGATTTTTACCGAGAAATGGAACCGGTCCCCCCGCAGGCGGCGGTTGTCGAAGGTGACGTCGGCCAGGTCTGTTTTTGCCAGGGCGTTGGTCATGGCGCGTTTGGCGGCGCTT
>DVMK01000198.1 GCA_018715025.1 Candidatus Caccousia avistercoris
TGTGCGCTCTCGCGAAGAAATGCGCCGGGAAGCCTATGGTTTCCTGCCTGATGGGTGATTCGACAGCGCTTGCCTCAGCAATTGTGCGGTGCTGCCATAGAATATTTTCATATTGTAACTGCAAATTTAAGTCAAGATGATGCAGAAAAGGTTATATTACATTTTATTGTTAACTTAATTGTTCTCTTGAAAGACATGTCCTCTAAGTATTACAATACAGATAAACTAACAGAATATGTTTCAAAAATTATATATAAAACCGAATATTTAGATTTAAGTTTTGAGGATAAAAAACAAATTTATCAATTGTATGAAGATTATAAGTCATATATGAACGACCCCCATATTTCTGAAAATGACGAATAAAAGGACTGTTTTTACAGTTTGCCTGAAGTAATGCAGATAAAACGATACCGTGAAGCATAACGTCGCAGATTCGAGGCTTCGCCTCTTGTCTGCATTGTGACACGGTAAAGCCGCGTCACGCGTCGAAGCATTCTTTTGCAGAGAAGCCCTGCAAAAGAATGCTTCGCGCTATTTTTAAGGCCGTTTTACGGCTACCTGCGGGGCTCTGGGTCTCCGCTGCCGCTCCGGTCGGCGCCTTGTTTGTGCGCCACTGGCGCACGGCGCCCCCTGCACCCCGCCAGGTCTCACCTGCCGGTTCGGTCGGTGCTGTTTGCATGCCACCGGCATGCCGCACCCTTTTGAAAAAGGTGGACGAAAACTTTGAAATTAATATTTCTCCAGTAAATTGTTAGGGCAAAGACACAAATGCTCAGAACTCCAAGGCGTTCGCTGTGTACAAACAACTCCGAACCAGCTTCCATGAGGAAAGCAGGTTCGGAGTTGCTTCTTTACGACGCACAGCAGGGCCAAAAAGTTTCCCGGCAAAAATCTCTCTTTTGTAATGGAAGGTGACAGAAATTTAACTGAACAAACGGAAGGGACGCTGTTATAATGAAGGTAGAAAAAGCTCGTAAAAGAGGTGTCCCGAATGAAAAGAAGAAGACGTCATGTGCGCACGGTAATATTGTCTTGCCTGGTAGTAGGGCTGTTTCTGCTGCTCAGCGGGCTTTTCTACGAGGGCCTTCTGGAAGCCCTTCCCGCGCTGTCTGAGAAAAAAGGGGAGGCAGCGGGCGAGCCCCTGCCTGCAGCCTCTTTGGTGATTGTGGAGGAAGATGAACCCCAGAGCGCAAAGCCGGAAACGGAGCCCACTCCTTCCCGGCCCCAGGCAGGGGCGGAAGGAACCTCCCCGGAACCTGCGCCGTCCTCGCAGCCGCCGCAGGAGGTTGTGCAGAAGCCGGAGGAACCGGCCTCTTCTTCCATGCCGCAAGAAACGCCGCCCGCTTCCTCACAGGGAGAAAGCTCTGTCCCGGCGGAACAGGATCCGCCCCAGCCCAACGGGCCGCAGACGGGGGAAGGGCAGGGGAGCGTGCCCGGGGATCCCTACCCGCATCTTTACATAGAAAAGCCGGAGTATGCCGCCCATACGCCGGGGGACAAGGTGGCTTACCTGACCTTTGACGACGGCCCCTCCCATTTGACGCTCCCCCTGCTGGACGTGCTGGATCAATACAATATCAAGGCGACCTTCTTTGTGGTGGGAAAAACCTCCCCCGAGGACAAGCTGGCCCTGCAGGAGACGGTGCGCCGGGGGCATACGCTGGCGGTGCACAGCTACACCCATGACTACAAGAAGATTTATGCTTCCCCGGAAGCCTTCCTGGAAGATTTCGACAAGGAGAGAGCCCTGATTTACGAGGCCACCGGGGTAGAGCCAACCATCTACCGCTATGCGGGCGGCAGCGTAAACGGATATAACAAAAATACCGCCCGGGCGATTATTGACGAAATGAACCGAAGGGGCTATACTTACTACGACTGGAATGTAGATTCCGGGGACGCGGCCGGCAGCAAGGGAAAAGAGATTTATCAGAATGTGGTTTCCCAGTCAAAAAATCTGGAAAAGGCCGTCATTCTGTTCCACAACACTTCGGCCAAGCAGGATACGCTGGATCAGCTGCCGGGAATCATCGAAGCGCTGCAGGGGATGGGGTTCCGTTTTGACAAGCTTGACCCCACTGTGGAGCCGGTAACGTTCCGCGTTCCCCAGTAAACAAGGAAGGGGAAACAGCGATGGAGCTTTTGAAGGAGCGTATTTTGCGGGACGGATATGTAAAGGACGGGGATGTGCTGAAGGTGGACAGCTTTCTGAACCACCAAATCGACGTGCCTCTGCTCTGTGAGATCGGCGCTGAGTTTCGCCGCCGCTTCGCGGAAGAAACCGTCACAAAGCTTCTCACCATCGAGGCCTCCGGCATAGGAATCGCCGTCGCCGCCGCCCCGCATTTTGGAAATGTTCCGGTGCTGTTTGCCAAAAAATCCAAGTCCCGCAACCTGGACGGCGAACGGTACACCACCCAGGTAAAGTCCTTTACCAAAGGGCAGGTGTACGACGTACAGGTGGCAAAAAAATACCTCACCCCACAGGACAGGGTGCTGATCCTGGATGATTTCCTGGCCAACGGCATGGCCCTGCTGGGCCTGGCGGATTTGGTTCGTCAGGCGGGGGCTGCCCTGGTGGGGTGCGGCATTGTCATAGAAAAAGGTTTCCAGCCCGGGGGCGCGCTTGTGCGCGGCAAGGGGATCCGGGTGGAATCCCTTGCCGTGATTGATTCCGTCTCACAGGGAAGAATTCAATTTGCGGAGGATTAAAGCAGAATTTCCTCTCCCGGCCGCAGCACCAGCTTGCCCGGGGCGTCAAAGCGGGCGGCGGCTTCCTCGCTGAACAGCCTGCCAGGCGCCAGGTGTATGGGAACGGAATGCCCGGCGCGCAGCAGCCTGGCGCATTCGCCGGCCTCCTCCACGGTCATGTTGTACACGCCGTCGCCGGGCAGAAAGGCATAGTCCAGCTTCCGTTCTGCCAGCTGTTCCATCTGCCTGGTGCGGGAGGTGTCCCCGGCGAAGTAGAGCAGCAGGCCGTCCGCTTCCACCAGGTAGCCCACGCACTCCTCTCTGGGGTGGTTCCGGTTGTAAGCCTCTACGGCCTCGACCCGCAGCCCGTGCAGCAGGGCGGTGCGGTAGCTCCCGCCCTGAAGGGCGTCGAAGTTCTGGTATACGGTGCAGCCCGGTTTGCGGGCAGGCTTGGCGATCTGGTTGTGGTCCCCGTGCTGATGCGTGACCAGGATCAGGTCGGCGGGCAGCCCGTACCCTTCTCCGGCATAGGGATCCACATAGACTACGGTTCCGTTTTCCGTGGTGAGCCGCAGGCTCCCATGACCCTGATACAACAATTTTGCCATTCTTCCAATCCCCTTTCCGCCATAGGAACCAAGGTTCCTGTGGCGCTTTTTATTCATACGGCTCCCGCCGGGAAAAACTTTATAGTATATGTTAAGTATACTATTTCCAAAAAGGGTGTCAAGTTTATCTGTTTATCTAACTATTCATCTAATGTCTCATAGCAAAATTGCACATCAAAACTCATAGCAAATCCCCTATGGATTATCGGAAAAAGAAGCTTTTCCCGATAATCCTGCTCCTTTTTTTGCCGGACCGTTGACATTTCCGGAAGAAAAGAACATAATAACTCTGATTAAACATTTTGGAGGTATTTGCTATGCATGCTGTGATTACGGTAATCGGCAAAGACATGGTGGGCATTCTGGCCCGCGTTTCCGCCATCTGTGCGGAAAACAATGTGAATGTGGTGGAGGTCACCCAATCGATCCTGCAGGATTTGTTCGCCATGATTATGATGGTGGATCTTTCCAAGTGCACCATTCCCTTCAGCGAGCTGAGCGACAAGCTGACAGAGCTGGGCGGCGAGCTTGGCCTGACCATCCACGCCATGCACGAGGATATCTTCAACAGTATGCACCACGTATAATGACAGCAGAAGGAGTGTTTGCATTTTGATCAACTCCCATGATATTTTGGAAACGATCAATATGATCGACAATGAAAATCTGGACGTGCGCACCATCACCATGGGGATTTCCCTGCTGGACTGCATCGACAGCGACGTGGGGAAGGCCTGCGGCAAAATTTACGACAAAATCTGCCGCTATGCCGGAAACCTGGTAAAAACAGGGGAGGACATCAGCAAGGAATACGGGATTCCCATCATCAACAAACGGATTTCCGTTACGCCCATTGCCATGGCGGCGGCAGCCTGCCCCGGCGCAGACCCCATCCATTTTGCCAGGGCGCTGGACAGGGCCGCCCGCACCGTCGGGGTAAATTTCATCGGCGGCTACAGCGCTTTGGTACACAAGGGCTTCGGCCCCGGCGACTACGCCCTCATGCGCAGCATCCCGCAGGCGCTGTCTGAAACAGAGCTGGTGTGCTCTTCGGTGAACATCGGCACCACCAAGTCCGGCATCAATATGGACGCCGTAGACCGCATGGGCCAGATTGTGCTGGAAACGGCCCGGGCCACCGCTGACCGGGAGTGCATCGGCGCGGCCAAGCTGGTGGTGTTCTGCAACGCCCCAGAGGACAACCCCTTTATGGCGGGCGCCTTCCACGGCCCCGGCGAGCCGGACTGCGTCATCAACGTGGGCGTTTCCGGCCCCGGCGTGGTGCGCGCGGCCCTGGCCAAGGCGGGGGACTGCGACATTACCCAGGTGGCCGATCTGGTGAAGAAAACGGCCTTTAAAATTACCCGCATGGGGCAGCTGGTGGCCCAGGAGGCCTCCCGCAGGCTGTATGTGCCCTTCGGCATTGTGGATCTTTCCCTGGCGCCGACCCCTGCCGTGGGCGACAGCGTGGCCCACATTCTGGAAGAAATGGGCCTGGAGCGCTGCGGGGCCCACGGCACCACCGCCTGCCTTGCCCTGCTGAACGACGCGGTCAAGAAGGGCGGGGTCATGGCCTCCTCCCATGTGGGCGGGCTTTCCGGCGCGTTTATTCCGGTGACGGAGGATGCAGGCATGATCCGGGCGGCCCGGTGCGGGGCGCTTTCCATCACCAAGCTGGAAGCCATGACGGCGGTGTGCTCGGTAGGGCTGGACATGATCAATATCCCCGGCGACACGCCGCCGGAAATTATTTCCGCCATTATTGCAGACGAGGCGGCCATTGGCATGGTGAATTCCAAAACCACGGCGGTGCGCGTCATCCCGGCCATTGGCAAAAAGGCCGGGGAAGAGCTGAACTTCGGCGGCCTTCTGGGCGGCGGCCCCGTTATGGAGGTCAACCGGTATTCGCCCCTGAAATTCATCAGGCGCGGCGGCCGGATCCCCGCCCCTATGCAGAGTCTGAAAAATTAAAAATTTTCCTCCGCAAACCGAAGAAAATTTCTGTTTTTTGTGAAACATATCCTATTATCTTCCCGTTTTTTACAGCACAATTTTACCACATCGAATATTGTCAAAAGTATGACAGCGATCTATAATAGCACACGAAAAAAATCCAACAGGCTTTTTATTTGACCTGTATTTCCGCAGGGAGGCGCGTCCCAATATGCAAAACATGATAAAAGAAATCGTGGAGATGGACCAGAAGGCCCGGGAGATTACCGAAGCGGCGCAGCAGGAGAAGATCAGCTCTGAGAAAGAAATCGCCCGGCGCCGGGAGCAAATCCGGGAGGAATACCTGACGAAGGCCCGCCAGCGCATTGCCCTGAACGAACCTCAGGAGCGGGAGGCCGCCGAGTCTGCCTGGAAGCTGGTGGAAGCCCGGCAGAAGGAAATTTCTGCCAGGCTTGACGCCCAGTACGCCGAAAACGGGGCCCGCTGGGCCCGGCAGCTGGCGGAACGGGTACTGAAAGCGTAAAGGCGGGGATTTGGAATGCTGTTCAACTACTCTTCCAATGTTATTCTGGCCAAGGCCCGGGCCATGTACGGCCGCCGCCTGACCCGGCAGAACTACCGGGAGCTTTTAGAGTGCAAATCGGTAAGCGAGGCGGCCTCGTACCTGAAAAACCGCACGGCCTACGGGAGCGCCCTGGCCGGCGTTAACGAAAGCGACGTTCACCGCAGGCAGATTGAAGTGCGCCTTCGCCAGAAGCTGTTTGAAGACAACTCGGCCCTGTGCCGGTACGAAATTACCATTGGCGAGCATTTCGCCCAGTACCTGGTGGCCCGCAGCGAGATTGAGCAGATCATGCACAGCCTGGTGCTGCTGGGGGGGCAGGTGCCGGAGGAATATCTGTTTTCCATGCCGGCTTACCTGACGGCGCACACCCACCTGGATCTGGCTGGACTTTCCCACATACGCACCTACGACGATCTGCTGCAGGCGGTAGCCCACACCCCCTACCGCAAGCTGCTGGAGGGCTTCCGCCCTGCGCCGGGGGTTTCCCTGAATTACATGGGCGTGGAGAACGCCCTGTACACCTATTTGTACAAAGAGGTGTTCCGGGTGATTGACAACCGCACCCACGGGGAAAATTCCGAGCAGCTGCGGGAGATTTTCGAGTCCTATCTGGATTTGCAGAATTACCTGCGCATTGTCCGCCTGAAATTTATCCACAAGGAGAGCATCGATGTGGTGCGCAGCTCTCTGCTCCCGTTCGGGAAGCTGCACCAAAGGCACCTGGACGCCCTTCTGGATGCGGAGACGGAGGAGCAGGTGGCCGCCATTGCGCGAAAGACCCCTGTGGGCAAGCGGTTCCTCAAAAACCAGGGCTCTTACGCCTATGTGGAGCAGCTGATGAACCGGACCAAATACAAGACGTGCCGCAGGGATATCCGCTTTTCCACGCACCCCTCTGTGGTGCTCATCAGTTATATTTTCCTCATGGAAATTGAGGTTGGCGACATCATTACCATCATTGAGGGCATTCGCTACCAGCTTGCCCCAGACGAGATAAAAAGCATGCTGACTGTGGTTGATATTTGAAGGGAGGTGTCTGTTTGGCTGTCCTGAAGATCAAGGTAGTGAGCATTATCGGCAGAATGACGGAGCTTGACCAGGTAACTTCCATTTGCGGAAAATCCGGCTGCTTCCACCCCGATAACTCCCTTTCCTTTTACTCTGATACCGCAAAATTTTCCCCTATCACCGAGGAAAACCCTTACGCTGAGCCGCTGCAGAGGCTCAGCGGCGCGGTAAACGGCTCCCGCAAACGGCTGGAGCTTCTGCCGCAGGATGAGCTGAACAAAATTCAATACAGGCGCGACGAGCTGGAAGACTATGTGACGCGCCTGGTAAGTTCTTTCCAGGAATTGCAGGACGCCCGCGTGGCCGCGCAGGAGCAGATCCAGCGGTGTACCCGCGACATGGAGGAGGTCAGCCATTTTACCGGCCTTGACCTTGACCTGGACGCGATTCGGGAATGCAGGTACATCAAGGTGCGGTTTGGCCGTCTGCCGAAAGACAGCTACGAAAAGCTGAACCATTACCATCAGAACCCTTACGTCATTTTCTTCCCCTGCACCTCAGACGACATTCAGTACTGGGGGGTGTACTTCGCCCCCATGGAACAGGTCAGCGAGGTGGACCGGATTTTTTCCAGCCTGTATTTTGAGCGGATCCGCCTTTCCGAGCTGCACAGCACGCCCGAGCACATGCTGGAGGATCTGCAGGCGGAGCGGGGGAAAGCCATTGAGCGGATCAAGGCGGTGGATTCCCGCATTGAAGCCCTTTGGAAGCAGGAGCAGAAGGAGCTTCGCCGGGTGTATTCCTACCTGAACGAACAGTCGGTGTTCTTCTCTATCCGCCGGTACGCCGCCCGCTACAACGACAGCTTCATCCTCACCGGGTGGATTCCCGCAGAGAGGGAGAAGGACTTCTGCGCCCAGCTGGACCAGCTGGAAAGCGTGGAATACACCCTGGACAAGGCGGAAAACGAGCTGGAGCATTCGCCCCCGGTGAAGCTGAAAAACAAGAAGCTGATTAAGCCCTTTGAATTCTTCGTGGATATGTTCGGCCTTCCCCAGTACGACGAGCTGGACCCCACCCCCTTTGTGGCCATCACCTACGTGCTGCTGTTCGGCATCATGTTCGGCGACGTGGGCCAGGGGCTGTGCGTTTCCCTGGTGGGGTACCTGATGTGGCGGCTGAAGGGCATGGCGCTGGGCAAGGCCCTCATCCCCTGCGGCATTTCCTCCGCCTTCTTCGGCCTGGTGTTCGGTTCGGTGTTCGGGTACGAGCACCTGCTGGATCCCATGTACCAGGCCCTGTTCCATCTTTCGGAAAAGCCCATAGAGGTGATGGAGGCGGACACCACCATCCAGATCATCCTGGCGGCGGTGTGCATTGGCATTTTCCTGGTGCTTTGCGCCATCCTTATCAATATCATCTGCTCCCTGCGGCGGCACAGGTACGAAAGCGCCCTGTTCGGCCCCAACGGGGTTGCCGGCTTCGTTTTTTACGGCGGCCTGGTGGCGGGCTTCGGCGGCCAGCTGGCCTTCGGCTGGCAGCTGGTCACCCCCCTCTACGTGGCGGTTGTCCTCATTCTGCCCCTGCTGGTGATGATGTTCGCCAAGGTGCTGGGCGCCCTGGTAGAGCATAAGCCCGACTGGAAGCCGGAAAGCTGGGGCGGCTATGTGATGGAAAATTTCTTCGAGCTGTTCGAGGTTCTGCTGGGCTATGCCAGCAACACCATCTCCTTCCTGCGCGTGGGCGCCTTCGTGCTGGTGCACGCCGGCATGATGACCATGGTGTTCACCCTGGCCGACATGACCTCCGGCATAGGCTATGTGCTGATTGTGGTGCTGGGCAACGCGGTGGTGGCCGGCATGGAGGGCCTGCTGGTGGGCATCCAGGTTATGCGTCTGGAATTCTACGAGATGTTCAGCCGCTTCTTTGAAGGCGGCGGCCGTCCCTTCCGCCCGGTGACGCTGGGCCCGTCGCGCTGAGCCGCTTTCTGCGGGAAGGGCCCTTCCCGCGCAAGGCTTTTCCATATAGATGAAGTCCTGTATCTGTTGTGAAACTATTTGGAGGTATCGATTATGACTGCTCTGTTTATTGCTGTTCCGGTGATTTTCCTGTTCGTCTCCGTGGCCATTGCCGTCCGTTCTGTGCGCCGCGGCGCCAAAAAGAGCCGTGCGGTGGCCATGCAGCTGCTCAGCTTCCTGGCGGTGTGCGTCCTTTCGTTTGCAGCGCCCGCCGCTTCCTACGCTGCGGAAAACGCCGCCCCGGCCGAGCCCCAGACCACCGCTTCCGACACGACCGCCCAGACCTCTGACAACGGGCTGGGCCTGGTAGCCGCCGCCCTGGCGGTGGGCATTGCGGGCATTGGCGGCGGCATCGCCGTTGCTTCCGCCGCCCCGGCCGCCATCGGCGCCACCAGCGAGGATCCCAAGGCCTTCGGCAAGGCGATGATTTTCGTGGCTCTGGGCGAAGGCATCGCGCTGTACGGCCTGCTCATCGCCATCCTGATCTGGATGAAGTGCTGACCCTTCCCCCGCGCTGACAAAAACGCAGTATAACGAAAGCAGGTGCACCGATGAAATTCTATTTGATCAGCGACAATGTGGACACGCAGGTCGGCATGCGCCTGGCCGGGATCGACGGGGTCGTGGTGCACGAGCGCGAAGAGGTCCGAAAGGCCCTGCACGAGGCAATGGCCATGGAGGATGTGGCGGTGGTTCTTATGACGGAAACGCTCATCCAGCTTTGCCCCGAGCTTGTTTACGACCTGAAGCTGAACCAGAAGCGCCCTCTGATTGTGGAAATCCCTGACCGTCATGGAAACGGGCGCACGAAGGATTCCATCACCCGCTATGTGCGCGAGGCAATTGGAGTAAAAATTTAACCGCCCCCACGGCGGGATGGGAGGGTTCCCTTTATGGCAAATGAAGAAAAGCTGGCCAAGTTCCACCAGGCAATCAATCATTATGCGCAGGAGCAGCGCAGGAAGATTGAGGAGGAAGTGGCCGATTTCAAAAAGAGAGAACTGGAGGAAGCGGAGGACGAGGTTCTGGTGGAGTCCTTCCACCTGATCCAGAAGGAAATGGCCGACATGCGCGGCCGCATCTCCCGGGAAATGGCCCAGAGAGAAATTGCGGGCAGGCGGGCCCTTCTGGAAAAGCGGAACCAGATTACCCGGGAGGTGTTCGCCGCCGCTGCGGAAATTTTGAAGAAGGAAGCCCAGGGCAGCGGCTACGCCCCCCTTCTGGACCGTTTTGCCGCCCAGGCGAGGGACGCCTTTGAAAAGCGGTGCGCTTCCGCGGGCCTTCCCTTCCCGGAGGATGCGGTCATCCTTCTGAAGGAGGGGGACGAGTCCCACCAGGGGCATGTTCAGGCTGCGTTTGGGCGCCCCTGCCGTTTTGAGACGGACGGCTCCATCTCCATTGGCGGCCTGCGCGCTTACAGCGTGTCCCTGCACCTGGAGCTGGACTCGGCGCTGGACTCTTTGCTGGAGGACCAGCGGGACTGGTTTGAAGAGACCTCCCGCCTTTCGGTGGGGTGACTGGGCCACTGGTTTTACACCGCGGCGCATGCAGATTCTAGGCCTTCCCCCGGCATGCCTGGGGAAGGCCTTCAGGAAGGCGATGACATCTGAATGAATGATACAAATGTAATTTACGGGATCAACGGCCCCGTTGTTACGGTGAAAAATTCCCACAGCTTCTCTATGATGGAGATGGTTTATGTGGGCAGCGAGCGCCTGGTGGGTGAAATCATCGGCATTACCAGCGAGCTCACCACCATACAGGTTTACGAAGAAACCACGGGCCTGCGCCCCGGCGAGCCGGTGGTAGGCACCGGCAGCCCTATGAACGTTACCCTGGGCCCCGGCATTCTGGACAATATTTTCGACGGCATCGAGCGCCCGCTGAAGGCCATTGAAGAGCAGAACGGCGCTTTCATTGCCCGCGGCAGCAGCGTGCCTTCTCTGGACCAGGAGAGGGAGTGGGAGGTCACGGTGCTGGCCAAGCCGGGCGACAGCCTGAAGGGCGGCGACATCTACGCCACCTGCCCGGAAACCCCCATTATCCAGCACCGCTGCATGGTGCCCCCCGGCCTGAGCGGCACGGTAGAGTCGGTAAAGCCCAGCGGGAAGTACAGGGTAAACGACTCCGTGGTGGTTTTGAAGGACGCCAAGGGTGGCCTGCACGAGCTCAGCCTGTGCCAGCAGTGGCCCATCCGCACTCCCAGGCCGGTGGCACAGCGCCTGCAGACCACGCTGCCCCTCATTACCGGGCAGCGGGTCATTGACACTCTGTTCCCCATTGCCAAGGGGGGAACCGCCGCCATTCCCGGCGGGTTCGGCACCGGCAAGACCATGACCCAGCACCAGCTGGCCAAGTGGTGCGACGCGGACATTATTATTTATGTGGGCTGCGGCGAGCGCGGCAACGAGATGAGCCAGGTACTGGACGAATTTTCCGAGCTGATCGATCCCAAATCCGGCCGCCCCATGACCGACCGCACCGTGCTCATCGCCAACACCAGCAACATGCCGGTGGCGGCCCGCGAGGCTTCCATCTACACCGGCATCACTTTGGCGGAATATTACCGCGACATGGGCTACCATGTGGCTATTATGGCAGATTCCACCTCCCGGTGGGCTGAGGCGCTGCGCGAAATCTCCGGCCGTTTGGAGGAGATGCCCGCGGAGGAGGGCTTCCCGGCCTACCTGCCCAGCCGCCTTTCCGAGTTCTACGAGCGGGCCGGCATGGCGGTGAACCTGAACGGCTCCGACGGCTCTGTCACCATCATCGGCGCTGTTTCGCCCCAGGGCTCTGACTTTTCCGAGCCTGTCACCCAGAATACCAAGCGGTTTACCCGGTGCTTCTGGGCGCTGGACAAATCCCTGGCCTACGCCCGCCATTACCCCGCCATCAACTGGACCCAGAGCTACAGCGAATACTTCATCGACCTGGACGCCTGGTATGAAAAGAACCTGGGCGCGGAATTCCTCAAATACCGCCGCCTCATCAACCGGCTGCTTCAGGAGGAAAGCCAGCTGATGGAGATTGTCAAGCTCATTGGCTCAGACGTTCTTCCCGACGACCAGAAGCTGGTCATTGAGACGGCCCGGGTCATCCGCGTGGGCTTCCTGCAGCAGAACGCCTTCCACCAGGACGACACCTTCGTTCCGCTGGAAAAGCAGAAGCAGATGATGCGGGTAATTCTGCACCTTTACCGGAAGGCGAAGCAGCTTGTGGCCGCCAGCGTGCCCATTTCCAGCATTATGGAAACCGGCCTGTTCGACAAGCTGGTGAAAATGAAGTACGACATTCCCAACAACCGGCTGGATCTGTTTGACGAGTATGCAGCGGAAATTGACAAGCTGCTGGCCGATCTGGTGGCCGCGTAACGGTTTCGTAAGGAGGTGACAGATTTATGCTGATTGATTATATAGGCGTTCGGGAAATTAACGGTTCGCTGATTGTGCTGGACGATGTGGAGAACGCTTCCTTTGAAGAGGTGGTGGACATCCGCCTGGAGGACGGCACCATGCGCCAGGGCCGTATTGTGCAGATGGAGGGCAGCCGGGTAGTGATTCAGGTGTTCGAGGGCACCCGGGGCATTTCTCTGGACAACACCCGCACCAGGCTGAAGGGCCACCCCATGGAGCTGGCCCTTTCCCCTGAAATCCTGGGCCGCGTGTTTGACGGCGCAGGCCGTCCCATTGACGGCCTGGGCGACATTTACCCGGTAACGCGGGCCAACATCAACGGCACGCCCATCAACCCGGTTTCCCGTGTGTACCCGAAAAACTACATCAACACGGGCATTTCCACCATCGACACCCTCATGACGCTGATCCGCGGGCAGAAGCTGCCCATCTTTTCCGGTTCCGGCATGAAGCACAACGAGCTGGCCGTGCAGATTGCCCGCCAGGCCAAAATCAGCGACGAGGGCGACGGGAAGTTCTGCATTGTGTTCGCCGCCATGGGTGCGAAAAACGACGTGGCCGAATACTTCCGCCGCTCCTTCGACGAGTCCGGCGTGCTGCAGAAGGTGGTCATGTTCCTGAACCTTTCCAACGACCCCATCATCGAACGCATTTTGACCCCCCGCTGCGCCCTTACCGCCGCCGAGTACCTGGCCTTTGAGCAGGGCATGCATGTGCTGGTCATTATGACCGACATTACCTCTTACGCCGAGGCCCTGCGTGAGTTCAGCTCCAGCAAGGGCGAAATTCCCGGCCGGAAGGGCTTCCCCGGCTACCTGTATTCCGACCTGGCCTCGCTGTACGAGCGGGCCGGCATGGTGCGGGGCAAGAAGGGCTCCGTCACCCAAATCCCCATTCTCACCATGCCCAACGACGACGTGACCCACCCGGTGCCCGACCTGACCGGCTACATTACAGAGGGGCAGATTGTGCTGGATCGCTCCCTGGACAGCGCCGGCGTGTACCCGCCGGTTTCCGTGCTGCCGTCCCTTTCCCGTCTGATGAAGGACGGCATCGGCGAGGGCTATACGCGGGCTGACCACCCGGCCCTTTCCAACCAGCTGTTCGCCTCTTACGCCAAGGTGATGGACGCCAGGTCCCTGGCCTCTGTCATCGGCGAGGAGGAGCTTTCGCCCACCGACAAGAAGTATATGGAATTCGGCAAGCTGTTTGAGCAGCGCTTCGTCAGCCAGGGCGCCAACGAAAACCGCTCCATTGGGGAAAGCCTTGACCTGGGCTGGCAGCTTCTTTCCACCCTGCCCAGGGAAGAGCTGGACCGGGTGGACGACAAGCTGCTTGACCAGTATTACAAGCCCGCGTCTGAGGAAAAGGGGGCGTAAGCCGTGGCAGCGCAGACCGTCCCAACCAAGGGGAACCTGCTGGCGGCGAAAAAATCGCTGGAGCTTTCCCGCACCGGCTTTGAACTGCTGGACCGGAAGCGCAACATCCTGATCCGGGAAATGATGCTGCTGATCGACAGGGCTTCCGCCATTCAGGAGAAAATAGACGTTACTTACGCTCAGGCGTACAAATCCCTGCAGATGGCCAACATCGCCTCCGGCCTCTGCTTTGAGGTGGCGCGCACCGTTCCCCTGGACGACAACCTGAACGTGGCTTTCCGCAGCGTCATGGGGGTGGAGATCCCCATGGTTTCCCTGGAGGAGCAGCCGCAGCCCGTCCCTTACGGCATGGCGGGCACCAACTCCATGCTGGACCGGGCCTACGACAGGTTCAACGAGGTGAAACGCCTTACGGCAGAGCTGGCCGAGGTGGAAAACAGCGTGTACCGTCTGGCAGACGCCATCAAAAAGACGCAGAAGCGCGCCAACGCGCTGAAAAATATTATGATTCCCCGCTTTGAATCCACGGTGAAATTCATTACCGACGCTCTGGAGGAGAAGGATCGGGAAGAATTCTCCCGTTTGAAGGTGATCAAGCGGCAGAAAAGCGAAAAGGCCCAGGGCGGCCCGTAGCCGCCCGGCCCTTCCGCCGCGGGGCAAAAAACAGAAGAGGGGATGCGGCTCCGCCGGGGCCTGCATCCCCTCTTTTTCTGCCTTTTTTCCGAATCCGCCCCATTCCCCTCTATATTTTCTCTCTCAACCCGGGTATAATAGAGGAGAATCACAAA
>DVMK01000199.1 GCA_018715025.1 Candidatus Caccousia avistercoris
CTCCGGCTCGCTCTACTACCCCAACGGAACGCTTCAGTACCAGGGAGAGTTTGTCGACAACCTGTTCCAGGGCCAGGGCACCGGATACCGGCAGAACGGCACCATGGAATACTCCGGCGCCTACCAGAACGGCCAGAGGAACGGCCAGGGCACCCTGTACAACGAGGCGGCCACCCCTGTTTTCACCGGCACCTTCCAGAACGGGCAGATCCTGTTTCAGGAATTTCTGGGAAAAACCACGGCGGAGGTTTCCCAAATGTACACCGGGCAAACCACCGTGTACACCGGGAACGGCGAATACGCTTCCGTGATGGAGGAGATTGGCGCCGTATACTCTGCGGAGGACGGGTCGGAAACGCTGGAGGGGAACTGGACGGTAAACGAGGTGTTTGTGCTGGCTTCCGCCTTTCCGGCGGAAACAGGCAGCCTGACCACGGTAAACCAGCTGACCGCTTATTTCGGCCAGCCCGACTACTACGGCTCCTCCTACGTCACTCTGCCGGAGGCCGCCGCCCTGAACCTTCTGGCCAGCCAGTCGCCGGATGCCGTGGCCCCGGTGACAATGGAAACCGAGAACCAGTTTTCCGATCTGGTGACAGTGAACGATTACAACAAGGATTATGAGGTATATATTTACACATATCTCAGCGGCGGGCTTTCCTACACCTTTTACGCGCCGGCCGCCGGGCAGGAGGGCTTCCTGATGTATTCCATCGCCCTCGCCTGACCAGAACACTGCTGTGGAGAAGGGAGATGAAACGAGATGCACGCAAGACGGCGGAAGGCAGTCCTCTGCCTGCTGGCGCTTTTATGCTCTATTCTGCTGTTTCCGACCGCCGGAAGCTCTGCCGCAAGCCCCAAGCCGCTGATCCTGAAGCAGGCCCAGAATCTGGCCGTGTCCAACAGCTCGGACATCACGAAAAAATCCAACGAAATTCTCCTTCAGGAAATGAAATATGTGGAAGCGGTGGACGGCATCAAGGCGAAAATCAAAAACCTCACCTCTTTCCGCTGGAGCCCGCTGCTCTCGTTCAAATTCCCCCAGCAGCTTGCCATGACGGAGGAATACGAGCTGAACGTGAAGCCCCTGACGCTGCAGGCGGAAATCGACACCCTGCGGCACGAGATGAACGACCTGCGCTACCAGGCCATTGCGGACGCCAGCATCGCTTTCACCGACGTGTACATCCTTCAGGAAAAAATCGCCTTCAACGAAGAGCGGCTGGCCACGGCGGAAAGCGACCTGGCCCGCAACCAGGCCCGCCTGGTGACAGGGGAAGCCGCCCAGTCTGACGTGGACGACATGCAGGCCACGGTGGACTCTCTCACCGAGGAACTGGCCAACCAGATGCGCTCGTTCCAGACGGCGAAGGAGGAGCTTTCCAGCCTGATCGGCATGGACGTAACCAGCGGCTACACCTTCCAGAACCCCCTGCAGGAGCTTGACCTCCCCCGTTCCGCCCTGCAGTCTGTGGTGGACTACACCCTGGAAAACGACCAGACTGTGTACGAGGCCCAGATGGCGGCTTCCACCGCCCTGATGAACCTGGAGTCCTACGAATCCCTCATGCGCAACGAGTACGGCGGGAAATTCAACCGGATCCAGAGTTTCGTGAACATTGCCAAAAACGGGGGCGACGTGGATTATGCCGCTTTCATGATGGCATACAAGGAAATGCTTACCGATTTGGACCGCCCCTGGGCCGGTTCCATCCGGATTTTGTTTTTCCGCTTTACCAAGGAGTGGTTTAAGGGGGAAATTGACGGCACCCGGTACATAGAGGATGAGATGTACGCCGTCTACACCGCCTGTATGGAATACGCCAACGCTTCCCGCGAACTGGAAACCACTCTCACTTCCACCGAAAAGAATGTGAAAAGCCAGTACGAACTGCTGCTGAACACCTGGAAATCCTACGAAAGCCTTCTGGGCCAGGTAGAGACAGCCAGAAGCCAGCTGGACAAGGTGACGGCCCTGAACCAGCAGGGCAAGGCGGAGTACCAGGAGCTGAAGGACGCCCAGGAAAGCTATGAGGAGCTTCAGCTGGAGGCCCTGGACACCCTGGCCTCTTACAACGAATCCCTGTACAATTTCGACCGCCTCACCTGCGGGGCGGTGAGCCAGTACATGGCGGGGACCAGCCTGAGCGCCAGCGCCGGCGAGGGCGGCGACAGCTACGCCGCGCTGGATCCCATCTCTGACCCCTACTACTACATCTACACCACCGTCAGCGACCTGACCTTCCACATCGGCGTGAGCCTGCCGGAGGACTTCTCCCCCGCCATCACCGATTTTGAGGTGTGGAACGGCCAGACGCAGATTGGGGAACGCACCCCCATTGAGGAGGAGCTCACCCACCTTACCATCGACTACGGCGGCGACTCCATGCTCACCCTCCGCTTTTACGACGGCAGCACCTACGTGACGGAATGCCAGGTGGACGCCACCGTTCCCAGGGACGTGCTGCCCATTGAACCGGACGGGGAAGCGCCTGTGGAGGAAGCGGCGGAGGTGCAGCTTGGCTCCTATTCCGTCTCCACCTCCGCCGTGGGCGAACTTTCCACCTCGCAGCTCACTCTGGACGTAAGCCGGTACCCCGACATCGCCTCCTACACCATCACCTATGGGAGCAGCAGCGTGTTCACCAGCGATCCAATCAGTGCGGAGGAGCCCTTCTCTTACCTGACGCTGCTCATCTCCAGCCTGGACCAGGTTGAGATTTCCTTCTACAACGAGGCCGGCACGCTGGTGTACACCGGGCGTTTTCAGCCAAGCGACCAGACCGTTTGGGGCCTGGCGGCAGAATCCTAAACCGCAAGGAGGACAGAACCCATGAAAAAAAGACGTTCCCTTCTGAAAAGGGCTCTGGCGCTCACTGCGGCGGTTGTGCTGGCGTTTTCCGCCTACTGGGCGGCCAGCGCCGTGTTCAGCGAGGAGGAGGCCGTTCACATTACGCCCTCTGAAATTGAGGATTCCACCCTTATCGTGGGGACCCACCTCATCCATCTTTCCGCCCTCAGCGACAGCATTTACGAAATTGCCCAGAAGTCCGCGGAGGAGTCGGGCCAGAGCAGCATGTACTACAAGTCGGAACTGGCGGACGGCGCCTGGTTCGACATCACCTCCGCCTCCTCGCTGGAGGACATTACGACAGGGGGCACGCCGGTGGAGGACAGTGTCATTGAAGCGCTGTTTTTCACCCACCACACCAGGAGCGACGGCGTCACCTACGACCTGCGCACCGGGCAGGCGGTGGATCCCCGGGATATTTACGACCCCTACGACCTGGAATCCATGGAGGAGCTTTACCCCTTAAAGCTGCAGTACGACCTTATCCGGGAAAGCCAGTCCGGCAGCAAGGCCGGCCAGCAGAAAATCAACCGGATTGCGGAATTCTTCCAGACAGAGGTGACCAACGAAACCACCCAGCAGCTGGAACAGCAGATGGACGCCCTGCAGGCCTACTACAATGTGCTGGAGGAAAACGGCGGCGGCCAGCAGGAAAAGGCCAAGGTGCAGGAGGTGCTGGATGCGCTGGACGCCTCCCGCCGGGTGCAGGTGTTCACCATTTTGGACACCGAGCTGAACAGCTACATGCAGGAGCTTTCCACCATGGAGGACAGCGTCACCGAGGGGGAGGACGGCTCCACCAGCACAGAGGCTGCCTCTGCGGTAGACACCGAGCTTCTCTCCGCGGTGAGCGATTCGCTGAACAACGTGCGCACCTCCCAGATTGAGTACGAGGGGAAAATGCTGGCGGAGGGCACCACCACCGCCTCCCGCACGGAATACCAGCTTTCCTCCCGGCTTGTCACAGACGCGGAGGCCGGGAACCACAGCGCCTGTGACAGCGACGTGGCCCAGCTCATCTCTCTGGACAATATTCTCAGCGACATCATCGCCAACCAGGAGGCGGAAAACGCCATTCTGGACGATCTTCTCATCCCCTCCTCCACAGACGTTTACACCCAGGCCCTGTTTGCCGGGGTGAACGCGGAATACACGGCGGCCCAGGCGCAGAATTCCGCCAGTGTGGTGCTGGACGGCATTGCCCGCAACAACACCAGTCTGCTGAATTCTTACCGGAACGAGCTGGAATTTTTCCTCACCGCCAGGACAAACCGCATGGGCTCTGAGGAGGGAGTGGCCTACATCGACGAAAGGCTTTCCTTGACGGAGGGCTGGAGCCCTTCCGTGCCGGAGGACGCCTTCCAGAGCGGGGCCGACAGTTCCATCAGCGACCACATTGACTTTCTCACCCAGCTGCGCCGCCAGCTGGAGCTGGCCGCCGGGGGCAACGAGGCGGACGCCCTCATAGCGGAAAAGGCATCCCTGCAGGAGCAGATGATGGAATGCCTGGACGGGAACGATCTGGCCGGCGCGCAGGCGCTGGAGGACCAGATAGCGGAAATCGACAATCAGCTGGCGGAAATGGACGTTTCCGACGTGGAGGGGACGCTGGGCAGCCAGGTGGCGAACGCCAGAAAAGCCGGGCTGGACGCCCTGGAAAACGGGGATGCGGACGCCCTGCTGGACAGCGTGAACACCCTTGGCTCGCTGATGGAGCTTGACCCGGCCGCCGCCTTCCCCGCCGCGCAGGAGCTGCACAGCGCCATTGCGGCGGAACAGGCCCTGAACAACGCCACTGCCTATGACGATGCCATGGCGGCGCTGGAAACCGCCATACTGGAAAACGCCGACGCTTACAACGCGGCCGTGAGCGCCCAGCTCACCGCCGACCAGCTGCTGGCGCTTCTGCAGCAGCTTATGGCGGAAAGCGGCCTGACCAACACCGGCACGGGCTCTGGCGCAGGGGGAAGCGGCTCTTCCTCCGGCAGCGGAAGTTCCGGGTCGGGTTCCTCCTCCGGCGGAGGCGCTGGCTCCGGCAGCGCAGGTTCCGGCTCCGGCGGCGGGCTGCTGGGGGCTGTTGACAGCGAAAGTGCCGGGGCGGCTTTGGCGGCCCTGCAGCTCTACTACGACCAGACAAAAAGCGACGCCGCCCTCACCCTGCTTTCCTCCCTCAGCCTGAACGAGGCCAGCCTGGGCAACCCCCTTGTTTACCTTCGGGTGAACGACGGCGGGCAGGAGTATGTGCCTGTAAACGCGGTGAGCGAGCTGACCAACCTGCGCTACGTGTGGAACAGCAACCTTTCCACGGCGACCCTGGCCAGAGGCTCGGAATATTACGTATTCACCCTCTTTTCCGACGCTGTGCAGCGGGGCAGGGACGAAAGTTCCCTGGAATATATGACCCAGGCAGCCAAATCCCAAAACGGCGTGATTCAGATCCATGAAAGCTACACGGAGGAAAACTTCTCCATAGGGGCCCTCTATTTAACCGGGACCCAATACGGCGTGGCCTACAGCGAGGAGATGTACCAAACCGCTCAGGATCTGCTGGCCGCCCTGCTGGACGCCGCCTGACGGCCCGGCAAAATCTTCCGCAGAAAGGGATGAAGGAATGGCAGATTACCCCATCATTTCCGATGTTTCCTCTCATATTGTCCGAATGCTTCGGGAAAAAATGTGCCCGGAGCCCATCCCCTCCCCCAACAACATTGAGGTTTCTTCTCCTGCCGAGCAGGACGTGGACTATATTTTAGGGCTTTACCTGTACGACATCCGCGAAGAGGGCGAGGTGGCGGCCCCCTCCCTGGTGGGCACGGGGCGCACCCGCCTCCGCCGCCCGCCAAGGCCCTACAGCCTGTACTACATGCTCTTCCTGAACGGCTCCTCCCAGATGGGCCTGAAGGGCGGGGACGTGCAGAAAATCATAGGCCGGGCCGCGCAGATTGTGAACGACGGGAATTCGGTAAACCCGCGCCAGCTTCAGCCCTGGCTGGAGGAGGAGGAACCGCCCATTCTGTTTTCCCCCGCAAAGCTCTCTTTGGAGGATAAGGTGCGGGTCTGGTCCGCCATTAACAAGCCGTACCAGGTCAGCCTGTTCTACAAGGCCTCGCCGGTGCTTCTCTCCAGCGAGGTTGTGGTAGAGCCGCCCCGCGTTACCGACGCCACCTTTACCCTTGGCCTGCGGGGCGGGAACCGGCGCCGAAGGGAGGCGGAATAGCCCATGGTGGAGGAAGTACGCATCCGCTACCAGCTTACCCTGGCGCTCCGCCTGCTGGACACCGCCTCCCGCGCCATGGTCTTTGGGCCGGAGGTTTCGCTTTTCCGCAACGGCGAGCCTGTGCGGGCGGCGGAACGGGGCGGCGGCTGCCTGGTGCTGACCGGCTACCCGCGGGAGGACTTCACCCTGGGAATTCAGGCCAGGGGCTTTGAGCCCGCACAGGTTCCCGTCTGCTTTGAAAAGCTGGACCGCCAGCTGCCGCAGCTCACCGTTCACCTGGTGCCCGGCAGCCTCTACCGCAGCCCCGCCCCCCTTGTCACCGTGCGCGGGGATTTGCCTGACGTTAAAAGCCTGACGGCTGTGCAGCCCGGGGCCGGCACCTGCTTTGTGCGGGATTACGACGCCCGCAAGCGGCTGCTCACCGTTTTCAACCCGCACCGCCTGGAGCTGGACCGCGTTTACTACGGACTTGCCAAACCGGAGGAGGGAACCTTCGAGCCCTTTTCCATTCTGGGGCGGCGGCCCAGCGAGCAGTACGAGCTTTACCGGATCGATCACCCTCTGGAGACAGAGCCGCAGCCCAATTTCCCTATCTGCCCCATTGTGTTCGGGGCGGCGGACGAAACCGGCTGCCGCCTGACCTTCCGGGAGGAGGGCGGCCCCCCCTTGTGGATTTTCCGCTGGGAAACCGGGCAGGGCGTCTTCTTCAAGGCTGCGGACATCCGGCGGCGGGAGGCTCTTACCATTCCATAACAGCGTCCTCGGGGGCATCTCCGAAGGAAGCTGAGGGTATATCTTTTATCAAGAAAAGGAGGGATCTATTTGCCTGCATTCGTAGTCAGCGGAGCCTCTGTCGTGTGCACCATGGGCATGAGCCCGGGCTCTGTGGTGGCTACTGCCCAGCAAAAGGTTATCATGAGCGGCAGGCCTGCCGCGACCATCCAAGACGTTGCGCCCCTTGTAAACATAGCCCCCTGCGGGATGTGCACCTCCCTGGCGAACCCAACTGTGGCTTCCGCTACGGCGGCCGCCCTCGGGGTGCTGACCCCCATGCCCTGCGTTCCGGCGCCGGCCGGCGTCTGGCTTGGCGGTTCCGCCGTGACAGCGGGCGGGCTTCCCTGCCTGACAAACGCATCCACCCTTACCTGCTCTTACGGCGGGACCCTTTCCATTGTCTCGCCCGGGCAGGGAACCGTGATGGGGTAACCCTGCCTTCAGGCCAGGGGCGGCGGAACCTCCGCTGGCCCCGGTTCCCTGAGGCACTCACAATAAAAACAAAAGTCATTTGAAAGGAGGCTGGGTTCCGAGCCCCGCTTGGGACCCAAAAAATGTATGGCTGAATATCTTTCCCCAGGTGTATACGTAGAGGAATTCGACTCCTCCCCCCGCGCCATTGAAGGCGTAGGCACCAGCACGGCGGGCTTCATCGGCATGGCCGCCAAGGGCCCCACCGTGGGTGCCCCCTCTCTGGTTACCAGCTTTGCCGACTACCAGCGCCAGTTCGGCGGCTACCTGAGCGAGTACACTCACGGCGGCTACCGGTTCCTGCCCTACGCGGTGGAGCAGTTCTTCCAGAACGGCGGCACCCGCTGCTACGTGAGCCGCGTCATTCCTGAGAACGCCGCCGTCGCCGCCGCCCAGGAGGGCATCCTCACCCTGCGCGCCGCCAACGAAGGCAAGTGGGGCAACCGCGTTCTGGTTTCCTTCACCACCGCCAACAAGCGGAAGCTGCAGCTCGTCCGCAAGGAAGGGCCGGCCGTGTACGCGGCCAAGAACGCTTCCGGCTTCGGCGAGGGCGACCTGGTGGAGTTTGCGGGCGAGCTGAACCGCATTGCCGCCGTATTCGACAACGTTATTACCTTTGAGCAGGACTTTGAGGGCGACCCGGTAGACACCAGCCTCATCCCCAAGGCGCTGCTGTACTCGGTGGAAATGGATGTTACCGTCCGCTGCGACGGAGAGGTGGAAACCTACAGCGGCTGCACCCTGAACCCCACCTCTTCCACCTACCTGGCCGACCGGCTGCGCACCAGCCGCATCATCGTGGTAGACTCCCTCGACCCTGCCGATGGCATTGTGAACCCGGTTTCCGCCATTTTCGGCGAGGGTAAGCTTTCCGGCTCCATCGCCCTCAGCGGCGGCAGCGACGGCACCATGGACGCGGTGAACGCCGGCGTGTTCATCGGCCAGGACATGGGCCCCGGCAAGCGCACCGGCATCTGCTCGTTCCAGGAAAACGACGTGGTTTCCATCATCGCGGTGCCCGGCGTAACCATCCCCGAGGTGATTGTCTCGCTTATCGCCCACTGCGAGAAGGAGCAGAACCGCTTCGCCGTGCTGGACGTACCGGCCGAGCTTTCTAAGACGAACGATGTAATTGAGTACCGTTCCCTGGTGGACTCCTCCTACGCGGCCTTCTATCACCCCTGGCTTCAGGTTTACGACCCGGTCACCAAGAAGCCCGGCTTTATTCCGCCCTCGGGCTCTGTGGCCGGCGTGTACTCCCGCACCGACATTGCCCGCGGCGTGCACAAGGCCCCTGCCAATGAAATCATCGCCTGCACCGGCCTTTCCATCAACTACACCACCGGCGAGCAGGACATTCTGAACCCGGCCGGCGTGAACCTGATCCGCGCGCTGCCCGGCCAGGGCATCCGCGTATGGGGCGCCCGCACCGCCAGCACCAACTCCAACTTCAAGTATGTGAACGTGCGCAGGCTCTTCATCTATGTGGAGCAGTCCATTCGGGCCGCTACCAACTGGGTGGTGTTCGAGCCCAACAACTCCGGCCTGTGGGCAAGGGTGCAGATGACCATTTCCACCTTCCTGGAGAATATGTTCCGCGCAGGCATGCTTTCCGGCGACACCGCCGCCGAAGCCTACTATGTGGACATCGGCCCCAACACCATGAGCCGCGACGACATTCTCAACGGCCGCCTGATCTGCGAAATCGGCATCGCGCCCAGCCGTCCCGCCGAGTTTGTCATTTTCCGCGTCACTCAGTTCACCGCCGAGGCCGGCGGCGGCGAGGAATAATCCTCCCGGAAGCCCGGCCGAGAGACCCCTTCTCTCATTTTATCTTGCAATAACAAAGGAGAAATTGGAATATGGCTGTTACGAATTCTTCCGGTCTGTACTACCCCTTAACTAAAATGAACTTTGTGGTCTCCATCGGCGAGGGCGGCGGCAACTCCGCGGCCTTCAGCGAGGTGACCGGCATCGACGCTTCGGTGGACGTAATCGAATTCCGCCAGGGCAACTCCCACTCCCTGGCCCCGGTAAAGATTCAGGGCCTGGTAAAGCACGGGAACATCAGCCTGAAGGTTGGCTACATCCGCAGCTCCGAATTCAAGCAGTGGATCATCGACTGCGTCAGCGAGCGCCGCAAGGAAACCCCCCGCAAGGACGTTTCCATTGAGCTCATCGACATTGGCGAGGGCGCGCCCGAGACTCTGGTGGATTCCGTGGACTCTGCCGGCGTGGTGTGGGTGCTCACCAACGCCTGGGTTACCAAGTACAGCGGCCCCGACCTGAACGCTTCCGCCAGCGAGGTTGCCGTTGAAACCGTGGAACTGGCTTACGAAGAGCTCACCATTCCCAACTGACCGACAGGCCCCTTCCCCTGCCCTTCGGGGCAGGACGGGGGCGCGTCCCCTGCCCTGCCGGAGGCGCGCCCGCATCCTGCCCATATTATCTGGAGGTATTGATTGACTATGACTACCGTATTTGATTTTGAACTGCCGAGAGGCTATGTGGATTCCAAAGGCGAGGTACACCGCCGCGGGAAAATGCGGCTGGCCACCGCAGGCGACGAGATCTCTGCCACAAGGGACCCCCGGGTGCTTTCCAACCCCTCGTACCTGACCATTGTGGTGCTGGCCAAGGTCATTACCGAACTGGAAGGCATGGAAACCATCGTCCCCAACATTGTGGAACGGTTCTTCACCTCTGACCTGGCGTTCCTGCAGGACATGTACCAGCGCATCAACAACGTGGAGCCCCCCACCATGACGGTGGTGTGCCCGGACTGCGGAAAGGTGTTTGAAGCGCCCATAAATTTTACGCCAGAGGGATAACGCTGTACCCGGAGCAGGAACTGTACCGGGAGATGAGCTTTATTTCCTACTATTTCCACTGGAGCCAGCAGGAGGTGGAGGCGCTGGACCACGCTTCCCGCCGCCGCTGGTGCGAGGAAATCTCATCCATCAACAAAAGCCTGAATCCCTCGGATCAGAAAAAAGAGGTCAGCATCCTGGAATTGGGACGCAGAAAATAGATCGCAGGAAGGAGGCGAACGGATGGCGGACATCACCACCGAAAACAATCTTGTCCTGAACCAGGGGAAATCCCCCCTGGTGGGCTATAACTTCATGCTGCGGGTAGAGGGGATTTACGACCTGCCCTGCAAAAGCGTACACGCCTTCTCCCGCGAGCTGGAATACGACTTCATCCAGGAAGGCGGCCTGAACGATTACGTCCACATGCTGCGCAAGCCCATCAGCAAGCCGTTCACGCTGGAGGTAGAGCGCTATGTGGGCGTCGATTATGTGGATCCCCTGCCGGAGGGGGCCGATCTGGTGCTCCCCATCATTTTGATGGTGAGCCGGTACCAGCAGCAGTCCTCCTTCATCCCCTTCGTGTGCGCCCGCACCTACGTGTTTACCGGCTGTACGGTGATGAAGAAGGAATACGGCGAGCTGGCCGCGGAGCGCTCGCAGCTTTTGGTAGAGACCACCACCATTGCGTACCGGGAATTCGCCGTGCTGAACGCCCCCTGGTCGGAGGCCGCCACAGACAGCCTTGGCCTTCTCTCGGCCCCGGAGCAGCACGACACCGGGGACAGCGCCCTGGAACGGCTGAAAAAAGAGGTGAACGATCAGGTGGCAAAGGCGGAGGCCAAGCAGAAGGAGGCCGCCGCCTGCCAGGAGACGCTGGGCAGCCTGAGCACCGGCATTCCCGAGGCCTACGCCGGCGCGGGCCGGCTGGAGGAGCAGCTTGGCAGCCAGCTTGACGCGGTTTACCAGGAAATTGACGGGCTGGAAGCCCAAGCGGCGGCCGGGCAGGAGGAAACGCCCGCCGCAGGTGGGGAGGATCCCACCGCCGCGGAGGAACTGGAGGAGCAGCTGGCCGGCCTGCGGCAGCAAGCCCGGCAGCTGGAAAAGCTGAAGGGGACCGCTTCCCAGCTTGTCTCTGAGCTGAAAACAGCCAACAACCTGGCCACAGGGAGCGGCAACGCCCCCAACCGCCTGGCAGAGGCCCAGGAATCCCTGACCAAGGGCGGCAGCTACCTGGCCAGCGCCAAGGAATACCAAAGCCAGGTGAACAGCGCCGCAGAGTACGGGGAAGCGCAGACCCCCGCCTCCTCTGCCAAAAGCGACGCCCAGGCCAGCATTTCCAGCTACAGCGCCGCCATGAAGCAGGCGGAATTCTTCCAGGAAAAGCTGGAAAAATTCCAGAACTTCCAAAAAGAGGCCCTGGCGGCCCTGCCGGCCGCCCAGTAAGAACGGCTGTGTTTTTATGATTTTATGAAAGGAGGCGGAACGGTTGCTCAAGCTGAAGGATCCCATTTCATTGAAAAGCGCGCGCCCCCTCCTTTCCCTTTCGGAGGGCTTTGCGGAGCGGATCCTGGGGAACTACGCCCTGGCGGGCGCCCGCATCACCCCCAAGGAGCTTTTGTTCGCCATCAACTCCCAGGCGGAGCTGCCGGAGGATTTGGGCGGCATGACCACCTTCGCCGTGCAGAACAACATTTCAGACCAGCGCACGGTGGTGATGGACATTGTAAACAACGTGGTGAACCGGATCCTTCTCATGGACACCCCCTCCTTCACCTACCAGGATGACGTCTACATTGAAACCGTACTGCGCCGCCTGGGCGTTCGGGACGTAAAGCTGTTCCTTTCCCAGGTTTCCCAGCTGAAGCAGGAGGAAACCCACCTGCATTCCCTGCTGCGCCTGTACCAGCAGGAGGCGGCCCAGCCCCCCGCCCAAAGGCAGCAGGGCGGGGAACCGGCGCGGCCCGCCGCAGAAGCGCAGGCCGCCCCCGGCGCAGCCCATCCTGCGCCGGCCCCGGGGCAGATGCACCAGGAAATTTTTCAGAGGCTTTCCACCGCCCTCATCTACCAGACGATGGCGAATTATATGAACTCCATGTCCTCTGTCTCCGCCGTGGCGGAAAAGCGTTCCCTGCAGTTTGCAGAGCAGAGCTGGAGCAGCAGCCTGATTGCGCTGGAGCAGCAGTACAGCATGCGCCACCAGCACCAAACACTCTCGCTGTTCCACACGTGGAACCGGTACGAGGCCCAGGGCTTCCCCGAACTGCCTCAGGGGGAAGAGCAGGTGCTTTCCCAGGCGGCGGCAGCCGTCTTATTTTCTTCCGTGAGCCATGTGATGACCCAGCGCCTGACGCAAAGCCTGCAGAAGGGGGAGCTTTGGCAGGACCTGAGCCAATCCCTCTCTGAAACGGTGGAAAACAGCCTGACCCGGTTTGAGGAATCCTACGGCGGCAGCCTGTACCAGGAGTACGCCTACCGGGCGGGGGATACCCTGACGCGGGACAGCTCCCTGCAGGAAATTACGCTCCTCCACCCGGCGGCTTCCGCCGGGGAGGAGCCGGAGCCGGGGCAGGCCGTAAAACTGCCCGCCCCGCCCCCTGCCGGGGAAGCCCCCGTTTCCCCGGCACCCGTCTCCCTGGAGTTCCCCGCGCCCCAGGCGGTTCAGGGGGAACCGGCCCAGGGGGAAGCCGCTTCCCTGACGCGGGAGGAAACCCTGGTGCGGGAGCTGCGGGAAGCAGAGCGGCGCGGCCGGGAAGCGCGGCAGGCGCAGGAGCCCGCCCCCTCCAGGCAGGAACCTCTTCCCCCGGCGGAAGAGGGGCTTCCCCAGTCCGCCCCTGCCGGGGAGGAAGCAGGCCCCGGGCAGGCCGTAAAGCTGCCCGCCCCGCCCCCTGCCGGGGAAGCCCCCGCTCCCCCGGCCCCTGTCTCCCTGGAGTTCCCCGCGCCCCAGGCGGTTCAGAGCGAACCGGCCCAGGGGGAAGCCGCTTCCCTGACGCGGGAGGAAACCCTGGTGCGGGAGCTGAGGGAAATAGAGCGGCGCGGCCGGGAACTGCAGCGGGCCGGGGAGGCGTCGGTTCCGGGCAGGGAGATCTCCCCGCGGGAATCCGGCCAGCTTCCCGCCCGGCCCGCCCCCGGCGGGGAGGAACCGGCGGCCCCGGGGCAGGCCGTAAAGCTGCCTGCCTGGCTGCGCGAGGAGAGCGGGGCGGCAGCCCCCCCGCCGCCCGCTCCGCTGGAACCGCTCCTTCCCTCTGAGGAGGAGGAGCAAGCGCAGGAGGCTTCCCCCCAGGCCAGGGAGGAAGCCCTGGTGCGGGAGCTGCAGAGGATTGACCAGCAGAACCGGGAGCGCCAGCGGCAGCTTCAGCAGGCCGCGGCTGCGCCCCAGGCCCCTTCCCGGCCGCCGGAGCCCGACCGCCAGCGCATTATGCGGGACGCCCTGCGAGCCATCGACGCGCCGGAGCAGGTGATCCGGGAGATTATGGAAAGCGCGCCCCTGTCCCTGGAGCATCCCAAGCTTTCCCCTGAAGCGGAAGCCCTTCTGGCCCAGGCGGACGCCCCCACCCGGGAGCTGCTCCGCACGGTTCTGCAATACCAGGAAAACCCGCAGGCGGCGCTGGAAGGCGGCCTGTTCCGCCCCGGCAGCCTTGCCCAGCTGAACCTGGAAAACCGCACCCAGACCCAGCAGGTGGAGGAACTGATCCACCGGGTGGAGGAACGGCAGCAGGAAACGGAAACGCGCCGGGAAACCCAGGAAAACGTCCTGGAGGAGATCCGGCAGGCGGCCAGGCCCCCCAGGCCGGCCCCGCCCCCCCAGGCGGAGGCCAGGCGGCCGCTGCAGTTTGTACACAAGCAGGAGGCTCAGGCCTTCCCGGAAGATCTGCTGGAGCAGCTGCAGCAAAGAAGCCAGACCGTCACCAAAACGGAAACCTCCGTTTCCACCACGGAAAAGCGCAGCGTACAGGAAAGCGAGGTGCGCAGCTTGAACCAGAAGGTGGCAGTGCAGAACGCCGAGGATATTCAGGCCCTGGTCAACCGCACCCTTTCCAAGCAAATGAACCGGATTACCGACCAGGTATACCAGCAGATGGAAAAGCGCCTGCAGAAGGAACGCTTCCGGCGGGGAAGGTTCTGACAGGCAGCGATAAAGGAGGATCCCCATGGCATTTACCGACGTTCTTTCCGGGGCGGCCCAAAATCTCACCGGAAACCTGGACACCGCCTACCTGGTGGTGGACGACTACCGGGACATGGCCGCCCAGGCGGCCAACGCTTCTGTCAATTCCCTGGGCAGCGGCGCTTTGAGCCAGCTGCAGTCAACCCTGAACACGGCGGCGGAGGCCATGGATTCCGTGCGCTCCGCCGCCAGCCAGGCGCTGGCCTCCGGCGCGTCCTCCGCCAGCGTTCCCCAGTTCAAGAAGCCCAAATATTTCAAGGTGCAGTTCAACCCGTCGGAAATCCAGCTGGACTCCGCCCTTCCCTATGTGCCGGAACAAAAGCAGGACGTGCAGCCCGGCGGGCAGGGAAGCGCCGGCGTCACCGACTCGGCCCTGCGGCCCAACGTAACGCTTTCGGTGAACCTGTACTTTGATCAGTTCAATAAGGCGGACGCCTTCCGTTCCACCGTGCTGAACATGAATATGAACGCGGCGGATCTGGCCACCAACGCCGCCACCGGCATTGCCAAGCTGACGGGGAAGGTCTGGAGCGTACAGCCGCAGGTGGAGGCCATATTGGCCGCCCTGTACAACCGCTTTACCCGGTACGTCACCTTCTGCTGGACAGACTTTTCCTTTACCGGGACGCTGTCCAACGTAGGGGCCCAGTACACCATGTTCTCCACCTCGGGGAACCCCATTCGGGCGACGGTGGCCCTGCGGATCCAGCAGGAGCTGGACCCGGCCGCCATCAGCAGCTGGAGCAGCAGCCTGCGCAAGGCTTTCGGCGGCAGTTCCGCCGCTTCCTCTGTACTGGGAAGCGTGAGCAGCATGCTGAACCTTCATCTGTAATCCACTTTATTTCAGAAAGGGGGGCTCTTTGTGGCGCTTTCCAGCATTCTCAGCACTGCGGATTCTCTTCTGACCGGGAACCACAAAAAAGCCACCATCACCATAGAAAAGACGGCCGCCTCCGGCAGCGGCGCTGCCGGCAGCCTGACCAGCCTGGCAAGCCAGGCGCTCACCTCGGGGGTGTCGTCGCTGACCGGGGGAACCGCAGGGTTAGGTACGGCGCAGACCCTGTCGGTGTGCTACAACCCTTCGTCCATCTCCTTCCAGGCCAACGCGGAGCCCACGGATGTTTCCTACCTGCTTCAGAACGTGGACAACGGGGTGCCCCGCCAGCAGACCAGGCCCCCTTCGCTCACCATGTCGGTGGATCTTGTGTTTGACGACACCAACGTGAAGGATGCGTTCATGTCGGAAAAATTCAAGCTGCTCACTCTGAACGAAAGCGTCTCCGGCCTGGCGAATTCCGGGGCGGCGCTGGCCCGCACCGTCACCGGGAACCATTACTCGGTGCAGGACCAGACCAACGGCCTGGTGGCCACCCTGCTGGACGACAGCACGCGCACCGTCACCTTCCAGTGGGCGAAGCTCAGCTTCCGGGGCGAGGTGAGCCAGGTGCAGGCCAGGTACACCATGTTTTCCACCTCCGGCAGGCCTATCCGCAGCATCGTGACCCTGGTAATCTCTCAAAAAATCGACGCTTCTTCCCAGATGGAAAAATGGAATTCCGCCTTCGACAGCCAGTTCAAGGCTTCCCTGTCTGAGGCCGGCAGCCGCTCGGTTGGGCAGAAGGTGGGAAACCTGCTGAATATCACCGGTTTTTAAGGCATTGATTTTCGCAGCGGATGAGCCGCAAGGAGGATTTTTTTATGGCACCTTCCCTTTCTGCAGGCAGCCTGAGCGGCGGGGTTGAGCTTTCTCCCGACGCCACTTACCGCTCACTGCAAACCAAATATATGGATTTTTCCCTCCCTCAGGCCTCCGTCTGCTTCGGGCTGAACAACACCACCCTGAAAAGCATCGCGGCCGACATGGTGGTGAACGATATTTCCATCGAGTTAACCTGCGGATTCGAGGCCTCCATCGCCAGATTCCGCATTTATAACGTATACGATTCCTCCACCGGGCAGTTCCGCTACAGCGCGCTGAAAAAGCACCTGTACATGGGAAATTCTCTTTCTATTTCCATGGGCTATGCCGGAAAGCTGGAAACCGTGTTCGTGGGCTTTGTGGCGGGGGTCAGCTTCGGGTACCAGCGGGGCGACCTGCCCTACATTGAGGTTTCGGGCATGGACGCCAAGGGGATCATGATGGCGGGGGGCTACGCCTGCCAGCTGACCGCCGACAACTACGCCGACGCCGTCAGCGAAATCCTGCGGCGCACCGCCTATGAGGAGCTGAAGCGCTCCGGCGCTATCCGCGACATCAAGGTGACGGCCACCCCCGACGTGGACCCCTCTCTGCTGACGGCCATGCAGGCGCAGGAGGCTGCCCAGGCGGCTGCGGAAAACGCCCAGGCGGCGGCCTCGGCAGCCCGGAAGGCAGCAGAGGCCAGCGGTTCTACCGAGGCCCTGGCAAAGGCGGCCGAACTGGAAGCGGCGGCCCAGGCCGCCCAAAGTGCGGTGGAAGCCGCCCTGAACACCTTCAACCAGGCAAAGCAGGCTCTGGCGGCTACAAAGGCCGCCGTAGAGGAGGCGACCTCGGCCATAGCCGAGGCCTCTGCCGCAGGCATACCCGCCACGGTGCCGGTGCCCTCGGGGCCGGTAAGCGACTACACCATGGAAATGGCGGCGGAAAGCGACTATGAGTTTGTGGTGAAGGCCGCCAAAAAATTCAACTACGAGTTTTTTGTGGACCGGGGCGTGGTTTATTTCCGCAAGGCCAAGAGCGTAAAAGCCCCGGTGGCAGAGCTCAGTTCCAACGGGGGAATCCTGAATTTCAACATTGAATACAGCATCAACGGCATTGTGGGCAGCGTGGAGGCCCGCGCCATGGACCCGGGCCAGGGGAAGATCATCAGCAGCAAATCCACCTTCAGCAACACTATATCCACCAACGGCATGGCGAAAACCCTTACCAAGGACGGGCGGAAGGTTCTCATCGACCCCACCATCGGCACCACCACCCAGGCGGAGTCCCGGGTTTCCTCCCTGATGGAGCAGATGTCCTACCGGCTGGGCAGCCTGGAGGCGGAGTGCGTCGGCCTGCCCGAACTGGCGCCGGGCCGCTTCCTGCGGGTTTCTGGCCTGGGGGAACCGGTGGACAACGACTTTTACCTGACCACTGTGGTGCATGAGTACCGGGACGATACCGGCTTCCTCACCCGGGTGACCGGGAAGGCCGATCAGATCAAGGGGGGAGGAATCCTGTGAGCCTTTACGATATTATGGAAGAAATCAACAACAGGCAGCTTACCAAGACGGAAACCGGCGACACCCGGGTGTTCGGCGTTATGGTGGGCATTGTGGCCAAGAACTACCACCCCAACATGGGCGGCAGGGTGTGCGTCACCATTCCCACCAGGGACGAAACCGCCAACGAGCTGCAGTGGGCCCGGGTGGCCATGCCCTCCAGCGGGAAGAAGTGGGGCCACTATTTCCTGCCGGAAATCGGCGACCAGGTGCTGCTGGCCTTCGAGGGCGGCAGCATCGAAAAGCCCTATGTCATCGGCTGCCTTCCCATGGACAACAACCAGTTCCTCACCGGGTCGGTAAATTCCGGCAACGAGATTAAGCGCATTGTCACCAAGCACGGCAGCACCCTCACCTTTGAGGACAGCACCATGGCCTCCGACGGTTCCCAGGACAAAATTACCCTGGAAACGGCGGGGGGCTCTCACACCCTGTGCCTGGACAACGCCGCCTCCACCATCTCTCTCAGCGACAAGGACGGCGCCAACAAGGTTGTCATGAGCACCCTGCAGGGGAACGGGGCCATCACCATCAAGGCCGCCAATTCCCTCACCATTGAGGTGGGCACCACCATCAAGGTGACCATGAACGGGGACAGCGGCACGGTGAAAATCTCGGCCCAACAGGTGACGGTGGAAGGCACCAACAAGGTGGATCTCACCTCGGAGGGGATGGTCAAGCTGGAAGGGGCGCAGGTTTCTGAGAAGGCCTCTGCCATGTACCGGCTGGAAAGCAGCGGTATGGTCACCATTTCCGGAACCCCCATCAAGCTGGGGTAACGCAGCGAACAGGAGGCGCCTTATGAGCAACGAAAACTTTTTGGGAAGGGGCATGAAATTCCCGCCCCAGATAGACGCGGGGACCGGCCGCTTCGCGCTTTCCTCCGGCGCGCAGAGCGTCAAGGAATCGGTTTACCTGATTTTGATGACGCAGCAGGGGGAGCGCTGGCTGGAGCCGGACTTCGGCAGCCGGATCCTGTCCTACACCTTTATGGACACATCCCCCACCATGATCACCCTCCTTGTGAACGAGCTGCGCTCCCTTTTGCTGGAACAGGAGCCGCGCATTTCAGAGGTGCAGATTGAGCTGGACCCAAGCTCGCGGGAGGGCTGCCTGGTGTTCAACCTGGGCTACACCATAACAGCCACCAACACACGGGATAACCTGGTGTTCCCGTTCTATCTCAACCCTGGGGAGGAGGAAGACAATGCCGGAGTACAATGAATTCACCCTGGACCCCCGTTCCCGGGAGGATCTGGTGCGGGAAATGGGCCGTCTGGCCGCCTCGTACACCCCGGAGTGGAGGTTTGACCCGGCCAACCCGGACGTAGGCGCCGCCATCGGCCTGATTTTCGCCGACCAGATGTCGGATTCGCTGGACGCCCTCAACCAGGTGATGGACAAATACCGGACGGAGTTTGTCAACATGCTTGGGATTTCCCTGCTGCCCGCCTCCCCCGCCGGCGGGGTGGCGGTGGTGAACCTGGTGCCCGACACAGTGCCCGGCGTGTACCTGCCCAAAGGAAGCCGCCTGCAGGCCCAGGGCCAGGAGGAGGAAGGGGACGCCGTCATTTTTGAGACCACCGGCGACGTGTATGTGACCAGCGCCCGCCTGACGGACATCCTCTCCATTTCCGGCCATTTCGGGAAGATTATCCCCATTCTGGGCGGGCCGGGCCGCCCGTCGATTCTGCCCAGGCGCCCTGAGGAGGAGCAGCCCCTTCCCCAGGAGGAGGCCCCCGCCGCCGGTTCCATTTCCCTGTTCGACTACAGCGCCCCCGGGGTGCAGCGGAACGCGGCCCTCATCTACCACCGCACCATTCTGCGCCCCGGCCCGGGCGTAGAGCTGCGCCTGGAGCTGGGGGGCGGGCAGGGCGGCGTGCCGGCCGCCCTGCTGGCCAACCCCAAGCTGTTCCGGTGGAGCTTTTACACCGAGGCGGGCCCCCTGCCCCTTGACAGCGTAGAGGCCCGGGACGGCGCGCTGGTTCTGCGGAAGGAGGAGGAGGCCGCGCCGCTCTCTATTGGCGGCGAGGACTATTACCTGCTCTGCGCAGAGGCCCTGGGCAGGGTGAGCGCCCCCATCGTCCTCACTGGCATTTCCCTTTCCTCCTCCTGCGCCGGGGCGGCTCCCGCCTTTTTGAGCTGCGGCGACCAGGAGCTTTCTCCCGAGCGCTTTCTCCCCTTCGGGGACACAGCCTCGCTGTTCACCGAGTGCTACATTGGGCAGGACGGCCACTTTGCCCAGGCCGGCGCGGTGGAAACGCTGCGCTTCCGCCTTTCCTTCCAGGAAAAGCTGGAGGCCCTGACCCAGCAGCAGGAGGCGGAGGATCTGCGCGTGATCAAGCGCAAGCCCCGGGTGATTCACTACGAGACGGCCCGCTGCTGCGTGCAGGCGGTGGCGGTGGACTATTTCAACGGCGTGGGCTGGCGCACCCTGCCCTGCCGGGAAGACACCGCTTCCCTGTTTAACGGCGAATACACCGGGGAGGTTTCCCTGTCGTTCCAGGTGCCCGGCGACTGGCAGCCCACTGCGGTGGGCGGTTACCTGGGGCGCTGCATCCGCCTGCGGATCACCCAGGCGGACAACTGCTACCTGCGGCCCTGCCTGCACAACATGCCGGTGGTGGAGGGGCTTACCCTTTCCTACGACTACGGGCAGGGCGGGGCCTTCCCCCAGCTGCTGCAGGCCGTGCGGGGGACGCGCATCCTGAACCTTACCCCCGACCTGATGGCCGGGCGGGGGCTTCCCCTGTTCCAGACCCTCCCTTACCCGGGGAACGCCCTGTACCTTGGCTTTGACCGCCGGCCGGAGGGCGCGCCGGTCAGCCTTCTGTTCGACGTGGCGGAATCCGTGCATTTCCGCAGCGCCCCCATCTCCTTTGAATACTCCACCCTGTCCGGCTGGAAGCCCCTCAAGGTGATTGACAATACAGAAAACATGTCCGCCGCCGGCACTGTGCTGTTCATGGTCCCCTCCGACATGGCTCCCATGAACGTGGAAGGCCTTTCCCGCTGCTGGCTGCGGCTGACAGACGCAGACTCGGTTCACGACGACCCGGGGCTGCATCACCCGCTCATCCGCTCCATCTACCTGAACGCGGTGGAGATCGAGAACATAGAAACCATGGAGGAGGAAAGCTTCTACCTGCAGTCCCCCTCCCCCCACATGACCTTCCAGCTGGCCGCCCAGCGGATTCTGGACGCAGAGGTGTTCGTAAACGAGGCCGACCGCCTGTCGCAGCCCGCCATGCAGAAGCTGCTCAAGGAAAGCCCCGAGGACGTGCGGGCCCAGTTCGACCACCACAACAATATTACGCAGTTTTTCGTCCGGTGGCGCGAGGTGGATTCCTTCGACGCCTCCCGCCCCGCAGACCGGCATTACATGATTGACCGGCTGCGCAGCCAAATCCTGTTCGGCGACGGGGTGAACGTGAAAATCCCCACCTGCCGGGACGGCGTCGCCTTCACCGTGCGGGCCCGCTGCTGCAGCGGTTCCCGGGGGAACCTGCCCAAGGGTGCTGTCAACGCCCTGCGGGGGCGCAGCCTGTACGTAAGCTCTGTCTACAACCCCATAGAAACCTATGCGGGCAGCGACATGGAAACGCCGGAAAGCGCCAGAGAGCGGGGCTGCAGCCTGTACTGCAGCCGGGGCCGCCTGGTAAGCCAGATGGATTTTGTGCGGGAGGTAAAGGCATTTTCCAGCGCCATTCAGCAGGTGCGCTGCCTGGCCGGCGTGGACATTGACGGCCGGGAGGCCCCCTCCCTGGTGACAATCGCCATTATGATGCGGGATTACGCCAACGGCGCCTACTCCTTCCACAGCATCCGCGGCCCGCTGCGCAAGCGGCTGCTGAGCCTGTGCGAGGCCACGCTTGCCCCCGAATGCCTTGTGCTGGCCGAGCCTGTGTACGTCTCTATCTCCCTTTCCGTGTGGGCCGAGGCAGACGACCCTCACCTTTCCTTCTCCCTGCAGGCCATGATTCAGGAGGCCCTGAGCCGTTACCTGGACCCCATCGGCCAGGAGGGCAAGGGCGGCTGGAGGCTGGGCACCCTTCCCACCTATGCGCAGCTTGACATGCTGCTGCGCACCCTGCGGGGCCCCGGCCGTGTCACCCGGTTTCTGGCCACCGCGCGGTATGTGGACCGCACCGGCCCCCATGAGTGCGCTTTGGAGGATCTGCGGCCCAACCCCTTCTCCATCCCGGTTCCGGGGACGCACCGCGTGTACATTGAACTGCCTGGGGCGCAGGGATAGCCGCCTGCGGAAGGCCGGGCCCATCATCCGCCGCTTGGAGGTAGCTTATGCTGAACAGTATCAATCTTGACGATAAATCCTATGAGGATCTGATGGCGGAGGCGCTGTCAAAGATCCCGCTGTATTCCGACGAGTGGACCAACTTCAACCGCTCCGATCCGGGCGTCACCATTCTTCAGAACCTTTCCGCCTTCACCCTGCTGCAGAGGGGCAGCATCAACCAGGTGACGGACGAGGTCCTGCGGGCCCTGCTGGGCCTGGCCGGTTACCGCACCCAGGAAAACCGCGCCGCCACTCTGCTGGTAAAATCCCCCGGGGGGGAACCGCTGCCCCCCCAGTACCAGCTGCGGCTGGGGAACCTCTGCTTTGAGACAGAGGAGGAGACCCCCCTTTCCGGCTGGGAGGTAGAGGCCATGTACGCCAGCCGGGGGGAAGCCTTTCAGGACATTACCATGCTGCTGGAAACGGAGGCCGGAACCGCCGCCGTGTTCGGCGCGGAGCCCCAGGCCGGGAACGCCCTGTACCTGATCCTCAGCGGCAGGCCTGAGACGGAACGGCCCCTGCTGCTTTGGGCGCAGGTTTCCGGGCGGATCCCGCGCAACCCCTTCCCGGAGGCAGGGGGCCCCAGCTTCGCCCGCACCCGCTGGCAGTACTACACGGCGGAGGGCTGGGCCGACGCCCAGGCCCAGGACGAGACCCACACGTTCCTCACCAGCGGAAAGGTGTCCCTCCTTTTGAACGCCGGGGAACCTGCCGTTTTCGAGGGCGCGCCGGTGCGGGGGTACGCCCTGCGCTGCCTTCTGGAGGAATGCGGCTACGACCAGCCGCCCCGCCTGGAGCTGCTGGAAGCCAACCTGTTCCCCGTGCGCCAGTGGGAAACCCGCGCCTGGACGTACCCGGCCGCCGGCGGCGGCCAGGTGGAAATCCGCTCTCCCCTGGCAGAGCTGGGGAACCTGTACGTGTACTGCCGCGAGGTTCCCGGCGGGCCTTACCGCCTGTACGCTCCCTTCACCGGCGTAACCCAGACCGGCCGCCTGTACCTGCGGGAGGACTTCCCCGGCGGGGTGCGGCTTACCTTCCACCGGGCCCGCTTCGGCTTCGGCCCCTGCCAGGAGGAGGACACCGTGCTGGTGAGCTGCTTTGACAATGAGATGATTCACCACCGGGACCTGGGCCCCGTCTATGGATATGAGGACCAGGAGATCCCGCTGGATTTGGTAGAAAACGTCCTGCCGGATCGGTTCCTGCTTTTGATGGAATCGCCGGACGGGGAGGGCGAGGCGGGCTTCTACCCGGTACGGCCCGGCACCGAGGGAGAGGGCGGCCTGCGTTACCGGCTGGATCCCACGGCGGGCAGGCTGTACATCGTCCACCCCGGTTTCGGCGCGGGAAGCCGCCTGTACCTGGCGAACTGCTGCACCACGGCGGGGGACGGGGGGAACATCCGCCCCGGCAGCGTGCTCACCCACCCAGAGCCCCCCTTCTCCTCCGCCGCCCCCCGTTCCTTCCAGGGGGTTTCCTCCGGCTTTGGGGGCCGCCGCTATGAAACGGCGGAACAGCTGCGCCAGCGCTTTGCCGCAGGGGTGCGCACCCCTGCGGCGGCCGTTCTTCCCTCCGATTACGAGGCGCTGGTGCTGCGCACGCCGGGGCTGTGCCTGCACAAGGCCCACGCCGCCGCCTTCCCGGAAGAAAACCTGATCCGCCTGACCGCCAAGCCCTACAGCAGCGCCCCCCTGCCCCGCCTTTCCCCCTTCTACCTGGAGGAAATCCATAAATGGCTGGAACCCAGGCGGATGCTGACCACGCGGGTAGAGCTGGTGCAGCCCCGCTACGTGCCTGTGGATGTGTGGGCCGCCCTGCAGGTGAAAAGCTACTATGACAACGCGGCCGAAGCGGTGGAGGCCCTTCTGAGGGAGGCGCTGGACTATGTGAACGGCCCCCAGCCGTTCGGCAGCCGGATTCGCTTCAGCGCCCTGTACCAGCAGCTGATGGAGCTGCCCTGCGTGGAGGCTGTCATCGACTTCAAGCTGATCCCGCGGGAGTGGAACGGCGTCACCCTGGACGCCCCCGACCTGGTGCTGGGGCCCTACAGCCTTTGCTGCCCGGGGGAATTCCACATTCAGCTGCAGACCTTTTCCCAAAATCAGGGCGGTTCCCGGTAAGCGCCCTGCCGCCGCAAAAAGGAGGAGTCACCCATGCCATACGGCATCCACCGGTATCTGTACTACCCCAGCCGCCTGGCCCGCAGCCTGGCCAGCGGCTTTGCCCTGCGGGACGGCGCCTTTGAAACGGAGGAGGATTCCCCGTACCGCACCGTATTCCTGGCCGCCCTGGACAGCGGCCAGGAGGACTGCCCCTGGGGCCGCCTGACCTTCCGCATGTCTTTGGGGGAGGACACCGTGCTCACCCTGCACGCCGCCGCCGCCAACGAAAACCGGGTTCAGGACGGCGGCAGGCTGCTGGACATAGACGCCTTCCTGCTGGACCCGGGCCAGCCTGTGAAGCGGAAGGCCCGCCTGTTCCAGGCCATGGGGGCCGCCCAGTTTTCCAACCAGAACGACGTGCTGCTGTACGGCCAGAAGGGCCGGTACCTGTGGCTTTGGTTTGAGCTGGCAGGCGAGGGCGGCAGCCGGTTTTCCCACATTTCCGTCACGGTGCCCGGGGACAATTTCCTTCACACCTTCCCCGCCGTGTACCAGAACCAGGGGGAATTCCTGCACCGGTATTTGTCGGTATTTTCTTCCCTCTACGCCGACCTGCAGGACGAAATTGAGCGCCTGCCCCAATACCTGGACCCAGACACCGCCCCTGCCGGGCTTCTCCCTGTTTTTGCCCGGTGGCTGGGCATAGAGCTGGACGGGAACTTTCTGGACGAGGAGCATCTGCGCCGCCTGGTGAAGCTCGCCCCCGAGCTTATCGCCTGCAAGGGGACGCGCCGCGCGGTTCAGCTGATTGTGGGCCTGTTCGTCACCGGGAAAACCTATTTGATCGAGCACAACCTGCTGAACCGGGAGCAACTGGCGGCCGGGTCGTCCCTGGGGGACGGCACCATCTACGATTTCTCCCTGCTGATTTCCCAGGAGCCTGACGAGCTGCTCCTTTCCCGTCTGCGCTTTCTCATTGACCAGTTCAAGCCCCTGCGCAGCCGGGCGAACATCATCTTCCTTGGCAGCCAGGGCAACCTGGACGATTACTCCTATTTGGATCTCAACGCCATGCTTCTGCAGCCGGGCGCCCGCGCGCTGGACGACAAAGAGGCCGTATTCGGCATGGTCCGGCTGGAGGAATAATTTCCATACCCAAAATTTTCTCCATTTTCTTTTCTTTTTTCTTCACTTATGCTATACTTTCTTTAATCCCTATTTCCAAATATTTAAG
>DVMK01000200.1 GCA_018715025.1 Candidatus Caccousia avistercoris
ACCCGGGCCGAAATGTACGCCCCGCCCGCCGACTGGGACATCATCCGCCAGGTGAAGCAGGCGGTGCAAATCCCCGTGATTGGGAACGGCGACGTGACGGACGCCGCCGCCGCGGCCCGCATGCTGGAAGAAACCGCCTGCGACGGTGTTATGGTGGGCCGCGCCGCCCTGGGCAACCCCTGGATCTTCCAGCAGATCAACGCATATCTTTCCGACAATTTCCGCATCCTCCCCCCGCCCGGCCTGAACGAACGCCTGCTGGTCATGTGCCGCCATGTGGAAGCCATGTGCGCCCTCAAGGGGGAGGGCCGCGCCATGAACGAGGCCCGCAAGCATGTGGCCTGGTACCTGAAGGGGCTGCGGGGGGCCGCCCAGTTCCGCCGCCGCGCAGGGCTTCTCTCCTCCAGGGAGGATCTGGCGCTTCTGGTGCGCGACATTCTTCAGCAGGCGCAGCTGTGAGGCGGGGAAAAGAAAAGCCGCCCTTGACAATCAGTTGTATGACAAGTATAATCATTGTAATACAACTTAGAAAGGACGGCGTTCCCCTATGAAAAGCGAAGCTGTTATCAACGGGCTGCAGAACGCGCCGCACCGCGCGCTGTTCAACGCCCTCGGATTTACCAAGGAGGAGATGTCCCGGCCGCTCATCGGCATTGTGAGCTCGTACAACGAGATTGTCCCCGGCCACATGAACATTGACAAGCTTGTGGAAGCCGTAAAGCTGGGCGTAGCCATGGCGGGCGGCACCCCGGCGGTGTTCCCGGCCATTGCGGTGTGCGACGGCATCGCCATGGGGCACACCGGCATGAAATATTCCCTGGTCACCAGGGACCTGATTGCAGACAGCACCGAGGCCATGGCCATGGCCCACGGCTTCGACGGCCTGGTCATGATCCCCAACTGCGACAAAAACGTTCCCGGCCTGCTGATGGCGGCGGCCCGGCTGAACCTGCCCACCATTTTTGTCAGCGGCGGCCCCATGCTGGCCGGCAAGGTGGACGGCTGCAAGGTGAGCTTTTCCGCCGCCTCTGAGGCTGTGGGCGCCTTCGCCGCCGGGAAAATCGGCGAGGAAAAGCTGCTGGAATTTGAAGAGAGAACCTGCCCCACCTGCGGCTCCTGCTCTGGCATGTACACCGCCAACTCCATGAACTGCCTCACCGAGGTGCTGGGCATGGGCCTGCCGGGCAACGGCACCATTCCCGCCGTATACTCAGAGCGCATCCGTCTGGCGAAGCACGCCGGCATGCAGATTATGGAGCTGGTGCGCAGGAATATCCGTCCCCGCGACATTATGACGGAGGACGCCTTCCACAACGCCCTCACCATGGACATGGCCATTGGCTGCAGCACCAACAGCATGCTGCACCTGCCCGCCATTGCCCACGAGGCCGGCATTGAGCTGAATATGGACATGGCCAACGACATCAGCGACCATACCCCCAACATCTGCCACCTGGCCCCCGCCGGCCCGCACCACATGGAAGACCTGTACGAGGCGGGCGGCGTGTACGCCGTCATGCACGAAATTGACAAGCTGGGCCTGCTGCGCACCGGCGGCGTCACCTGCACCGGCAAAACCATGGCGGAAAACATTGCGGGCAGCGTCAACAAAAACCCGGAGGTCATTCGCCCGGTGGAAAACCCCTACAGCAAAACCGGCGGCATTGCCGTGCTGCGGGGCAACCTGGCCCCCGACTCCTGCGTGGTGAAGCGCTCCGCCGTCGCCCCCGAGATGCTGTGCCATTCCGGCCCGGCCCGGGTGTTCGACTGTGAAGAGGACGCCATGGCCGCCATTATGGGCGGAAAGATTGTGGACGGCGACGTGGTGGTAATCCGCTACGAGGGCCCCAAGGGCGGCCCCGGCATGCGGGAAATGCTGAACCCCACCTCCGCCATTATGGGCCGGGGCCTGGGCAGCACCGTCGCCCTCATCACCGACGGGCGTTTCTCGGGCGCCACCCGGGGCGCGGCCATTGGCCACGTGTCGCCGGAAGCGGCCGTGGGCGGCCCCATTGCCCTGGTAGAGGACGGGGATATTATTGAGATTGATATTATGAACAATCAGATTAACATGAAGGTAAGCGAAGAGGAGCTGGCGGCCCGCCGCGCCAAGTGGCAGCCCAAGCCGCCCCGCATTACCACCGGCTACCTGGCCCGCTACGCGGCGCTGGTAACCTCAGGCAACCGGGGGGCCATTCTGGAAGCCCCCGGCAAATAAACAGGCGGCATAAGCAGCGCCCCGGAATCCCGTGTGGGACTCCGGGGCGCTTTTCTGTTTTTTTCCGTCACCGCGGGCCCGGGATGCCGTGCATGCGGGCGGTGGCGGCGGCAATTTCCCGCAGGCGGCTGTAGCTGTACTCAAAGAACATGCGGTACGCCTGGCAGAAAAAGTTCCGCTGGTAGGTTCCGTCAGGGCGCTTGGGTTCCCGGTAGCGCTTGCAGCCGTTGCCGCACAGGGGAAGCCACTGGCAGCCGCGGCACTCCTCGTCTGTGTCCATGGATTCCTCAATAAAGCGGATCTCGCCGCGCTTTTTGTAAATCTCTTCAAAGCTGTTCTCGTTCAGGTTGCCCAGGCGGTAGGGGTCTGTCACATAAAAGTCGCAGGGGTACACGCTGCCGTCCGCCTCCACCACATTCTGGAACGAGCACACCCCCGACATGCCGCAGGATTCCGGCGGGTAGCCCAGCAGCATCTGCACATAATTGTCAAACTGGCGGATGCTGACGGCCTCGCCCCTGCGCAGGTCCTGGTACCAGCAGTCAAACAGGCGGCAGAGGAATTCCCCGTAGGCCTTGGGCGTCAGCGAGAAATCGTGCCCGCCCGGTTCCTCCCCCAGGGGATCCAGGCAGGGGATGAACTGCAGGTAATCCAAATGATTTTTGCGGAAAAAGCCGTAGATTTTCCCGATGTTCCTGGCCGTGCGGGAGTGCACCACCGTGAGGATGTTGAACTCCACCCCCTTGGCTGCCAGCATTTGAATATTCTTCATAACCGCCGGGTATGAGCTCTTCCCGGATTTGTCCAGCCGGAAGGCGTCGTTCGTCTCTTTGGTACCGTCCAGCGAGACGCCGATCAGGAAATGATGCTCCCGGAAAAAGTCGGCCCATTCCTCGTTCAGCAGGGAACCGTTGGTCTGCAGGCTGTTGTGGACGGGAATATGATGCACGTTGTATTTTTCCTGCAGCTCTATGGAACGGCGGAAAAAGTCCAGACCGCGCAGGGTTGGCTCGCCTCCCTGGTAGGCGATGGTAATATCCTGCTCGGCGAAGGCAAAAGCCTCCCGCATCATATTGTCCAGTGTTTCCTCCGTCATGAATCCGTAAGAGGACTGTTCCCTCTTTTCCGTCAGGTCGCAGTAAAAGCAGTAGCGGCACCGCAGGTTGCACTGGCCGGAGGAGGGTTTGACAAGCAAATTCAAGGGCGGCACAATACCCCTTCTTTCCTGAGAATTCCCTTTTATTATAGCCATTCCGGAAAGAAGGGTCAAGGCTTCCTTTTTTTCAGCCCCTGCCGGAAGAACGGCGTCTACGCCCGCGGATCCCCGGCGGATTCCTTCCTGTATTTCATTCTGGTCGCCATGCCGCCGCGGATGTGCCGCTGGGCCTTGTTCACGTCAAGCACCTGCTTCACCTTCTGGTACAGGGCCGGGTCAATGTACTGCAGCCGCTGAGCCACGTCTTTATGTACCGTGCTTTTGCTGATCCCGAATTTTTTCGCCGCCGTGCGCACCGTGGCCTGGTTTTCCAGAATATACTCCCCCAGCTCCACAGCCCGCTCTTCTACGATGCCTTTCAATGGCAACGCCTCCCCATCTCGTTTGTCCATGTATATGCGCCCGGCAGGGAGAGATAGAACCACGGGCGCGCCCCTTTTCCTCCCGCCGGGAAAGACATCCGGCAATTTTCGGCCCCGCTGCGGCGGGACGGTAATGACAGGCTCCCGCTGGTATGGTATAATAGCCAAAGAAAGGCTGCAGTGTGGCGCGGCTTTGCCGCGCCACACGTCGAAGCATTCTTTTGCGGGGTAGCGTCCCCGCAAAAGAACCCTTCGCGCAGCACTTCTTTTCCCGGGGTGAAACACGCAGTGTGTGAAGTCCCCACCGGAGGTGCGGAGCAGCTGGGAAGCCGTACAGAACCACGGCAGAACTGCGGGCGGTGCGGTTGCGCTTTGCACCCAGCCCAAGGACGCGGGACGCGGCCAGTGCGCGAAGTCCTCACCGGAGGTGCGCAGAAATCTTCCCCGCAGGCCTTGCGGAGCAGCTAAGAAGCTGTACAGAACCGTGAAAAAAGCGCGGGCGCTGCACCGGCGTGCCGCACCCAGCCCAAGGCCGCGGGACGCGGCCAGTGCGTGACGTCCCCACCGGAGGTGTGAGAAGATGTTGGATTTTCAGGATTTGGGAAAATATAAGGAAAATAACCGGATTGAGGCGAAGAAGGCGGTAGGCGGCCTGCCCCACAGCATTTGGGAGACATACTCCGCCTTTGCCAACACGGTGGGCGGCGTGATCCTGCTGGGGGTGGTGGAGCAGCCGGACAAAAGCTTCCAGACCGTGGCGCTTCCCAGCCCGGAAGCGCTTCTGGGGGAATTTTTGCAGAAGCTCCGCGACCCTACCATGGTCAGCGCCAATATTCTTTCGCCTGAGGACGTGTACGTCACCCAGGCGCAGGGGAACCCTATTGTGGTAATCCAGGTGCCCCGCGCTCCCCGCCGCCTGCGCCCGGTTTACATTGGCAGCGACCCTCTTTCCGGCTCTTACCGGCGGAACGGGGAGGGCGACTACCGCTGCTCCCCCGAGGAGGTGCGCGCCATGCAGCGGGACAGCGCGGAGGTTTCCCTGGACACCGGCATGCTGGAAGCCCTCGGCCCGGAGGCGCTCCGGCGGGAAAGCACAGAAGCCTTCTGCGCCCTTGCGGAAAAGAACGCTTCCCCGCAGGAGCGGCCGCCCGCCGCCGAAGATGTGCTGGAGCAGGCCGGGGCCCTGGCCCGGGACGGCAGCGGCCGCCTGCACCCCACCAGGGCCGGCCTTCTGCTGTTCGGAAGCCTGCGGGAGATTCAGGCGGAATTCCCCCTGTACTCCCTGGAATACCAGGAGAAGCCCAACCCGGATGCTCACTGGACCTGGCGGCTTCTCTCCGGCAGCGGGGCGTGGAGCGGGAACCTGTTCGACTTCTTGCGCGCCGTTTCCCGCCGCCTGCCCCAGGGGCTTCCCCTGGAAGAGAAGGCCTCCGCCGCCCTGCGGGAGGCTTTGGTAAACGCCCTGGTTCACGCGGATTACGACGAGCCCAGGGGGCTGTTTGTGGTAAAAACGCCCCAGGAAATCCTCGTCTCCAACCCGGGCGGGCTCCGCCTGCCCCAGGAGGAGGCGGTGGGCGACGGAAGGGCCGACCCGCGCAACGCCGCCCTTCACAGGGCCCTGCGCATGGCGGGGCTTGCCCAGGGCGAAGGCGGCGGCCTGCGCCGCATCTACCGCATCTGGAGTTCCCTCGGCCTTCAGGCTCCCCGGCTGGAGGAACAGTTTGCCCCCGGCCGCACCGTGCTGACGCTCCCGCTGGTCCCTGGCGGTGGGGCAGCGCACAGCCCGGCAGGGGATCCCATGGAACAGAAGCAGGCCCTGCTGGATTACCTGCGCGACCAGGTTTCTGCCGGGGAAGCGGAGCTGGCCGTCCTGCTGGGCTGCGGGCCGGAACACGTGCGGGCCCTGCTGGGGGAGCTCACCGCCCAGGGCCTGGTGGAGGCCCACGGAACCAAGAACCGCCGCCGCTATGAATTGAAGCAGCTCCCGGACCGGGACCCCGGCGGCCGATGAGAAAGGAACAGGAAGCCATGTATGATGCTGTTATTGTGGGGGCCGGGTTTTCCGGCGCTGTCACTGCCCGCCTGCTGGCGGAAAAGTTCGGAAAACAGGTGCTGCTGCTGGAACAGCGGCGGCACATTGGCGGGAACATGTATGAAGCCGCAGATTCCCAGGGAATCCGCAGCCACCAGTACGGCCCCCATATCTTCCACACCAATCTGCCCTCTGTTTTTACCTTTTTGCAGCGGTTTTCCAGCTTTTTTCCTTACGAGCATCGGGTGCTGGGCCGCATAGACGGCAAGCTGGTGCCCATCCCCTTCAATTTCACCTCGCTGGAACAGCTGTACCCGGCGGAACAGGCGGCCGCGCTGAAGGAAAAGCTGCTGGCCGCCTACCCGGGCCAGGGGAAGATTTCCATTTTGGATCTGCTGGCCAACAGCGACCCGGCGCTTCACGCCCTGGGGGAATACGTATACGACCGGGTGTTCGTCCACTACACCGCCAAGCAGTGGCAGCAGCCCATTGAGGAGGTGGATTCCTCCGTCATCAACCGCGTCCCCGTAGTGCTGGGGTACGACGGCCGGTATTTCCAGGATGCGATCCAGCAAATGCCTTCGGACGGGTACACCGTATTGTTTCAGAGGATGCTGGAGCATCCGCAGATTCACGTGCAGCTTTCCTGCAGCGCCCTTTCCCGCCTGACGCTGCAGGAGGAAACCGGCCGCATTCTGCTGGACGGCGCGCCCTTCTCCGGCCCGGTGGTGTACACCGGCGCGCCGGATGAGCTTCTGGGCTGCCGGTTCGGCCCCCTGCCCTACCGCTCGCTGGAATTTGTTTTTGAGCAGCACGCCGTCACAAGCTACCAGCCTGCTGCCGTGGTGAATTACCCCAACGAGGAGGAGTTTACCCGCATTACCGAGAGTAAAAAGCTCACCGGCCAGCAGGCAGAGGGGCGCACCACCATTTTGAAGGAATACCCCGCGCCCTACCAGCCCGGCGCGTCCCGGGGAAGCCTGCCCTACTACCCCATTCCCAACAAGGAAAACCAGGCCCTGTACCAAAGGTACCGGCAGGCCCTGGCACGCTTCCCCAGCCTGCACCTGTGCGGCCGCCTGGCAGAGTACCGCTACTGCAACATGGACGCCGCCGTGGCCAGCGCCATGGCGCTGGCGGAAGCGCTGGGCCAGGGCGGCTGAGCATTTCTTTCCGCTGTAATTTGAGGCCGCAGCCCCTCGCCGGGCTGCGGCCTCTTTCTGCTTTGGGCGGGCTGTCACCGACGCCTTCGTTTTTTCATATCATAGGCAAGAGGAGGAATCCTCCCCATGTGTATGAAAGGAGAGTTGACTATGTATATCATGGACGGACAGTCCTGTGACCTTCGGGATCCCTCTCCCCTTCCGAAGGATTATGTCGTCGCGATGGCGTACGTCCCCTTCCAGCAGTACGGAACCGTGTACCAGCCGGAGCAGGCCCTGGCCAGCGGGACCCTCTTTCCGGATTTGGATAAACCCTTCTACGGAAAAAAGGGGGGTAAGGCATGAACGATCAGCAGCGCCTTCTGCGCCGTATCCGGGCGTACCAGTTTTCCCTGTGGGAGCTTCACATGTTCCTGGACACCCACCCCAACAACTGCGAGGCAGCCAAAAAAATGGAGGAATACCGGGCCAGGACAGAAGAAATGGTAAAGGAATATGAGGACAAATACGGCCCCCTGAACGAGAGCACCAGCACTACCAGCCGCTGGGCCTGGATTACCGGCCCCTGGCCCTGGGAAACCGGAGAGGAGGAGGAAGGCTGATGTGGGTTTACGAGAAAAAGCTTCAATATCCCATTAAAATCAAAAATACCAATCCCGCCCTGGCCAAAATTATCTGCGCCCAATACGGCGGTCCCAACGGGGAGTTGGGCGCTTCCCTGCGCTACCTTTCCCAGCGGTACACCATGCCTTACCCAGAGCTGAAGGCCATTCTCACCGACATTGGCACAGAGGAGCTGGGGCACCTGGAAATGGTGGGCACCATCGTATACCAGCTGACCAGGAATCTCACCCCGGAGCAGATTCAAAAGGCCGGCTTCGACGCTTATTTTGTGAACCATACCACCGGCGTGTACCCGGCCGACGCCAACGGCACGCCCTTCAGCGCAGGCTCCCTTGCGGTGGCGGGGGACGCCATTACCGACCTGCACGAGGACATGGCCGCCGAGCAGAAGGCCCGCACCACCTACGACAATATTCTGCGGTACTGCGACGACCCCGACGTGCGGGACGCCATCCGGTTCCTGCGGGAGCGGGAAGTCGTCCACTACCAAAGGTTCGGCGAGGGGCTGCGCATCACCACCGACAAGCTGGATTCCAAGAATTTTTACGCGTTTAACCCGGAATTTGACAGGAGATAAAAGCAGACTGCCGAACCGTTCCCGCACGCCCCGAAGCCCGGCCCCGCCTGGCTTCGGGGCGGCGCTTTTCCCCGAAAGACACAGAAGGGGCGCGGCTGCCATCCGGCGGCCCGCGCCCCTGTTTCTGTATTTTCTTCCGTTTTTCAGGAAGCCAGCGCCCCCATCACCGTGCTGGCCACGGAACCGGCAGAGCCAATGCCGGAGCTTCCCTCCTCCACCACTACGGCGAAGGCGTAAGGGGTGGCGCTGTTGGCGGAAAAGCCTACTATCCACCCGGTGGGATGCTTCCCGCCGCCCACCTCTGCGGTGCCGGTTTTGGCGCAAACCTCCATGCCGGGGAACATGCCGTCCCCGTAGTAGGAGGACACGTTGTTGCGCATATATTCCTGCAGCCGCTGGGCGGTGGAAGAGGACATCATCTCTTCCCCCAGAACGGCGGAGCCCGTCTCTGTCACCAGGCCGAAGCTGGTGGTAACGCTCTGCACAAAGTAGGGCATAACCGGCGTGCCCCCGTTGGCGATGGCCCCCATCAGGATGGCCATGTGCATGGGGTTCGCCAGGTCGGTGTACTGGCCGATGCCGCTCCAGGCCAGGCCGTCCGCCGTGGCGTCGGAAACATCGTAGGAGCTTCGCGCCGTGGAAGCCCCGTTGACGGAGAAGGACTGGTTGAAGCCCAGCCGCTCCGCCGTGGCGGTCATCACATCGGCCCCCAGCTCCACGGCCAGCTCGCCGAAGGCCACGTTGCAGGAGTGGGAAAAGGCTGTTTTAAAATCGATTTGCCCATGGGAAGCGGTACAGTTGATTTGATTGCCGTTAATGACGACGCTGCCGTTGCAGGTGAAGGTGCGCCCATCCAAATCGGGAATATTCTCAATCGCCGCAGCGGCGGTGATGACCTTGAAGGTGGAACCGGGCGTGTAGGTGGAAGAAAGCACGTTGTTCAAATAAACGCCGTCGTATTTCCCTGTTTCGTCCGTGTCCAAATCCTCAGGGGGGGCGCCCGGGTCGAAAGCGGGGGAGCTGACCTCGCAGAGGATCTGGCCGGTTTTGTAATTGTACACCACCACGGCCCCCTTCTTGCCGCTCAGGGCCTGGCGGGCCGTCTTGCACAGCTGCGCGTCCAGGGTGAGCGTCACGTCGCTGCCGTTCGTCTGCCCAAAGGGGGAGGTAAGGCCCGTCACCAAATGATAGCCGGAAAGCTCTGCCCGGTACAGGTATTGGGCAGAGGTGGCAATGTAGCCTCTGGTGTCGCCCACCGGGTGCAGCAGGGCAAGGCGAACCTCCCGGTCGCTGTGGTAAACCCGGCCTGTGTCGTCGCTGTAGGCCAGCACCTCGCCGTCCCGGTCCAGCACACGGCCGGAAAGGCTGCTTCCCTGGGTGATGTGCTTGTTGAAGGGCTGAATGGCCCAGTCGCCCCCATCCTGGATAAAATCGCCCAGAAAAAGGAGCATGCCGGCCAAAAAGCCCAGCGTGAGGAAAAACAGGATGAGGGAGCGGGTCCCGGTCGTTTTCATGGGCCTTACCTCCTTTTCGCCTTGGGCCGGCGCTGCCGCCGGGCCGCGTAGGTGCGTTCATCGCCCGCCTTGAGGAAGGCCAGCAGCCCCCACACCGAGGCCATGCTGGAACCGCCCGCGCTCACAAAGGGCAGCGTCACGCCGGTGAGGGGCAGCACGTCCACCACGCCGAACACGTTGAGGCAGCCCTGGAACAGCAGCAGCCCCGCCGCCGAGCAGGCGGCGATGGAGTAGAAGGTGGAACGGCTGCGGGTAGCGTCGGAACGGGCGCAGAACACCAGCAGGGCAATGGCAGAAATTACCACCACCGCCATGACCAGGCCCAGCTCCTCCCACAGCATGCCGAACACCAGGTCGCTGTCTGCGGCGAACACCGGGTTCCCGCTGCGGCCGCCGCCCAGCATCCCGTTGCCGATGCCCATGCCGAACAGCCCGCCGCTGGAGCCGTAGGACATGACCCGCACCTGCTGGTAGCCCTGGCTTTCGTTTACATAATCCCACACATGGCGCCAGCCCTGGAAACGGCTGAGCACGTAGGGGCGGAATTTCAAAATCAGGAAGGCCCCGAACAGCGCCGCGGCAATGGCAAGGGCGATGGTCCGCACGCTGCCGGAGCGCATGAAGGCGATGATCAGGAAGGTGACAAAAAAGATGCAGGCGGTGCCGAAGTCCCGCATGAGGAACAGGCTGCCCAGGCAGATCGCGGTGAACAGCAGGAACCCGGAAAGGTTCTGCTTGGTCTGCAGCCTGTCCAGCGTGGAAGCGCCCACAAACACGAAGGCGATTTTAATAAACTCAGAGGGCTGCACCGTCACCGGGCCCAGGGAAATCCAGTTGGCCGCCCCGTGCCGGGCCACGCCCAGAACCAGGTTCACGCCGAACAGCAGGGATGCACCTATGCCGATGGCCAGGCGGTACTTCATCACCCGCTCCAGATCCTCCATGAACCAAATCAGGAAACAGAACAAGACCATGCCCATCCCCATGGTGAGAAGCTGCATGTACACCGTTTTCATGGTGGGATCCACCAGGGCCCACATGCCGGGGGCCGTCTGGCCCTCCGCCAGCTTTTCCCGCATTCCGCACAAAAGCAGAATGCCTGTGCCGGAAAGAAGGGAGGCGATGGTTTCCAGCTCAAAACTCACATGATCCAGCTTTTTCATGGAATAGGCGTACAGGCCCCACTCCATCCCCTGAATCGCCAGGAAGGGGAGCAGCGGGAGGGCGGAAAACTCCCCGCCGCCGAAGCAGGCCTGCAGCAGCAGGAACAGCTGGATTACGCTCACGGTGAGCAGCAGCCCGAAGGGAGAAGCCGCCCGGTGTACCCGGCGCTTCTGCACCGGCAGCCTGGCCTCGGTGGTGCGCTTCAGCATAAGCGAGGTGGAGCCCAGGGTAATCACATCCCCGGGGGAGACGGAGGCGGGCTTGGCGATTTTCCTGCCGTTCACCCGGGTCCCCGCCTTTGAGCCTGTGTCCGTCACGATCCAGCCGCTTTCCCGGCGCATGAGCACCGCATGGTCGCGGCTTGCGGTGGCGTCTGCCAGCACAATGTCGCAGCTGCGGCTGCGGCCCAGGGAATTTTCCCAGTACAGCACCGGGATTACCTCCTTGGAAACCGTATTCTGCAGCACAATCACCGGCTCTTCCTTCCTGCGCCCCGCCTTGATGGAGTGGAAGGCCCGGGCCAGCACCACAATAGAGAGCAGGGGAATCAGCACCCGCAGCACATACAGGGCTGTGTTGAGGAACGATTGCAGTTCGGCGGGCAAAGGCTTTCACCTCCTGTTTCACAAAATAGGCCGCGCTACAGCAGGCCGAGGGCCCGCAGGAAGCCGGGCAGCTCCTGCTCGAAATTCACTCCGAAGCGGGGGTCGGTTCCCGCCTCGTACGTGCGGCGGATGGAGCGGCTGACAAAATCCGCCGCCGCCTGCATGGCCGCCTGCAGGGGCATGGGGAGAAGCAGCCCCGCCAGCAGGGCCGCGCTGAACAGGTCGCCGGTGCCATGGTAGCTGCCCGGCACTTGGGGGGCCATGGCGTAGCTCACCGCGTCCTTCTCTTTGTCGTACCCGGCGGCCCCCAGCAGGCCCTCCCCCAGCGAAACGCCGGTGAGCACCACCAGCCTGGGGCCAAGCCCTGCCAGGCGGCGCAGAAGATCCTCGGTTTCCCTCTGGGAACAGGGCCCCTCCCGCCAGGGCTCGCCCAGCAAAAGGGCCGCCTCCGTCCGGTTTGGGGTAAGCACGTCGGCCATGGCGCAGTATTCCCGCATGGCGGCGGCCGTCTCGCCGGAAATCCCCTGGTACAGCCTGCCCCCGTCCCCTATGGCCGGGTCTGCCAGCAGCAGGGTTTCGGGGCGGCGCAGGGTGCGAACCAGCCCGGCGCAGGCCTGCACCTGCCCGGGGGAAGAAAGGTAGCCGCTGTACAGGGCGTCGAAGGAAAGCCCCAGCCGGCTCCACTGGGCGGCGAACAGGCCGATCTCCTCGGTCAAATCCCGCTTTACCACGCCGGGCAGCCCCCCGGTATGGGAGGAGAGCACCGCGGTAGGCACGGCGCTGCAGGCTACCCCCGCCGCCGAGAGCACCGGCAGAACCTCGGTGAGGGAGCACTTGCCGAACCCGGAAAGATCCTGAATGACCGCCGCTGTTTTCTGCCGGGGGGCCGTCACCGCTTTGCCACCACTTCCCCGGCCCGCTTGTAAATATGCCCGGCCGGGACAAGCCCCCGCACCATAGACAGGGGATAAATATTGCTGCCGCGCCCTACCACAGTCCCCGGGTTCAGAACCGAGTTGCAGCCAACCTCCACATGGTCGCCCAGCATGGCGCCCATCTTTTTCAGGCCGGTTTCTATGGCCTCGCCGCCGCCCCGGACCACCACCAGGGTTTTGTCGGATTTCACGTTGGAGGTAATGGATCCGGCGCCCATGTGAGCCTTATAGCCCAGAATGGAGTCGCCCACGTAGTTGTAATGCGGCACCTGCACATGGTCGAAAAGGATGACATTTTTCAATTCGGTGGAATTGCCCACCACGCAGCCTGCGCCCACCAGGGCCTTTCCCCGGATAAAAGCGCCGGGGCGCACCTCGGTATTGGGGCCGATGATGGCGGGGCCGCCCAGGTAGGCGGTGGGGTACACCTTGGCGCTCTTGGCCACCCACACGTCCTCTGCCGGGTGGTCGTACTCTTCCGGGGAAAGGGTGGGGCCCAGGGCCAGAATAAAGTCGCCAATTTCGCCCAGGGCTTCCCAGGGGTATTGATGCTTTTCCAGCAGCGCCGCCGCCATCGTATGGGAAAGGTCGTACAGATTCTTGATTTTTGCTTCTTCCATCCTCGATTCCTCCTGACAGGTGATGTTATTTTCTATCGAATTATTATAAATGATTGTATTTAGAAATGCATAGCAGAAAAAGCGGGGCGAAAAAAGGCGTACTCCCTCAGTCACGCCGCAAAGCGGCGCGCCAGCTCCCTCTGAGAGGGAGCCTCAGGTTGCCGGTAAATCGCAGTACGGCACACGTCGAAGCATTCTTTTGCAGAACTTCCCTGCAAAAGAACCCTTCGCGCTATTCTATATTTTGAAGCCGTTTCACGGCTATCTGCGGGGCTCTGGGTCTCCGCTGCCGCTCCGGTCGGTGCCTTGTTTGTGCGCCACTGGCGCACGGCGCCCCCCTGCGGCGCTTACTTCCCGCCTGTTTGGTCAGGGGACGCCGGGCGCGGCTTCTCGGCGGACGGCCGCAGGTGGATGGACAAGCGTTCCAGGCGGGCCATGTGGTAGCGGCGGACGGTCTCCCGCTCTTCCTGGGTGAAACGGGCGTCCGCCTCCTGCTGCAGGGCCTGGAGGCTGTCCAGCTCGTTCACCAGCTGCTGAAAGGAGGAAAGGCGGCAGGAGATGCGGAACACTTCCTCGTCGCTGCCGCGCAGAAGCTTCCGCTCTGCCACGTAGGCCCGTATGCTGCCCCGCAGCTGTTCCAGCGCCGCCGCCAGCTCCTGGCAGGGGGCGGGCTGCCCCGCGCGGGCGGCGTGAAGCCCCTGGGCGGCCAGGGCGCAGAACTTGCTGTAGCGTTCTTTCACTTCCCCGGCGTAATGGCGGGGCATCACCACCAGGTTCACCGCCAGGGCCACCAGAATTCCCAGCAGGGCGTTGGCGGCGCAGCCCAGGGCGTGCAGCCAGTGGGGGCCTGCAGGCGGGGCCAGCATGACGGTGAGAAACACAATCTCCCCTATTACCATGCCGTTTTCCAGCCGGAGCAGGACGCAGGCGTACAGGGTGAGGATTACCCCAATGCCGCACAGCCCGGCGTTCCCGTGCCCCGCCAGGGAAAAGAGCAGGCCCAGCAGCGCCCCCAAAAAGGCGCTGACCGCCCCGTCGCGCCCGGTGCGGAAGGAAACGTCAATGGAATTCCCCATGGCGGCCGCGGCCACAATCACCCCGCAGAGGGGCTGGCTGTAGGGCTGAGGGATCGCGTAGGAAAGGCACAGGCACAGCGTCGCCGCCATGCCTGTTTTGATCACGCGCAGGCCGGGGGCCAGCTTTCTGGCGTTCTTCTCCAGGGCCTTCATTCTTCCTCCTCCCCGGCGGCAAAGCGGAGAATCTCCTCCGGGGCGGCGGCAATCCGCCAGGCATGGTTTTCTTCCAGCTCCTTCCTGTCACGGAAGCCCCACAGCACGCCCACGGTGCGCATGCCCGCGCTGTTCCCGGTCTGCATATCCACACAGGTGTCGCCGATGTACAGGCATTCCGCCGGGGAAACCGCCAGCTCCTGGGCAATGCGCAGGGCCCCCTCCGGGGAGGGCTTGCGGGGGACCCCCTCCCGCTGGCCCCAGCAGCGGGCAAACAGCCCCGGGGGGAACATGCCGCCCACCACCGCCTGGGTTACGTTGTCCGGCTTGTTGGACAGCACCGCCAGCCCGCAGCCCTGCCGCTTCAGCTGCTGCAGGGTTTGCAGCATGCCCGGGTACGGCGTTACGTCCCGCAGGGGATCCGCCTCGTACAGCGCATCGTACACAGCCCGCAGCCTGGCCACATCCTGCTCGGAAAAGCTGCCCGCCGCCCGCTTCAGCATGCCGCGCATCAGCTGGTCGGCCCCGTTGCCCACCAGGTAACGGTATTCTTCCAGGGGAATTTCCCCCCAGCCGCACCGGCGCAGGGCCTGGTTGGCGAATCCGGCAATGGAGCCCAGCGTATCGGCAAGGGTTCCATCCAAATCAAAGATACAGAGGCGAATCATCGCTTCCACTTCCCTTTTCTCTTATTTCCAAACGGCCTTACGCCCTGGCCGCTTTGCCGGGGCGGCGCAGAATCTTCCGGACGCTTTCCAGAATCTCTTTCATGTTCAGCGCCAGCATGGCCGCCGTAAACAGAATTTCCCACAGCACCCACAGGGGCACCTCATACAGCATGATAAAGGCCTGCGCCGTGAGCAGCGCGGTGTTGATGACAAGGCGCAGGTAGCTCACGTTCATCTGCACATATTTGTGGGTGTCTATCATGCGGATGACGAACACCACCAGGTAACACACCACCATAGCCAGCACAGAGCCGTTTACGCCCATGAGGGGAATCCACCAGATATTCAGGGCGATATTGATGACGGCCCCCACAATGGCGGTTCCCAGGGAATGCATGCTTTTCTTTTCCATCATGTAAATGCTGCCCAGGAAATTCACCAGGCAGGTGAATACGGTGGAAATGACCAGCAGGGGGATGTACTGCCAGGAGCGGTAGTATTCGTCCGCCACAAGGATTTGGGTGATGACCTTGCTGAACAGGATGATTCCCGAGGCCGCCATGAACATAAGCGCATAGTACGCGGTGAACACCTTGGTGAAAAACCGGTTGCGCCCCTTTGTCTCTGTCACGGCGCTCATCTGCCAGGCGTCCATAAAAATGCCTGAAACCAGCACAATCAGGCTCGGCACCTTGTAGGCCGCCACATACAGGCCCGCGTAGTCCTGCCCCATCATGCCCGCTATGAGGAAGCGGTTGGAAATGTTGGTGATCCACCAGAAAATGGTGTTGGGAACCATGGGGATGGAATATTTCAGCATGGCCTTCGCCACCGACAGGTCAAGCCCGCGGAAGCGCAGGTAGCGGTAATTTTTGGTAGCAGCCAGCAGGAACAGGGTGGAAAGCGCGTCTGAGGTGATGATGGCGGAAATGTACCCCACCACCCCCAGGTGGAACACCATAATATACAGGCAGGAAAACAAAACCGTGGTGAAGGTGCTGAGGATGCCGTCTACGGCGAACAGGCGCACCATCCCCCTGGCCCTGGTGAACTGAGAGTTCAGGGAACGCAGGGAGGACACCGTGACGAAGGCGATGAGGTACATCATGTACTGGGAGACATACTGAGGTTCAATTTCCATGATCTCCATCACCGGGGTGAGCGTTGGCACCAGGATGGGCTGCAGCACCAGCAGCAGCAGGAACCCGGCCAGAATGGTGGCAAAGCCGGTGGCGTACACGTCGCTTTTCCGCACGCTTTTTTCCAGGCCGAACCGGATGATGGAATTGCTGATTCCCAGGGTTACGACAGGCAGCAGCAAATTGCCCATATCCACAATCATATTGGTGATGCTGAATTCCGCCGGGGCCAGCGCATGAGAAAGCAAGGGCACCAGCAGAAAGCTGAGCACCTTGGAGCTGAATGTGCCGATGGCGAAAACCAGCGTATTGGAGAGCAGCCGCTTATATTTATTCACCGCAAATCCCCTGTTCCCATTCTGTTTTCATCCCCTTCGGCAAAAGAAGGGGGCTTTTCCAGTTTTTATTATATCGCGTTCAGGGCGGAATTGCAAACAAGCCCTGCCTGCGCCCGTACCGATCTTTTTGAGTATACAGGAAAATCTTTCCCTTCTCGTATCGAAAAAATGACGATTCTATGAATTTTTCCCGGTTTCCTCCCGGTATTCCTGCACCACCGACAAAAAATCCCGGCCATATTTTTCCAGCTTTGCCCGGCCCATGCCGTTTACGGCCAGAAGCTCGTCTTCGCTGCGGGGCATGAGGGCGGCTATCTCCCGCAGGGCCCGGTCGGTAAGCACCACGTAGGCGGGCACGCCCTGCCGCGCCGCCAGCCGAGACCGCAGCGCCCGCAGGCGGCTGAACAGCTCTGGGCGCTGCGTGTCGGGAATCTCCACCGCCTTCCGGCTTCTTCTTCTTTGGGGAGCCTCCTGCTCTTTAGGCAGCTTCATGCGCACCCGTTCGCCCTTTTGCAGCACGCGGGCCGACTGCGGCGTAAGCTGCAGCAGCGGGTACTCCCCCGGGGAAACGGCCAGAAGCCCCTGCTCCTCCAGGAAGCGCATGATTTCGTACACGGTGTGCTCCTGCAGGCCGGAAAGGCTGCCGAACTGGGGCAGCTCGTCCAGCGAATGGCGGCGCGCCGTCTCGTTCCGCTTCCCTTTTTCGCCCCCCAGCAGCACGGCGGCAATGGTTTTTCTGCCGTACCGCTGGCCGCAGGCCCGCACGCAGGCCAAAATGGCCGCGGCCGCCTCGGTTACGTCCTGTTCTTCAAAATTGGTCAGGCAGTTGCCGCAGTTCCCGCAGTGGTCTGGGGCGGTTTCTCCAAAATACCGCAGAATATAGGCGCGCAGGCAGTCGGAGGTAAAGCAGTAGAAGGTCATTTTCTTCAGCCGTTCCTCGTCCAGGCGGCGCACCCGCTCCCGCTGCTCTTCGTCCAGCTCCTCGTTTTCTTCGCTTCCCGTCCGGATGAGAAAACGGTTTGTCACCACATCCTGGCCGGAGTACAGCAGAATACATTTCGCGGGGGAGCCGTCCCGCCCGGCGCGCCCGGCTTCCTGGTAATAGCCTTCCATATTTTTCGGCATATTATAATGGATGACAAAAGAAACATTCGATTTATCGATTCCCATGCCAAAGGCGTTGGTAGCCACCATCACGCTGGCCCGGTCGTAGAGAAAATCCTCCTGATTCCGCCGCCGCTCCTCGTCGGAAAGGCCCGCGTGGTAGCGCACGGCAGAAAAGCCCGCCGCGTTCAGGCTCAGGCACACCTCTTCCACCGTTTTTCGGGTGGCGCAGTACACAATTCCGCTCTGGCCCTCCGCCTCCCGCAGGTGGGCCAGAAGGGCTGAATCTTTGTCCGCGGGCTTTTCCACCTGGAAAAACAGGTTCGGCCGGTCGAAGCCGGTACACTGCACCACCGGATCCCGCAGGCCCAGCAGCTGCACCACGTCCCGCCGCACCTGGGCGGTAGCGGTGGCGGTAAAGGCCCCCACCGGCGGCCGGTGGGGCAGGCCCTCTACAAACTGCCGGATTTTCAGGTAGCTGGGGCGGAAATCCTGCCCCCACTGGGAAACGCAGTGGGCTTCGTCCACCGCTACCAGAGAAATTGCCAACCGCCCTGCCAGGCGCTGAAAGCCTTCGGTGAGCAGCCGCTCCGGGGCCACATAGATGATTTTATACTGTCCCTGCCCCGCCCGCTCCAGCGCCAGCTGGTACTGCCGCGCCGTCAGGGAGCTGTTCAAATAGGCGGCCCGCACCCCGGACTGTATGAGGGACGCCACCTGATCTTTCATGAGGGAGATGAGGGGGGACACCACCAGCGTTACCCCGTCCATAGCCAAGGCGGGCACCTGGTAGCAGAGGGACTTCCCCGCCCCGGTGGGCATGAGACCGAACACTTCCCGCCCGGCCAGAAGGCCGTCTACCAGGGCTTCCTGCCCTGGGCGGAAAGAGCGGTAGCCAAAATATTCTTCCAGTACATCCCATTTGCCTCGCATGGCCTCACCTGTATTCCGTTAAAATTTTTCAGACATAAAGAAATCCCCATCTGCTGACAGTATACCATACTGCCCGGCAAATGGGGCGCAGCCGTCTCTTTCCCTGCAGGGGATCTTTATCGAATGCAGAATGCCAAAAACAGGAATTCCGCTTACAGACAGCACTAACCCCCGCGTTTCATCAACTTGGACGGGAGACGAAACGCGAGGGCAAGCACTAGAAACTCAAATTAAATTGTGTTCCTATCGTTCCGTGAACTATTGTATCACGTTCCGGCAAAAAGTGCAACTAGAAAATGACAAAAAAAGGAAAAAATTTTTTTGCCAGCGGCGGTGATGAAATTAAGTTAATGAAGAAGCGAAATTTTAAAGTTTTCGTCCACCTTTTTCAAAAGGGTGCGGCATGCCGGTGGCATGCAAACAGCACCGACCGAACCGGCAGGTGAGACCTGGCGGGGTGCAGGGGCAGAGCCCCGCAGATAGCCGTGAAACGGCCTTAAAAATAGCGCGAAGCATTCTTTTGCGGGGCTTCTCTGCAAAAGAATGCTTCGACGCGTGACGCGGCTTTACCGTGTCACAATGCAGACAAGAGGCGAAGCCTCGAATCTGCGAATGTTATGCTCCACGGTATTGTTTTATCTGAATTTCCTTAAATTCTAAATTCATCTAATTTTCTACTTTGCCGCGACCGCACGCGGCGGTGCGGTTCCTTTCTCTACGCGGAGAAAGGAACCAAAGACGCGCGGGGGTCGCGAGTCTCCGCTGCCGCTCCGGTCGGCGCCTTGTTTGTGTGCCACCGGCACACGGCGCCCCCTCGACCCCAGGGGCTGTGCTGCCTGGGGAAAATAAGGCTGCGCGAACGATATATTTACGGGGATGTTACCCCGGAAATATGTCGTTCGACGCGTGACGCGGCTTTGCCGCGGCACACTGCTTGTCTGCCCTTAGGGTCACTAAACGCCGGCCCCTTTACAGGAACACTCGCAATCTTAGGATTGCGAAAGTTCCTCCGCATTTTTGGGGGTACGGCTCGCCGGTAGCTGGCGGGTAACAGCGGCCGCAGTGAGGACAGAGGCTCGGCGGAGATAAGGCTGTCCTAGGCTCCCTCTTAGAGGGATCTGGTGCGCCGCACCGCGGCGTGACTGAGGGAGTTTGTCTGCTCTTTCTGCCGCACTTTTTTCAAAATATATAAAAGAGCCCGTGAAGGGGGTGCCCCCCTTCACAGGCCCTGTTCCATGACTCTCACGCACAAGCGGCTGCTTGGCAGGACCAAGCAGCCGCAACGCAAATACAACTACACTTATTTTGTTGAGATAGTGGAAATAATCAAATAATTGTAAGGAACGAACTACTTATCAAACGGTAGTCGCAATGAATACCGGAGCGGCGGAGCTGTTGATGTAGAAACCAACCTGGTCGCCAGCCTGCGCGGAAACTGCGGTGATCCGGAAGAAGTAGTCATTGCCGCTCTGAGAAGCGAGCTCTACGGTGTAGCTGGAGTTACCAGCAGCAACCACAGGCTGCTCGTTAGCGGTGACCTTAGCAATATAGGAAGCGCCAGCTGCTACGTTAACAGTGGTGGTGTCGCAAGTGAAGTTGGCACCAACAGTCAGGGTAGCAACAGGGGTAGCCTCGCGGTTGATGTAGACGCCGCAAACCTGGCCAGGAGTGCCGACAGCCTGCACCTTGAAGAAGTAGTCATTGCCAGAGTTGGACTGCTCTACCAGACGGAAGATGTTGCCATCGCCAGCAACGGCAAAGCTCGGAACGCTGCCGTCGGTGGAGGTGATCTTGAACTGGTAGGTGTTGCCAAGAGCAACGTCTACATTGCCGGTGGTGTCGGAAACATAGGTGGTCTTCGGCTTCTCAATGACATTAAGCTTCACGGAAGCGGAGCCGTACTCTTCCAGCTCGATGTCGTACTCGTCGTACACATAAGCGGTCAGAGTAGCCTCGTTCAGGCTGCTGAAGGTGGAATCGTACTTCAGGGCCTGAATGGTGGCGGTGCCGTTGCCGTTGTCAACGCCGGTGATGTAGTTCTCATCGCCGTTGAGGAAGAACTTAATGTAAGCGCCCTCGGGCAGCTGAGTGGCAGCCGGGTAAGCGGAAGCGGTAAAGGTCTCGCTGGTGCCCAGCAGAATGTCAGCCTCAGATACATTCATGGTCAGGCCAGCAAACTGAACGCCATCCACAAGGAAGGCATCCTGGCTGCTG
>DVMK01000012.1 GCA_018715025.1 Candidatus Caccousia avistercoris
AGCCGTACCCCCAAAAATGCGGAGGAACTTTCGCAATCGTAAGATTGCGAGTGTTCCTGTAAAGGGGCCGGCGTTTAGTGACCCTAAGGGCACAAGCCGGCCAAGCGCTGAGAGAAAAGTGAGCAGCGAGGGAAAGGCAGAACAGCCCCTGGGGTCGAGGGGCCACAGCCCCCGCGAATCTTTGCATACTTTCTTTTCGTCAAGAAAGTATGGCCCGCCGCGGCGAGCGGCAGAGTAAAAATTAGATGTAATGAAAGCAAGTGAATAACGGAAAAAGCGGAGAGAAAAAGGGTAATTTTTAGCGGCGAAGCTAGAGGGGTCTAGTTCCGCGGCTCCGCTTTACCACGGATTGGGGGTACCCCTTACTAGGGTACCCCCACGCCAAAACAATTCACTGGATTGTTTTGGCTCCCCCGCCTGAGTTTTTGGATCATCAGGTATTCCGTTTTCTGCGGAAAACGGCCAAAGGCTCTGCCTTTGGAAACCGCCAGGTCTCACCTGCCGGTTCGGTCGGTGCTATTTGCATGCCACTGGCATGCCGCACCCTTTTGAAAAAGGTGGACGAAAACTTTAAAATTTCGCATAATTCCAACACAGCGGCCAGCCGGTACTCCGGGGCAGATCCCGCCGTCAAACCGCATTATTGTAGAAAAGTTGATATTTCTGTGCTACAATAGGCACAGGCCAGGGGTCCCGCTGCAGCGGCCAGCGGCGCGGGGCGCTTTGACCGGCAGAACGATGGATAGGAGTCAGAGGAAGCTATGAAATTTGTGATAGAGCATTTGCAAAAACGGTTTGAGACGAAGGAGGTCCTGCGGGATATCTCCTTCTCCTTTGAAAGCGGAAAAATTTACGGCCTTCTGGGCCGGAACGGGGCGGGCAAAACCACCCTGTTCAACTGCGTAAACCGGGACATAAAGGCCGACCAGGGCAGCTTTTTTCTGGAAGAGGAAAACGGCGTCCGCCGGGAGGCTTTGCCGGAGGACGTGGGGTACGTGCTCTCTACGCCTACTGTGCCGGAATTCCTCACCGGGCGGGAATTCCTGAAATTCTTTTTGGAGATCAACGAGAAATCCATCCCCAACCCGCGGCCTCTGGATGAATATTTCCAATTTATGAGCATCGCCCCGGAGGACAGGGACAAGCTGCTGAAGGATTACTCCCACGGCATGAAAAACAAAATGCAGATGCTCATCAACATCATTGCCCAGCCCAACATTCTGCTGCTGGACGAGCCCCTCACCTCTCTGGATGTGGTGGTGGCGGAGGAAATGAAAGAGCTGCTCCGCTCCATCAAGGGCGGGCGGGTGACCATATTCTCCACCCACATTATGGAGCTGGCGCTGGACCTTTGCGACGAGATTGTCATTCTGAACCATGGCCGCCTGGAAGAGATTCACAAGGACGACCTGGACAATGAGGAGTTTAAAGACAAAATTATCGATGCGCTGAAGGAGGAGGGCGGCAATGAGAACCTTTAAGCTGGCCTTTTCCCTCAAGACCGCCTACCGGGTGAACAGCTTCCTGTACGCGGTAAAGCAGATTCCCCTTCTGGGCCGGGCGCTGCCCGGCACGCTGTACGCCTCGCCTGTGCCGAAGGCACTGGGTCTGGTGGTTGCCATTTTATGGGAGCTGGCCTCCGTATTTTTGGGGAAGGCCCTTTACCTGGGCGGGCTTGTGTTTCTGCCCGGCATACTGTACCAGGGCCAGGACACGGCGGCGGTGTACTGCCACCTTCTGCTGTTCCTCACCGCGGCGGGCGCCTTCACCAACACCTACATGTTCAACCCCACCAACGATAAATATTATGCGATCCTTTTGATGCGGATGGACGCCAGGAAATACACATTGTCAGATTACGGCTACGCCATTCTGAAGGTTGTGGTGGGGTTTCTGCCCTTTACGCTGCTGTTCGGCCTGCTGGCAGGCGTTCCCCTGTGGCTGTGCCTGCTGTGTCCCTTTTCCATTGCCGGCGGAAAGGCTATGGCGGCCGCGGCGTACCTGCGCCAGTATGAAAAAACCGGGGACGTGCAAAACGAAAACGCCCTGGGGAAATTTCAGTGGCTGGTGCTGTTCCTGCTGCTGGCAGCGGCTTACGGCCTTCCCGCCTTGGGGCTGACGGTTCCCCTGGCCGCCTTCGGCGCGGCCGCGGTGCTGGCAGTGCTGGGCGGCGCGGCGGCAGCGGCGAAGATCATCCAATTCCCCCTGTACAAGCCCATGTACCGGGAAATTCTGGCCTCTGCCCGCAGCGGGCTGGACAAAACGAAGAAGGCCGCCGCCGTTACCCAGGCCCGCACCCGCAAGCTGATTTCTGCCGACACGGCCATTACCAGCCGCAGGCACGGGCTGGAATATTTTAACGAGCTGTTCATCAAGCGCCATCAGAAAATTCTCTGGAAATCCTCCAAATGGATCGCCATGGTTTCTGCCGTACTGGTATTGGGGGCGCTTCTTGTGCTCTTCCTGCTTCCCCAGGCCAGGCAGCCGGTGAACGAGATCCTGATGTCCTTCCTCCCCTATTTTGTGTTTATCATGTATGCCATCAACCGGGGAACCGGGTTCACCCAGGCCCTGTTCATGAACTGCGACCACAGCATGCTCACCTACTCCTTCTACAAGCAGCCCCGGTTTATTTTGAAGCTGTTCCAGATCCGCCTGCGGGAGATCATTAAGGTGAACCTGCTGCCCGCCCTTGTCATCGGCGGGGGGCTGGCCCTGCTGCTGTTCGCCTCCGGCGGCACGGAAAACCCTCTGAACTACGCCGTCCTCTTTGTTTCCATTCTGGTGATGAGCGTATTCTTCTCCGTCCATTACCTGACCATTTATTACCTGCTGCAGCCCTACAACGCGGGCACCGAAATGAAAAGCGGCACCTACCGGCTGGTGCTCATCGCCACCTACGCGGTGTGCTACATGCTTATGCAGGTTCGCATGGACACCCTCCTGTTCGGCGCCGCCGCTATTCTTCTTTGCGCCGCCTACTGCGCCGCCGCCTGCCTTCTGGTTTACAGGCTGGCCCCCAAAACCTTCCGCCTGCGGTAATCCTGGGCTTATGGGAAGCTTTTCGTGAAAAACTCTCACGGGCCGGTTCGTTGACTTTTTAGGGCCTGTGTGCTATCATAAAAACAAAGGAAAGGGCGTTTCGGCTTAACGATTCGTCCCGCTTATTACTTGCAAGGAAGTAACTGCTGCGGTGTGAAGCGTACAGCGGTTACTTCCCTTTTTTGTATACAGCTTTGGCGACGAGCCAGACAAACCCGGCCACGCCAAGGAGCACTAACGTAAAATCAAACAATTGATCTACTGTTATGTACATAAGCCGCACCCCCTTTCTGCAAAGAAGGGGGAAAGAAGAAGCTTGTCCCCCTCCTTTGTCAAAGGATGCGGGACGAACCGCGCCTGCGGCGGGCAGATCGCGCAGGCTCCTGCCGTCGCCGGGCAAGGGAGCTTCCCCAGGCAGGAAAGCCCGCGCTGCAGCCTTTCTGCGGATCATTTGGTGAAAAATTGTCACAGGGAAAAAGAACGCTTGTCCGCCGGGCAGGCGTTCTCTTTTTCCGGCAAAAACCGAAAACCCCCGTTCCCAGGGCACGGCTTGACGGCAGCCTTCTGGAAACGGGGGTTCTTATATAGAGAGAAACACAATTTTATTTGGCGTTCCTGCAGGCACGTGGAACGATAGCACGCCTGCAAAACTGCTGCGGAAGCCGCCTTTCTTTGAGCAGCCGGCAGTCAGTTGCCGTCCCCTGCCCGGCGGCTCTTCCCGGGAACCGCCTTTGCGCAGGGCTTTTGGCATTTTCTAGTGCTTTTTTTCCGGCGTCAGGCAGTAACCGTCTCGCCCTGGGCGGCCTGAACCTTTTTCCCGTTCAGGATCAGATCCACCTTCGGGCCGCTGACGTTTTCTACCTTCAGCTCGCCGGGGGTGAGGGTAATCTTCAGGTTGGCGCCGCGCCAGTGGGCGTGGAAGGACAGCCGCTTCCAGGCGCTGGGCAGGCTGTTCTGGAGGGAAAGCCCCTCCTCGTGCCACTGCAGCCCGGCAAAGCCGCAGGCGGCGCACTGCCACACGTTGCCCATGGAGGCGCTGTGGATGCCCTCGTCGGAGGAGGTCATGTTGGGCCCAAGGTCAATGGTAATGGCATGGCGGTACATGTCAAGGGCCATGTCGGTAAGGCCCAGCCAGGCGGCCATGACGCAGTGCTGCCCATGGCTGAGGGAGGAGTCGTGCAGCGTGCGGGACTCGTAGAACAGGAAGTTCTTGCGGCGGGTCTCAGCGTCGAACAGATCCGGCATGACACGCAGCAGCATAACGGTGTCGGCCTGCTTGGAAACCATCAGCTTGTTCATCTGGACGGGGCTGTAATCCTCATAGATGGAGGAAACGCCGGTCTGGGACTTATACTTGGAAAGATCGATCTTTTCCAAGCCCAGGTACTGGTCGTTCTGAGGTACGATGCCCTCCTCGTTGGGCTGGGGCAGGAAGAGCTTGGCGCGCTTGTCCTGCAGCTCTTTCACCAGGGCCTCCAGGTCGTACTTGGCGGAAAGATGCTTCCAGGCGGCGGGCCACTTTTCCTTCATCTCGCCAATAACCAGGCAGGCTTTGTCCATATTCTCTGCCACCAGGTAGTTGGTGAAGGCGTTGTTGCTCACGTGCTCCTTGTACTCGTCGGGGCCGATCACGTTGCAGATCTCATACCGGCCGGCCTCTTCCTTCCACTCCAGGCGGCTGGCCCAGAAGCGGGCGGTCTCGACCAGGATTTCGCAGCCGCACTTTTCCATGTAGGCGTCATCCTTGGTGGCCATGTAGTACAGCCACACGCCCCAGGAAACGTCGGCGCTGATGTGGTGCTCGATCATGCCGGTGAGGATCGGGATGCTCTTGCCGGTGACTACGTCAGCCCCGCCGAAGAGGGGGGTCACCTCGCCGTCGTCCAGCCAGGCGCTCTCCCAGGGGAACATGGCGCCCTGGTAGCCGTTTTCCTCCGCCTTCTTGAAGGCGCCGGGCAGGCTGCGCCAGCGGTACTCCATGAGGGTGCGGGCGGCGGCAGGGTCGGTGAACAGGTAGTGAGGCATGAGGAACATTTCCGTGTCCCAAAAGGAGTGGCCCTTGTAGCCCTCGCCGGTCATGCCCTTGGCCCCAATGCCCACGCGGCTGTCGTCACGCTTGATCATAATGTTCAGATGGTACAGGGCGAACCGCATACCAAGCTGATCGAAGGAATCCTCGCTCTCAATTTCCACATCCTGCTCGTTCCAGTAAGCCTCCCAGCGGCGGGCGGAAGCGGCCAGCAGATCCTCATAAGAGCTCTGCAGGGCCTTCTCCATGCACAGGTCGCCGGCGGCGCACACCTGGTCTGCGTTCAGGGTGCCGGCGGGCTGGCCGTAGGTGGTGAAGCCCTCGTCCCGGCCGGTGTGGTAGCAGGCCAGCTTTTCCATGTGAAGGGTCTCGCCCTTTTCCAGACGGAAGGTATACCGGTTTACAAAGCGGCGGCGCTCCATAACCGGCAGAGAAGTGGCGGGGGCGGGCTGGAACTTATGGGCGCAGTGCACCGCCACCGGAATGTCGGACTGGCTGGTGCGGGTAGAAAGCCGCAGGATGCTGCCGTCTACCAGGCGCTTTTCGCCCTCGGTGCAGTGCTGAGAGCCGGAGTTGTTGGTGCGGGTGCTGATGCCGCTTTCCAGCACCAGATCCACCGGGCCGTTCACCGGGGTAACGTCCATGGCGAAGGCCGCCAGATGGTCGTTGTCCAGGGAAACGAAGCGGCGGAAGGAAAAGCGCAGGGCGGCGCCGTTGGCCCCGGTCCACTCCAGCTCGCGCACGGCCTCGCCTGTTTTCAGGTTCAGCGCGCGGCTGTAGTTTTTCAGCTCGCCCCGGTCCATGGCGAAGCGCTCGCCGTTTACCAGCAGCTTCAGCTCGGTTACGTCGGGCAGGTTGGGCAGCTCTGTCACCTCGTCGGGCATGGCCTTGTTGAAGGTGCCGGTGATGAAGGCGGCCCGGCGCTCGCCCACATAGCTCTCTTCCAGGGCGCAGCGGATATTCATGTACCCGTTGCCCTGGGCAAAAATGGACTCGCATTTTCCGGTGCGGCGGGGGTCAAACGACCCCTCCTCCACAATCCAGCCCAATGGTTCTTTGTTGTAAATCATGAGAGACACTCCTTCTGTGAAAAAACGATCAGCCCTTTACGCCGCTGGAAACCACGCTGGCCTGTACCTGCTCCTGCGCGAAGGCATAAATGATGATGCCGGGCAGAATCACTACGGTCAGCGCCGCGAAAAGCTGGGTATAATTGTAAGCAAATTCGCTGGTGAAGAACGCCAGCGCAATGGGAAGGGTCCGCTGGGTGTCGGTGATGGTGAGCAGAGAAGCGAAGTAGTATTCGTTCCAGTTGCCCAGGAACATCAAAATACCGGCGGTGGAGAGGGCGCTTTTCGCCAGCGGCAGGTTGATGGACCAGAAGGTGCGGAAGAACCCGGCGCCTTCCAGGCCAGCCGCCTCATCCAGGGACTTGGGGATTGCCATAAACCCGGAGCGCAGCACGAAAATAGACATGGCAAGGCCGGCGGAAAGATACACCACCGTCACGCCCCAGATGCTGTCGTACAGGTTCAGGTTCATGATGAGGGAGAAGATAGGCTGGGTGCGGCTGTGGCCCGGCACCAGCAGGGTGACGGTAAACAGGGCGAACACCAGCCCGCGGCCCGGGAAGCTGAACTTGGCCAGCACGTAGCCGCTCATGGCGAAGAAAAACAGGGAAACGAAGGTGGAAATGCCTGCCGCCAGGATGGAGTTCAGAAAATAGGTGGGGAAGTTATATTCCTGGAACAGATGCAGGTAAGGCTCGAAAGAAAGGCTGGTGGGCAGCGCCAGAGGGCTGGAAAGAATTTCGCCGTTTGTCTTGAAGGAACAGGCGATTACCCACAGGATGGGGAAGATGGAGATCACAATGACAAAGATTTCCACAAAGTAAAGCAAAACCTTGGTAAGTACCTTTTTCGTTTGCGCCATATCCGCCCACCTCCTTAATAATCCGAATCATTCATGCGGAAGGCCTTGTTCACGACCCCCAGGATGATCAGGCCGATGACGAACATCAGCACGCCCACCGCGTTGGCGTATCCGTAACGGTAGTCGGTCACGCCCTTTACCAGCAGGATGGAAAGGCTCATGGTGTCGTCGCCGGGGCCGCCCTGGGTGGTAAGGGAGATCTGCTCGTACATGGAGATACGGGCGGTGAGGGTGGCGATAACGGAGGTGCCGATGGAGCCGCGGCACAGAGGCAGCTGAATGTGGCGGATGAGCTGCCAGCCGGTGGCGCCGTCAATTTTCGCCGCCTCGTTCAGCTCGGCGGGAATGTTCATCAGGTCGCCCAGCACCAGCAGGGTGACGATAACCGCGTAGAACAGCCAGGTGATGGTGACCGCCCAGAAGGCCCAGGGGGACTGGTAGAACCACCGCACGTGGAAGTTGGGGTTGATGAGACGGATGATGCTGTTCAGGATGCCCATCTCATCATTGAAGAAGAACCGGTAAATCATGGCCCAGGCCGCGGCGCTGATGACGTTGGGGATCATGAACACGGCGCGGGTCAGCTTCCAGCCCCGGGGCTTCTGGAACAGCACAAAGGCAGTCAGCACACCAAAGCCAACATGCAGGAACATACCTACAATACACCAGTAAAGCAGGTTACGCAGCGCATAAATAAAGCCGCTGGTTTTGAACATGTTGATATAATTGGTAAGGCCGTTAAACTTGGGGGTGGTGAAGCCGTCCCACTGGGTGAAGGAGGTGAGGAACACCTGAATGATGGGGACAAAGTAGAACATGAGGAAGATGATGACGGTGGGCAGCAGGAACAGGTAAATCCACTTGTAATTCTTCCGTTCCAGCTTGCTCGCCTTGGCGCGGTAGGGCTTGCTGCCTTTGGCGGCTGCTTTCATACAGTTTCTCTCCTCTCTCTTTCCGCAGACGCGGAACTGAAAAACGGCGCGCCGCCGACTGTTTTGGCAGAAGGCCGGCGCGCCGTTTTCAACTTCGCAGCGTACGGATTATGTTTTAAATCCCCCGCCCAAGACCGGGCGTCGTTGCCCAATGCCGCAAACGCCCAGGTCCCGGGGGAATTCAACCCTTTTTCAAAAAATCAACTAGATTTTTTCCTTACGCCATAGCAGCTTCAGCGGACTTGTCGGTGAGCCACTGGCAGAAGGTTTCGGGGGTGTAGGTGCCGTCGGCCAGGGAGGGCAGCAGCTTGCCGAACTCGGTGGAGCTTACGGAAGACATCATAACATCCAGCACGTTGGGCACGAACACGGTTTCCTCGGTGGTGTCGGCGGAAAGGTCGGCCAGCACCTGGGTTTCGCCCAGCTGGGAGGTGAAGTCCTCAGAGTAGTCCAGCATGGGAGCGTCGCCGCCCTCAGCCAGCAGATAAGCTTCGATCTCTTCAGGGGTGTTGATGAACTCCAGGAAGGCCAGAGCCAGCTGGATCTCTTCCTCGGAGGCGTTGGCGTTTACCCACCACTCGCCGTAGCTGCGGGTGGAAGCAATGCCGATATCGCCGAAGAACAGAGAAGCGCGGACATTGGCGCCGTCGAAGCCGTTGCTCCAGTTTTCAGCGTTGGCCTCAGAGAAGTCGGTGCTCATCCAGGGGCCGTTGGCAATGACAGCAGCCTGGCTGCTCATGAAAGCGTTGGCGGCGTCCGGGTAAGCAGCGCCGATGGAGTTGGCGGAAGCATAGTTCTGCAGAAGGTTCTGCAGGGTAGCGGCAGCGTTGATGAAGGGCTCCTGGTTGAAGTCGGTGATCTTCTCGTCCAGGCCAGCGTTCAGCAGGTCAGCGCCGCCTTCCTCGTTGGCGATGAGGGCGGTGTAGAACAGGGAAGCAACCCAGCCGTTCTCCGCGGTGGAGAAAGCGATCTTCTGGTCGCCCAGAGCGGTGATGAACTCATCCACGCTCATCTGGCTGATGTCGCCGGGCTCCCACATGGCGGAGTTGTAGAACATACCGGAAGCGCGCACAGTGGCCAGAGGCATGCTGTAGATGGCGCCGTCCTCGGTGGTGCAGTAGTCTACGCCGTCAGGGATCAGAACGTCCTTGATCTCGGGATGCTCTTCCAGCCAGGGGGCAAGGTCATAGGCCATGCCGTTGGGGAACACAATGTTCTTCAGCCACTCCACGTCGCCGCCCTGTACCAGAACGGGCAGCTGGTTCTGCTGGCCAAGCTGCTTCAGGCGATCCTTAAAGTCGTTCTCCGGCACGGTTTCCAGGTTGATCTGGTACTGGCCGTCGTACTTCTCGTTGAAGCGCTCTACCTGGGGTACGAAGAACACGGCGCCCACGTTCTCGCCGGTCTTGTAGGAGGGGATGGTAACAACCAATTCCTCGCCGGAGGTTTCCCCGGCGGCAGACTCCTCGCCAGCAGCGGACTCGGTGCCGGCGGTGGAAGCGGCGTCGCCAGCAGCGCTGCTGGTGGACGCGGTGTTGTTGGAGCAGCCTGCGGCAGCAACTACCATCAGGCTTGCCAAAAGGCTTGCTAAAATTCTCTTTGCTTTCATAATTGCCTCCTTATAAAATTATAAAGATGAAATGGCCTTTTGCTATGGGCAAACAATACTAATTATTGCTCGGTTGTGGAAAATAAAGAGCAACAAAACCCAAAAACGTTTTTGGGTAAAGGGGAAAGAAAAGCGGATTCACTCCGCCCGGTTTATATTCCGCACACTGGCCCTTTTCCGCAAGGTGTAAGGAAGCACCAAGCGCTGCGCCCGCCGGCCCTCCAGCATTTCAAAGAGAAGCTTGGCCGCTTCGTAGCCCTTCTGCTGGATGTTCTGGTCAATGGTGGTAATGCGCGGGTCTGTGTACGTGGTAAGCTCAAGGCCGTCATACCCGGTCACGGAATAATCCCGCGGTACCCGGTACCCTTTCGACTTCAGCGCGTCAATGGTTCCTATGGCGAGCATGTCGCTCATGCAGAGAAAAGCGGTGACACTGTCGGGTGGGTGGCTTTCAAAGTAGCGGCGCACGCCGCAGTAAGCCTCTTGCTTCAAAAAATCCGTGTAAATAATGTGGTCCCCCGTCAGGCAAAGGCCGTTCCGCTCCATAGCCTGGTAAGCGCCCGCCAGGCGCTCCATGGTAACCATGGCGTTTTTCCGGCCCGCCACCAAAACGATCTTCCGGTGCCCTTTGTCAATCAGGTACTGGGTCATCTCGTCAAAGGCGGCCACGTGGTCTATGGTGACTGTGCTTACATACTCCCCCACAGGCTCAAGATCGATAAGCACGCAGGGCTGCTTGCATTTTGCCAGGGATTCGCAGTAGTAGGGCTCGGTGACTTTCAGGCCCATCAGCACAGCGCCTGCCAGATTATATTCATAGCAGAGCTGTTCGTAGCTTTTTTCCCGCTGAATCTTGGCGTCAATGGTGTGAATGGAAATGTCAAGTCCCTTTTTGCTGGCGAACTCAAAACAGCCGCGCATCAGCATTATGTCGAAGTGGTTGAACATTTCCTCCTCCATTGCGCCTGAAAGAATCAGCGCAATGTTTTTCAAATGCTTGGAGGAAAGGTTCCTGGCCATTACATTGGGGCTGTACCCCAGCCGCTGGGCGGCCTGCAGAATACGTTCCCTTGTCTTGGCGCTGACGTCGGTGTAATTGTTCATTGCACGGGATACTGTGCCGACCGAAACCCCCGCCGCCCTGGCAACGTCCTGAATCGTCGCCGGCATAGGGTTCCCTCACTTTACTCAAAGATTCACTTTTCAAAAACGTTTTTGATGATTTATTTATACAATAGAAATCGGGAATTGTCAAGTCTTTTTTTACCGAAAAATTACAAAATTCATCCGGACTGTGAACAATCTATTAGAAAGCTGTGTTCCCCTGATTTTTAGATAGTTTTTCTAAAACAAATTTGACTTTTTAGTAAAATGCCCTTTCTTTTTTCCACATTTCCCGGCTTCGCTGTCTGATTTCTCCATCCTTTCCCCGAAAATTTTCCTTCCCGTTTTTTCTATTTTCGTTTATTTTACCAAAATCAGAAGAAAATATTTGTCACATTATCGGACAAGCCCTCTCTGCCCTCTGTTTTCTGCCGGGAGAAAACATATTTTGGGGATTGACACCGGGGAAGCGCCGTGTATAATAGGCCGAAGAAGGCTGTCAAAAAGCCCGAAAAACTTTAGGGAAGGGAGCGACATTCCTTGTACGAAACCATATTCCCCACCGGCTGGGGATTAGAGCGGCCCTCCTCCAGCGAGGCCGTGTACAAAGCCCTCGGCGCAACCGTGGAGGAGCTGGAGGAGCGCGCCAAAAACTGCGTTTACTCCTTTTTGGAAACGCTGTATGATCCGGAGGAAAAGGCCCTGCGCCATTATTACCGCCCCGACATTCATTATTACGACAAGCTGGACAGCGGCAATTTCCTCATGGCGGTAAACTACCTGACCATTTACGACCTGACCGGGGATCCTTTTCTTCTGGAACGGGCGGAAAGCTGCTTCCGCTGGGCTTACACCCACACGACGGAAAACCACCCCATGTTTACCTGGCAGGGCGGCGTGCGCGACGGCTTCAAAAGCAACGAGCTGTACGTGAAGTACACCGGCGACGCTTTTCTCACCTGCACGGCGCTGTACCGCCGCACCAAGAAGGAAGAGTACCTGTTTTACATTAAGCAGTTCCACAATTTCTTCAAGCAGGCCAAAAAGGCCGGCTTCAAGTACAAGTACGACACCAACACCTACCAGTGGAGCAGCCACGGCTTTGTGTGGCGTTCCTTCGGCTTCCCGGTGGTATGCTACATTGAGCTGTACGAGGCCACCGGAGAAGAGAAATATTTGCAGGAGGCCGTCGCCTGGGGCGACCACGGCCTGACCCTGCAGGCAGAGGACGGCTGCTTCTACCTGCTGGACGGCGAATTCTGGAATTCCGACCTCACCGCGCCTGAGCTGCGCGGCCTCGCCTTCCTCACCGAGCTGACGGGGGATCCCAAATACCTGCAGGCCGCCTGCCGGTACGCCGACTGGCTTCTGAAGCATCAAAACGAAGAAGGCGCCTGGCCCATCGGCATTGACACCGACGGAGAGGTCTGCGCGCCGAACATCGGCCCCGGCGACATGCCGAACATTGCCGTCAGCCTGCTGCGCCTGCACCGCGACACGAAGAACGACGCCTACCTGCAGGCCGCCCTGCGCGCCATGCGCTACTCCCTGAGCATGCAGGCGCTGGAGGGCGGAAAATATCCCCTGTATTTGGAGGATAAAAGCGTAAAATGGGGCTTCTGGTCCTGGGATCCCCTTCATGACTACTCTCTTTCCGGGGATCAGTCCGTCCACCACATCCGGGGCTTCCTGTTCACCGCTTACTACCTGGGCTCTCTTTCTTTGTAACCCTCTCCGGGGCAGGACGCGCACCCGCCGCCTACGGCGGGCAGATCGCGCAGGCTCCTGCCGTCGCCGGGCAAGGAAGCTTCCCCAGGCAGGAAAGCCCGCGCTGCAGCCTTTCTGTGGATCATTTGGTGAAAAATTGTCACAGGGAAAAAAGAACGCTCTTTTGCAGTCCTGCAGAAGGGCGTTCTTTTTCTAAAACAGGCGGCCCCTAGAGGGGGGATTTTTTCAGCTTGGCGGCGGGCCGGGGGTATTGCCTGGGGACGGGGGCCGTCTGACGGATAACCGCCAGGCAGCGCTGATCCCCGCCGGGAAGCTGGAAGCGCTCCACCTTTTCCAGGCGGCCGCCCAGCCGCCGCAGGGCGTTCTGCGCCTGGGCCAGCTCCGCATCCAGCTGGGGGCCCTTCAAAGCCAAAAAACACCCGCCCTGCTTCACAAAGGGCAGGCAGTATTCCGCCAGCACGTTCATGGGAGCCACCGCCCGGGCGGCGGCAGCGTCAAAGGACTGCCGCAGGGCCGCGTTCCGGCCGCCTTCCTCGGCCCGGGCGTGTACCAGGGTGCAGCGCACCCCCAGGCGGCGGCAGACCTCCTCCAGAAAAAGCAGGCGCTTGTTCAGGCTGTCCAGCAGGGTAACCTGCAGTTCTGGGCGCAAAACAGCCCACACCAGGCCGGGAAACCCGGCCCCGGTGCCCACGTCGATGATTTTCCCGGCCTGGGGAACCTGGCGAAGCGCCAGAGCGCAGTCCAGAAAATGCTTCACCGCCACGCCTTCCGGGTCTGTAATGGCGGTAAGGTTCATTTTTTCGTTCCACTCGGTGAGAAGCCGCCGGTACTCGTCCAGCTGTTCCAGCATCTCCGGGGCGGCAGGCACGCCGGAATCTGTGAAAAGTCCTTTCAAATACAAAGCAAAATCCGTCACGCGTCCTCCCCCTCTTCCGCAGCGCCCTTGGCCAGCCAGATGAGCAGCACCGACACATCCGCCGGGCTGACCCCGCTGATGCGGGAGGCCTGGCCCACGTTGGCGGGGCGGATTTTCTGCAGCTTTTCCCTCGCCTCCATGCGAAGGCCGGTAATGCTCTGGTAGTCTGCGTCCTTCGGCAGGCGCTTTCTCTCCAGACGGCGCATTTCGGCAATGTCCGCCTTCTGCCGCTTGATGTACCCCTCATATTTCAGCTCGATCTCCACATTTTCAAAAACGGCGGCAGGCAGCTCCGGCCGTTCCCTGTCTACCGGGGCCAGGGCCTGGTAATTCAGCTCAGGGCGGCGCAGCAGGTCTGCCAGCCGCGCCCCGGTGGAAAGGGGCGTGGTGCCGCAGGACTGCAGGATGGCGTTCACCTCTGGGGAGGGGGGCAGCACCGTGCGCTGCGCCCGGGCCAGCTCCTGTTTTTTCTGTTCCTCCTTTTGGCAGAACCTGGCCCACCGTTCGTCTGAAATCAGCCCCAGCCGCCGCCCTATGGGGGTGAGGCGCTCGTCTGCGTTGTCCTGCCGCAGCACCAGCCGGTACTCGCTGCGGGAGGTCATCATCCGGTACGGATCGCTGACCCCCTTGGTGATCAGGTCGTCCACCAGCGTGCCGATGTATGACCCGGCCCTGTCCAGGATCAAAGGCTCCTTTCCCTGGATCTTCAGCGCCGCGTTGATCCCCGCCACCAGCCCCTGGGCCGCCGCCTCCTCATAGCCGGAGCTGCCGTTGAACTGCCCCGCCCCGTACAGGCCCGGCAGATCCTGGAATTCCAGCATGGCGTTCATCTGCTGGGGATCCACGCAGTCGTATTCAATGGCATAGGCAGAACGCATAATCTCCACATGCTCCAGCCCGGGAATCGAGTGGTAGAAGGCGATCTGCACGTCCTCCGGCAGGCTGCTGCTCATGCCCTGCAGGTACATTTCTTCGGTGTCAAGGCCGCAGGGTTCTATGAAAAGCTGGTGGCGCTTTTTGTCGGGAAAGCGCACCACCTTGTCTTCAATGCTGGGGCAGTACCGGGGGCCCACCCCCTCAATGCGGCCGCTGTACAGGGGCGAGCGGTCCAGGTTGGCCAGAATGACCTCTCTGGTTTTCTCGTTTGTCCAGGAAATGTGGCACACCGCCCGGTTGCGCACCGGCTCGGCGGTGTCGTAGGAAAAGGGGACCGGGGGCTCGTCGCCCCGCTGCACCTCCAGGTTGGTGAAATCGATGCTGGAACGAAGCACCCGGGCGGGGGTCCCTGTTTTGAACCGGCGCAGGGAAAGTCCCAGTCTTCGGAGGGATTCGCTGAGAAAGGACGCCGGGAACAGGCCGTCAGGCCCGCTTTCGTAGGACACGTCCCCCACATAGATCCTGCCTGCCAGAAAGGTGCCGGTGGCCAAAATCACCGCCTTGGCTGTGTACTGGGCTTCCATGCGCGTGGTGAGCAGCCACTCGCCCGTCCCGGTGCGCTCCAGCGCCGTCACCTCCGCCTGCTTCACCAGCAGGTTGGGCTGCAGCTCCAGCTTGTGCTTCATGATTTTGCTGTATTCCCGCCGGTCAATCTGCGCCCGCAGGGAATGCACCGCCGGCCCCTTGCCCAGGTTCAGCATACGGCTCTGGATGGTGGCCTCGTCCGCCGTGCGGCCCATCTCGCCGCCCAGGGCGTCGATCTCGCGCACCAGGTGGCCCTTGGCGGTGCCGCCGATGGAGGGGTTGCAGGGGCAGTTCCCCACGGCGTCCATATTGATGGTAAAAACTATGGTGCGGCACCCCAGCCGCGCCCCGGCCAGACCGGCTTCAATGCCGGCGTGCCCGGCGCCGATGACAGCAATATCACAGGATCCAGCGTTGTATTTCATTCCAGGGATCTCCTTTGCGTTAGAATGAAGGAAGGGCAGAGCCCCCGCCTGCCTTCCCAATGGGGGAGAGGGGGCCGCCTGGTTTTTCACAGAAAGAGAAAAAATAGTGGAAAACAAAGCGCAAGGTCTTTGCGGCGGAAGAGCCGTTTTCAGACCGATCGATTCCAAATTGTATTAGAAAGATAAGATATTACAAGTATCGATATATACAAAAAGGAATATTATGAGATTATATTACAATAATTCAAAAGAGAATCACCTCAGGCGACAGATGTTGCCTGCTTGCTTCCGGCGAGCCGTACCCCCACAACGCATTGTGCCGCGGCTTTGCCGCGCCACCCTACTTTTCCCTGGGTTGAGGCGTGCGCAGAAAGAGAGGAGACTCCCTCAGTCACGCCGCTTCACGGCGCGCCAGCTCCCTCAAAGAGGGAGCCTTGGGTTGCCCGCCAGCTACCGGTAAGCCGTACCCCCAAAAATGCGGAGGAACTTTCGCAATCGTAAGATTGCGAGTGTTCCTGTAAAGGGGCCGGCGTTTAGCGACCCTAAGGGCGCAAGCCGGCCAAGCGCTGAGGGAAAAGTGGGCGGCGAGGGAAAGGCAGGACAGCCCCTGGGGTCGAGGGGCCGCAGCCCCCGCGCGTCTTTGGTTTCTTTCTCCGCGTAGAGAAAGAAACCGCACCGCCGCGTGCGGTCGCGGCAAAGAAGAAACCAGATGTAATGAAAGCAAATACATACTAGAAAAAGCGGAGCGAAGAAATTGTGCCGCAGCAAAGCTGCGTCACGCGTCGAACGACACATTTACGGGGTAGCGTCCCCGTAAATCTATCGTTCGCGCCGCCCTACTTTTCTCCTGAGTGGGAGAAATGCAATTTTTAACGGATAGGCTGGAGGGGTCTAGTTCCGCGGCCAAGTTGCAGCACGGCTCGGGGGCACCCCTCGCTAGGGTGCCCCCACGAGGAAACAGTCCCCCGGACTGTTTCCTCTCCCCCTCCTGAGCTTTCGGAAGAAAAGGATGCGTTGGGGCTCCGCCCCAAACCCCGCCACCTTTTGAAAAAGGTGGACGAAAACTTTAAAATTTTCTGTGAGAATAAAGTCAGAGCTGCGCGAACGATATATT
>DVMK01000201.1 GCA_018715025.1 Candidatus Caccousia avistercoris
GGGCTTCGCGGGCGGTATTCATGGCCGCCGCCCCCTGCTTCAGATTCGGATTTTGATCCATCCCCACATAGGCGGCGCCGGTGGAGGTAAGCATGGTTTGCAGCATGAGATTCAGCGCCCTGGTGGGATCCCCCTGAAACACGTCCGCCGTTCCCACCGTTTCACTGGTATTTTTCAAATATTCCACTCCCTGGTCGCTCAGGGCATAATTCCCGAACATTTCCAGGTAGTCCCTCTCAATCTGATCAATCTTGCCGCCGGAAACAAAGGAGCCGGGGCTGCCTTTGACCGTCCCCTTTTCCGTCCCTCTGAGGGCATTGGAAAAATCCATCCCGCCGGTTTCCAGGTTCTGCATGTACTGCGCCACGTTGGAGTTGTATTGGCTCAGCAGGGTTCCCCGGTAAGCCTTGTCCGCCCTGGCGGATTCCGTGTTGCTGGTGCGCACCCCCAGGGACGCCAGGGCGTTCGCCGTATTGCCGGCGCCGGAATCTCTGTCGTACATATCGTTGGACTGCTTGATGAAGCCCTGGGTGGAATCTCCCATAATGCTTTTGAAGTTTGCCAATGCTTCCGCCCCGCCCAATTGGCCGGGGCTGGCCTGCGGAATGCGGTTGGGCACCTGGTCTGCCGTCATGGTCACTCCCCGCATGGCGTTCATATAGGCGACGGATTCCGGAGAAGTGTTTCTCTGCAGGGAAAGAGGAGCGGAAATCTGCATGGACTGGGCTTCCTCCTCCGGCCTTTTCCGGAAATTGAATTTCCGGCGGAACCAATCCAGAATACCGCCCTGCTGGGCGCCCGCCGGGGCACTTTCCGCCATGCCGCCCTCCCCGGACTGCTGCATGGCATGGGTCAGTTCGTGGGCCAAAAGGCCCCGGCTGGCGGGATCCTCCTGGTGGAACACCCCCCGCCCGAAGAAAATATCGTTCCCGGCGGTAAAAGCGTCCGCCCCGGTGCCCTCCACCCGCTGGGCGGCGGCTTCGTCTGTGTGAATGCGTACGGCCGAAAGATCCTGCCCAAAGGCGCGGCTCATGTCGCCCACCACGTCGCTGCTGTCCATAAACCGCTCGGCAACCTTGTTGGCCTCCTGTTCTGCGCGCAGACTTTCATAGAGATGCTTGCTCATGCTTCTGCCTCCTTTTTCTGTGAGGATTCTTTCAAACAATGTTCTGCCCGGCTTGGCCGGGCTGGGGATAACCGGGTGCTTACACAGGCTGCAGCAAATACCCATACTCGCCGAATTCGCTGGCAAGCCTGACCTTACCCTCCTTCTTTCCTTCCAGGAACAGGGCCTGCACCAGGTGGCGCATTTCCAGCACGCCGCCGTCTGCGGCGGCCTGGTAGCAGGCGTTGAGGGCAATGTTCTTGATTTGGGAGCCGGAAAGCTCGAACTGCCTGGCCAGAAACTCAAAATGGATCCCCTTCTGGGGGACGGTCTGTGGCAGGGCGTCATGCCAAAGCTGAAGGCGCAGTTCCTCCCCCGGCAGGGTGAAGGCCACGTGGTAGCGGAACCGCCGCACAAAGGCGCTGTCGATGTTGTTCATCAGATTGGTGGCCATCAGCACAATACCGGTGTACTCCTCCATGCGCTGCAGCAGATAGGCCACCTCTGTGTTGGCGTATTTGTCCTTGGCCTCTTTCACCTCGCTGCGCTTGCCCAGCAGGGCGTCGGCCTCGTCAAAAAACAGAATCATGTTGCTCTTTTCCGCCTGATCGAACACCTGGCGCAGGCGCTTTTCTGTTTCGCCGATGTATTTGTCCACCACCTGGGAAAGGTCGATTTTGTAAAGCTCAAGGCCCAGCCGCCCGGCCAGCACCTGGGCGGCCATGGTTTTTCCCGTGCCCGGCGGGCCGGAAAACAGGGCGGACACGCAGCGCCCGTAGGGATATTTCCCCCGCAGGCCCCAGCCGTCCAGCACAAGGCCCTGGTTTTCCACCTGACTGCAGATGGCCTGCAGCACCTTTTTCTGCTGCGGTTCCAGGCGAAGCTCTTCCCAGGTACAGGAGGCGTTGACAAAGCGGATGTTCTGGTAGCGGCCGTCGTCCAGCACCTGGTAGCAGAGGCGGAAGATCTCCCTGGCCTCCCAGGGGCCGCGGGGACGGCGCAGGGCCAGAAGATCCACAATCCGGGCAATCTGCCCGGCGGTGAGGGTCATTTTCGCTGCCAGCTCCCCGCTGGGGAATTCCTCCCCCGCCGCCAGCTTTTCCGCGGCAAAGACCCGCCACAGGGCGGCGCTTTCCTCCAGGGAGCAGGGGCCGATGGCCACCGGGGCCACGAAGGCTTTCACAAAGGGAACCACCCGCACATTTTCCTCTGTGGTGAGGAACACAGGGCGGCCCAGGGGCGCCAGGCCTCGCTCCATTACGCGAAGCTGGGCGGGCAGCAGGCCCGCGTTCCCCTCCGGCGCGCCGCCGAAGCCGCACAGGCACAGCAGACGGCCGGTGAGAAGAAGCTCCCGCAAAACCCGCCGCCAGGGCCCGGCAAGGAGCCTGCCGTTCTCGCTGATGGAATCGTAGCGGACCAAAAGCATCTCCCGGCCCAGCAGGCGGGCCGTCTCACAGGCGAAGAACCGGCGGCCGCTGGTGCGTTCCCCCCGCACGGCCACAAAGCAGAACCCGGCCCGCCGGGCCAGCTGCGCCGTTTCGCAAATCTCCCCCTCCAGACGGCGGAAGGAGGGCGCTTCCCCCTGGGGGGAAAACACGGTGCTGCAACCGTTCAAAGCCTGGTCCGGCTCCGGATCGCCCGCCAGCCAGGCGGCCAGGCGGCCGTCGGTGCGGAAGGGGGCGGTGAGGAAGCCCCCCTCCCCCTTTTCCGCCAGCAGCAGAAGTTCCACCCTGTCGTAGGCGCGGCGCAGGGCGGGAATATGGCCGATGGGCTCCTCCTCCGGGAAGGCTACCCGGGCCGCCGTCTCAATGGTAAGGCAGTCCCCCCGGCCGCCGAACCCCTCCTGCAGCATGGGCAGCACGCGGCGGTCCAGCTCTGCCAGCAGGCACAACTGCACGGCAGTGAGGGCAATTTCATCGCCGCCGCACAGCTCCCACAAACTCTGGTAACGGGCCGCCGCCCCGGGATTGTCGTAAAAAAGCTCTTCCGGCCTTTGGGGCAGGGCGGCAACCTCCTCCTTTGTCACATCGGCGGAGATGAACCCGCCATACCGGCGGAAAAATTCCGGAGCCATCCGGCTTTTCCAATAGAGAGAAAGCTTGAAGGCCGCGAGGGCGGCAAGTCGTTTCATGAGTTCGCTCCTTCAATACGTACAGAATCTGATTTATTCTTATTGT
>DVMK01000202.1 GCA_018715025.1 Candidatus Caccousia avistercoris
CCCTGCACCCCACCAGGTCTCACCTGCCGGTTCGGTCGGTGCTATTTGCATGCCACCGGCATGCCGCACCCTTTTGAAAAAGGTGGACGAAAACTTTAACTTTTGCTTTTTACAGCTTTTTCGACAAGCTCGAGGCTGCTGCGAAAATGCAGCAGGCTCTTTTGGCTCGCAGAAGGTTACGCTTTGGGGGCTTCCTTCCCCGCGGCGAATTGGAAGTAGCGCCTGGCGTTTTCACAGCACACGTCCCGCACAATGGTTTTCAGAAGTTCCATGTCGCGGGGCAGTTCCCCACGTTCCGCCCAATCCCCCAGCAGGTTGCAGAGGATCCGGCGGAAATATTCGTGCCTTGCGTAAGACAGGAAGCTGCGGGAATCGGTGAGCATCCCCACAAAGTTCCCCAGAAGGGAGGATTCCGCCAGCGAGGTAAGCTGGGCTTCCATGCCGCGCTTCGTGTCGTTGAACCACCAGGCGGCCCCGTGCTGTACCTTTCCCCGCACGCCGGCCCCCTGGAAGCTGTTGGCCAGGGCGTCCAGCATGGCGTTGTCGTTTGGATTCAGGGAATAGAGGATCGTTTTGGGCAGGCGGCCCTCCTGTTCCAGAGCGTCCAGCAGGGCGGCCGCCCCCAGGCTGTTGTCCGCCGTGCGGATGCAGTCGTAGCCGGTGTCGGGGCCCAGGCGGGCAAAGCCTGCCTGGTTGGCGTTGCGCAGGGCCCCGTAGTGCAGCTGCATGACCCAGCCCCGGGCGCTGTACTGCTCCCCCAGGAAGCGGAGCAGAAAGCCCTTGTAGCCCTCCTGCTCCCGGGGGGAAAGGGGCTGGCCCAGAAGGGCCTTTTCAAAGCTGCGGGCCGCCTCGCCTTCGGTGGGGAAGCGGGCGGGTACGGCGTCCAGCCCGTGGTCGCTCACCCGGCAGCCCATGGCGTCAAAATAATCCATCCGCTTTTCCAGGGCCTCCAGCAAATCCCGCAGGGAACGGATTTCCATTCCCGCCGCAAGGGAAAGCCTGGCCACGTACGCGGAAAATCCCTCCTTCTCCAGGTTCATGGCCTTGTCCGGCCGCCAGGCCGGGGCCACCAGCACCGGGAAGGAGCCGTCCTCCTGCAGCATTTTGTGCCAGCGCAGGTCGTCTGCCGGGTCGTCGGTGGTGCAGACCACCTCCACATGGGACTGCAGGATGAGCCGGCGGGCGCTCAGGCCGGGCAGCAAGCTGTTGCAGTGCTCCCAAACCTGCTGGGCTGTGTCCCCGTTCAGAATGGCGCTGCAGTTAAAATAGCGGCGCAGCTCCAGGTGGCTCCAGTGGTACAGCGGGTTCCCCGCCGCCCGGGGCAGCGCCTCCGCGAAGTGCTGAAATTTCACACGGTCCGGGGCAGAGCCGGTAACCTCTTCCTCCGGCGCCCCGTTGGCCCGCATCAGCCGCCATTTGTAGTGGTCGCCGCCCAGCCACACCTGGGCCAGGTTGGAAAAGACCCGGTCCTCCGCAATTTCCCGGGGATCAATGTGGCAATGGTAATCCAAAATGGGGAGTTCCTTGGCGCAGGTGTGGAAAAGCTCCCCGGCGGTGTCGTTGTAAAGCAAAAAATCGTCGTCCAGAAAATCCCGCATATCATTCGCTCCTTTTTATGGTTGATTCCGATCTTGCCAAAAGGCGAAGGAATCTTTATACTGAGAGCAAGGGTCTCCGCCTTTTCTGTTGGGTACGCGACCAGTATAGCGCAAAAGGCGCGGGGATTCAAGACGAAGCGGCGGCCGGGAAGGGAAAATCTTTTTTCCGGCCCGCAGTCAAAATGGCATATTTCCAAATCATACAGGGGTGAGGAAAGTGAAGCACATTACACAGGTATTGAAAAAGGAAGAGTTTCCCATTCGGGTGGTACAGTTTGGGGAGGGAAGGCTTCTGCGGGCGCTCATCGACCCGGCCATCCAGGCAGCCTGCGATGCGGGACGTTTTCAGGGAACCGTGGCGGTGGTGAAGCCCACAGGGCGGGGAAATTTGCAGCTGTTCCAGGAACAGGACTGTTTGTACACCGTGGTGCTGCGGGGCAGGGACGGGGGAAGCGTGACGGACGCCGCCCTCCCGATCACCTGCATTCGCCGGGCGGTGAGCCCTTACGAGGATTTTCCGGGGTTTTTGGCCCTGGCGCGATTGCCGGAGGTGGAATTTGTCGTTTCCAACACCACAGAAGCGGGCATCTCCCTGGATCCCCAGGATCGCTTTGACAGCTGCCCGCCGGCCTCTTTCCCGGGGAAGCTGACCCGCTTTTTGTACGAGAGGTACGCTTTTTTCCATGGCGAGGCGGGCCGCGGGCTGACCATGCTGCCCACGGAGCTTATTGAGGGGAACGGCCCGGCCCTGCGGCGCTGTGTTCTCGCCCTGGCGGAGCAGTGGAACCTGGAGGAGGGCTTCCGCCGGTGGGTAGAGGAGTCCTGCCGGTTCTGTTCCACCCTGGTAGACCGCATTGTGAGCGGCTGCCCGGAGGAGGAGCTTCCCGCCCTGTGGCAGCGCTTTGGCTATCAGGACCGCCTGGCCGACGTGGGCGAGCCCTTTGGCCTGTGGGCCATAGAGGCAGGGCCTGAGGTGGCGGAGCGGTTTCCCATTGACCTGCCCGGAAGCCCGGCCCTGTTTGTGAAGGATGTGCAGCCCTACAAGCAGCGCAAGGTGCGGATCCTGAACGGCGGGCACACTTCCATGGTGCCCGCCGCCTTCCTGATGGGAAAGGATATTGTGCGCCAGTGTATGGAGGAGCCGCTGCTGCGGGCCTTTTTGGAGAAGGCCGAGGAAGAAATCATCCCCTTTGTTCCCCTTCCCCGGCAGGAGTCGGAAGCCTTTGCCCGCGCTGTGATGGAGCGGTTTGAAAACCCCTTCCTGGAGCACCGCCTGCTGGAAATCTGCACCAATACCTTCCCGAAATGGAGGGAACGGGTTCTGCCCACCGTGCTGGATTCTATGGAGGCGGGGAAATTCCCGCGCCTGCTGGTGTTTTCCTTTGCGGCCATGCTGGCCTTCTACACCGTGCGGCAGAAGGGGGACGGGGGCCTCTTCGGCCTGCGGGACGGCGTGCCTTACCCGCTGCGCGACATGGCGGAACCGCTGGAGCTGGCGGAGCAGTACAGCGGGAAAACAGCCGGTGAGTTCACAGCGGCCGCTGTCCACGGCTGCACCCTGTTCCAGGAGGAGCTTCCCCGCCTGTCCGGCTTTGAGAAAACGGCGGCCGGGGATCTGGAACGGATTCGGGAAAGGGGAATCGCCGCAGCCCTGCGCCAGGCCATGGAGGAAGCCGGAAAATGAGAGAGCTGATTCAGATTCATCCGGCAGACAATGTGGCGGTGGCGCTGCGGAGCCTTGCCCCGGGGGAGAATGTGTCCTGCGGCGGCAGGAAGCTTTCCCTGAACGAACCGGTCCCTGCAGGCCACAAGCTGGCCTTGGAGGAAATTTCCGAAGGGGAGACGGTGCGGAAATACGGGATGCCCATCGGCTTCGCCCGGCGGCGTATCTGTGCGGGGGAGTGGGTTCACACCCACAACCTGCGCTCTGGGCTGGAAGGGGTGGAGGATTTTTCCTACCGGCCGTCTTTCCAGGAGCTTTCCCCGGCGGAACCGGCCTTCTTCCAAGGGTATGCCAGGCCGGAGGGCAGGGCGGGCGTTCGGAACGAGGTGTGGATCCTTCCCACGGTGGGCTGCGTGAATGGGGTGGCAAAGCGGCTGGAGCAGCTGGCGGCAGCGGAAGCCCCCGCCGGCGTAGAGGGCGTGTTTGCCTTCCAGCACTCCTTCGGCTGTTCCCAGCTGGGGGAGGATTTGGGCATGACGAGGCGCCTTTTGTGCGGCCTGGCCCAGAACCCCAACGCGGGCGGCGTGCTGGTACTGGGCCTGGGCTGTGAGAACAACCGGATGCAGGACATGCGGCAGGAGCTGGCGGGGGCGGATCCCCGGCGGGTAAAATTCCTTTCCTGCCAGGAGTGTGAGGACGAGATTTCGGCGGGCATGGCCCTTCTGCGCGAGCTGATGGCCTTTGCCGCCGGTGCGGTGCGGCAGCCCTGCCCGCTTTCCCAGCTGACGGTAGGGCTGAAGTGCGGCGGTTCCGACGGCTTTTCCGGCATTACAGCCAACCCGCTGGCGGGCGCTTTTTCCGACTGGCTTTTGTCCCGGGGCGGCTCGGCCCTGCTGACGGAGGTGCCGGAGATGTTCGGCGCGGAGCCGCTCCTTCTGCGGCGCTGCCGTTCCGAGGGGGTATACCGCCGCGCCGTGGATTTGCTGCAGGGGTTTCGGGGATATTTCCTGCGCCACGGGCAGAGGGTGGATGAAAATCCTTCCCCCGGCAACCGGGAGGGGGGCGTCACCACGCTGGCGGAAAAATCCCTGGGCTGTGTGCAGAAATCCGGTTCGGCGCCGGTGGAGGACGTGCTGCTTTACGGCGAGACCGTCCGCTGCCGGGGGCTGAGCCTCCTGCAGGCGCCGGGGAACGACCTGACCTCCGCCTGCGCTTTGGCGGCGGCGGGGGCGCAGCTCATTTTGTTCACCACCGGCCGGGGCACGCCCTTTGGCTGCCCGGTTCCCACCATAAAAATAGCCAGCAATTCTTTGCTGGCTGAGAAGAAAAAGAATTGGATCGATTTTGACGCGGGCAGGCTTCTGGAGGGCGTTTCTCAAGAAACCCTGCTGCAGGAGCTGGCCCGGCTGGTGCTGGCCGCGGCTTCCGGCACGGTGAGGGCGAAGTCGGAACAGCTGGACAAAAGCGTCCTTTCCATTTGGAAGGACGGCGTCACCCTGTAGCGCCCTACCGCCGGGCCCCCTCGGCCAGCCGTTCCAGACCGGCTTCATCCTTCAGCTGGATCACGCCCCTGCCCTGGGCGGCCAGTCCCTCTGCCTGGAAGTGCTTGAGCATGCGGGTAACCACCTCCCGGGCGCTGCCCAGGTGCCGGGCGATCTGATCGTGGGTGATGTGCAGCACCCGCGAACCCTCCACATCGCTTTCTTCCAGCAGGAAGGCGGCCAGACGCGAATCGAAGCTTTTGTTGAGAATTTGATCCAGCAGCCACATGACTTCGGAAAAGCGGGCCGCCATCAGTTCGTTTGTATAGTTGGCTACCGGCAGTGAGGTGGCCATCAATTCCTTGTACGCCTGGGGCGGAATGAGGAAAATCTCCGTCTCCTCCTCCGCCTCCACGTGAAGGTCAAACTGTACGCTGTGCAGCATGCATGAGGCAGAGAACAGGCACATGTCCCGCTGGAACAGGCGGTACAGGGTAATCTCCCGCCCTTCCTCCGAAAGGGTGAACACCCGCAGCAGGCCCTTGGCTACCAGGAAAAGGCCCACGCAGTCCTCGCTGCCGCTGTGCAGCCTGTCGCCCCTTTCAAACCGGCGGAAAGAGGCGGCCGCCTTCAGCTTTTTCTGCTGCTCCTCTGTTAACTGATCCCATACGGGGAATAAATCCTTCAATTCCATCGCTCGCGTCCTGCCTTTGCAAAAAATATAAAAGAAGGGAAGGGCTGGTCAGCAGCCCTTCTGCTCCGACAAATCCTGTTCTATCGCCCGCCTGACCTTTTCCAGGTCTGGGTCGCACAGCAGCGGCAGAAAGCGGGCCAGCTTTTCCGGCTCGAAATCCCACCATTTCCATTCCAGCAGAAGCTGGCAAAGCTCGCTGTCAAACCGTTTCTTAATGAATTTGGCCGGGTTCCCGTCAAACACGCTGTACGGCGGAATATCCCCCGCCACTACAGAGCAGGCGGCCACAATAGCGCCGTCGCCAATCCTGACGCCCGGCATAATAACGCTTTCCCGCCCGATCCACACGTCGTTCCCCACGACAGTATCCCCCTTGGAGGGAAGCTGGGCCAGGTGGGGCGGCGTGCGTTCGCTCCAAACCCCGCCGAACACATGGAAGGGGTAGGTGGTCACGCTGCTGATCCGGTGGTTGGCGGGGCCCATGATGAATTTCGTTCCGGAAGCGATGGAACAAAATTTTCCAATGACAAGCCTGTCGCCGAATTCCGGGTAATTGAACAGCACGTTATTTTTTTCAAAATCCTCCGGGGCTTCGCTGTCGTCGTAGTAGGTATAATCGCCCACGGTGATATTGGAAGCATGGACGACGTTTTTCAGGAAGCAGGAGGTCTTGTATTCGTTTGGAAAAATCACATTGGGATCTGGTATGTTTCTCATCCTATTTGCTCCTTTTTCTTTACGTTATGGCCTCATCTCCTTTCTCCTGCGGCGTTTCACAGCCACCGCCCGTTTCTTTCGCATCTCTTTCATTCGCCTGCGCCTTCCTTTCCTCCCACCGTTCCCAGGGGAGCGATGGGCTTTCTCAAAAACAGTTCGGCAGGTTGGGCGTATGGGGGAATGTCAAGAAACAAAGCCCCGCAATCCTGATACCCCAGCTTCCGGTAAAAGTGCTGCGCAGTTTCGTCCGCCTGGGTGGAGGTCATCAGAAGATCCCAGCCCTGCGCCCTCATGTCTGCTTCCCAGTGCGCCATCAGCCTTTTCCCGTATCCCTTTCCCCGGCGGTCCTGCCTTACCACCAGCATGGTGCAGAAGGGGATGCTGTCCCAAAACAGGTGGTACCGCAGAAGGCCGACGGGCTCCTCGCCCTCTGTCATCACATAGCATTGCCCGGCCGCCACCTTTTTGGGAAATTCCCTCTCGGGCAGGTGCCTGTCAAGGCTGTACCAAAACTCCTTATCCTCCATCCTGGCATACCGTATCACATCAATCGCCTCCGGTGAACAGATCGCGCAGGCTCCTGCCGTCGCCGGGCAAAGAAGCCCTCGCAGGCGGGAGGGCCCGCGCTGCACCCTTTCTTCGGCTATTATACCACGCCTGCGGAAGCATGTCATTACCGTTCTGTCTTACTGGGGAAAATATCCTCCGTCTCACAGCCTGCCCACAGGTGAAGGCATAAGGCGGGCGCAGGCGGCATATCCATGGAAAAAAGGGGAAACGGGGGATGGGTATGTTTGCGATTATCCGGAAAAAGCATATCATTGCGGCGGCCGCAGCGGTGCTGGCGCTTTTGCTGATCCCGGCCGGTGTGAACGGAATGCGGGGCAGGGCGGTGGAGGCATCGGCTCAGGCCAATGCCAATTGGGGCCTCAGCTTCCAAAAGGAGGGGGAAACCCCTGTGGGCAATGCTTCCGCGGATTTTTTGCGGCAGTATGATGCATATTATGCGGGCGACGCCTCGCAGAAGCGGATTTACCTCACCTTTGACGCCGGGTATGAAGCAGGGTATACCCCCGCCATTCTGGATGCGTTGAAAAAGCACAACGTCAGGGCAGCCTTCTTTGTGGTTGGCAATTACCTGGAAACCAGTCCCGATTTGGTAAAGCGCATGGTGGAAGAAGGCCATATTGTGGGGAACCATACCTACCACCATTACGATATGTCGCAGATTTCAGACATGGCCTCTTTCCGGAAAGAAATGGAGGATGTGGAAGTAAAATACAAGGAGATTACCGGCTGCGATATGCAGAAATTCTACCGGCCTCCCCAGGGAAAATACAGCGAAGAGAATCTGAAAATGGCCCAGGAGCTGGGCTATACCACCGTGTTCTGGAGCCTGGCCTATGTGGATTGGTACCAGGACGACCAGCCGTCGCCGGAAGAGGCGTACAGCAAGCTTCTTCCCCGCATCCACCCGGGGGCGGTGGTGCTTCTGCACAGCACCTCAAAAACGAACGGCGAAATCCTTGACGATTTACTGACAAAATGGGAGGAAATGGGGTACACCTTTGGAACCCTGCAGGAGCTGGCCCAAGAGGCCCCGTCCCCATAACGCTTCCAGCGGCAGGCGGGAACGCCTGCCGTTTTGTTGTTTACCGAAAACCCCCGGCTGTGCCGGGGAGTTCACAAAAAGCTTTAGCGTTGCATAGGAAATAAAAACTCCTTTTGATACAATAAAGATGCGG
>DVMK01000203.1 GCA_018715025.1 Candidatus Caccousia avistercoris
CTGCGCCAACTCATCACTAAGCGCAGACATTGTCATCTGTTTATCCATGGTCTTATTATATCACTTCTGGCAGTATCGCGCCTACTTTTCTGTGCGGTATTGCCTTAGATTTATTGGAGGCTTTTCTAAAGTGGGAGATATTCCAAACCAATATAGAAACCGCCTCTGTTTCATTGTATAATAAAAGACAACATCATAAGCATCTGTGATGTGATTTTCGGCAGCAATATTGTGTTCTATGGCAAGGAAGGAGAATCGATCCATGGCTTACGAATCAGGCGGGCGCGCAGATAAATATGGAAACGACTATGAGAATGCCTATTTTGCCCGTCTGCTTCTCCGCTTGGTCGAAGAAAAGCTCCGATCTGTGGAGGTGGAGCCGCTTGGACCAAACAGCGACGCGGTCGAGTTTATCGCAACGGATTTCGATGGCCGGAGGAGCTACTACCAGTGCAAGGGGAGCAATTCCATTTATGACAAATGGAGGATTGGCGATCTGGCTCGGCATGACGTTTTTTCAAGGCTTAAAAGTATTTTGGAATCTGAGCCGGGGAGCCGGTATTTTTTCATTTCCCCCCTTCCCTATGGCGGTCTCGACGAGCTGTGCCGCAGGGCGCGCACCAATCATTCCGCACAGGATTTTGCTGCATATCAGTTGACAAACCAACCGTATCGGATGCTGTTTGATGCGACGGCGCAGCAACTCAGACTGGATAAAAATGATGATGCACAGCTGCGGAAAATTGTTTCGCTTCTGGCGCGCTGCCATTTTGAGATAGTTCCGTGGGGAGAGGAGGCGCGCCTTGATCTGGAGGAGCGTATCGGCTGGCTGTTCAGAGGTGTTCCGGCTTCCTCCATTCGTGTACAGCTGGAACAGATGGCACATGACTCAAGCGCTTACGGTGTTCCCATTACGGCGAACGATGTGATTGCATATCTTGGGCGGAATGGAGTCAAGCGCAGGGATTACAGCTGCGATGACAGGATTCTCACAAGGGTGCAGAAAATCAACCAGTCTTTCCGCGATGGATTTCGCCCCATTCGGCAAACGATCTTTCCCCGTGCTGCGACAGAGCAGGTTTTTTCCGCCGTGATGGAAGGGCGCTCCATTCTCCTCCACGGAAAGGCAGGAGCTGGGAAAAGCGGCTGCCTGCAGGAGCTGGCCGGCCGTTTGGAAAAGCAGGGCATCCTGTATCTCGCCGTTAGACTGGATCAGAATGTTCCGAGCGGTTCCTCGGATCAATACGGAGAAATGCTGGGCCTGCCGGAATCCCCGGTGCGCTGCCTGCTTTCCCTTTCGGTAGGAAAGCCCTGCGTTCTGATTTTAGACCAGCTCGACGCGCTTCGCTGGGCTGGTATGCACGCGGAGAGAGCCTTGCGTGTCTGCCGTGAGCTGATCCGAGAAGCGGCACGCGCAAACCGGGAGTACGCGGGAAGGCTCTCGCTCCTATTTGTATGCCGCAGCTTTGACCTGGAGACAGGCAGCGAGTTGGCTGAGCTGTTTTCCCACATGAGTGAGCAGCACGGCCTGATATGGGAGAAAATTTGCGTGAATCCGCTCTCGAAAGAGGAAACCACCGAGTGCGTGGGGGATCCGTATGGCCTCCTTTCTCCCCGGCTTCGGGAGCTACTGCGAACGCCGGCAGTCCTGTTTGTGTGGTCTCAGCTGAAGGAACAAGACCGTTATGGGGAGATTCATACCGGCACGCAGCTGATGCAGGTCTGGTGGAGGCAGCTGCAAAGTTCCTGTGCCCGGCAGGGACTGCCAGAGGGGGAAACAGCGGCTTGTGTGGAGGATATTGTTAGCCGAATGATGCGGAATTCGCGGTTTTCCCTGCCGGTGCAGCTGTTTTCCGGCCGGGAAGCCATAGTGGAGGCATTGGCTTCCGGCGGCCTATTGACGGTTGATGCTCACACGGTGTCGTTTACACACCAAAGCTTTCTCGACTTCTTTGCCGCCGTCCATATTCTCAGGGAGATCTACGATGGAAAAACACTGCAGGAAATTTTTACCCCGTCGGAGCGGCAGCTTCCTAGCCTGCGGTACCGCTTCCAGATCGTTCTGCAAAGCCTGCTGGAAAGCGATTCGCAGACGTATGTACAGCAGGGAACAACGGTTCTGAATGCCGCGGACATTCATTCCTATTTTCAGTGCGCTGTCTTTGAGGCGCTCCGGGAATGCAGCGCGCCTGATGAAACGATTCTCCGCTTTGTCAAGGAATGGCTCTGGAAGCCTGCTTGGCACGATTTTGTATTCCGGACAGTATTTTGGGGACGTACGTGTTTTGCGAAGCGTTTCCCTGAACTATCCGGGAAAGGGTGGCTGGAGGAAGAGGGAATTCGTCTCCTTGCTTCCATCAGCGAGGAAGAGCCCTCGTTCGTGTTGGAGCAGATCACGCCCTTTGCCTTTCAAAGTGACGAGATAGACAAGCTTCTCTGGGGCGCTCTTTGCTTCGACGCTTCCTCGGATTCGGAGGAGATGTACTGTTTTCGCTTGAAGCTGCTCAGACGGCATCCAGCGCTTTGGGAAAACCTGATAGCCTTCTTGCCCTTGCTTCAGCATCGCTCCGCGCACGTCATTCCGCTTTTCCGGCTTCTGCTTGAGACGAGGGAAATGTGGAATCGGGAGGGGCTCCATGTGGGTGATGAGAAGGAGCGAAAGGCACTGGCTGTCAGCTGCTCCGAAGAGATTGTCAGTGCACTGCTTCCCGTTTTGCGCTCCGTGACAGAGAAATTGACGTTTGATCAACGGCGAGACTATTTCACCGACGAATACCGGCTTTGGGCAGAAAACGGATACCATGAGTCAGTGGTGCGAAAGATTGTGGAATTGATAAAATGGGCACTTGAGGCGCATGCCGCAGATGAGCCGGAGAAAGCGCTGTCCATCCTTCAAAATACAGACGGGCGCTCGTCTGCCGTCGTTCATGAGGTTTTGATGGCTGGCGCGGCACAGCTGCCGAAGTCATTCGCCGATCAGGTTCTTGAATGGCTGTTGTCTGACTTTGAGAATAAAATATTTGTCTACACTGCGAATGCACATGATTTTCTGGTGGATACAAAAAAGATTCTGCGAAAATTTTCTCCTTTCTGTAACAAAAGCATTTTTCAGGAGCTGGAGAGGAGGATCTGCGTGTGGAAGGAACCGACCGCATGGATGGTGGAACAGTTTCAGAGGCGCAGGCAGCGTTCCCGGCAGGCAGGCGGCACGCCGGTTTATTACGCATACTGGGGATATCTGCAAAAGGAGCTTTTGCCGGAGCTCTCATCAGAGCGGATCTCGCCTTATGTAAAGGAACTCCTGAAGGTTGTGAGGCGAAATCCCTGGATCCACGCATGGAAGTATTCTACAGGATTGTTCAGCAGCGAAGCACAGTTTGTCTCTTCTCCTCTGGATGGGAAGGTGGATCGCATCCGCGATCGCACCTGGCTGCAAATTATCGCCACGCCGAAGGAGAAGCTGGGGGACCGGTGGCACAACCGTGCACATGGGGATCAATGGGTTGAGGTATCGCACGAGGTATTTGCTCGCTCTTTTTTGACACAGGCCAAGCTGGAACCAACCCGTTTCGCAAAGCTGTCTCTCCTGTTTCCAAAAGAGTGCAACGCACAATATCACTGCTCTGTGCTGGCTGGCATGGCGGAATGCGCACGGGAAAAAATTCCTGACCTAGAGCTCATGAGCGAGGTCATCCGGCGCTCCGCCTCTGTCGGGGGGCGCAATGTACTGTGGGAAATTGAGAGGCTGATCGAGACTCGTGCTGAGCAGGACTGGCCGGAGGATATTCTGGAGCTCTTGAAAACCCTTGCGCTGTCGTATGTCGAATCTATGGAGGAGGACGGATTTGAAGGTCTGTTTTCTCCCTTGAGAGAAAAAACGGAGCCTCTCACACTGGACACACTCAGAAACGGTTCGATCAACAGCATCCGCGGTTATGCGCTCTATACGATTGCCGAATTGCTGAAGATGCACGGGGAGCTGCGTCCGTTTTTCCGCGAAACAGTGCGGAGAGCGAGCGAGGACGACTGCGCGGCGGTATGGTTCATGACGCCGATCTGTGTGGTTCGATATGCGGAGGAGGAGCCCGCCTTTGCGGCGAGTGTGTTTCGGCTGCTTGTCCAGCGGGATGTCCGTGCCCTGGGCGCCATCGGGGGAGAGGCTCTCCTGTGGGAGTTCTATCCTCAGGATCCGGCGTTTTGCCGCAGGCAGCTTTTGTGCGCCTGTGGGTTCAGGAGCAGCGATCTCGCGCCGCAGGCCGCCGGGCTGCTGTGCGCTGCCGCTCTCTTTTGGAAAGATGAGACCGCACTGTCCGAACTGTTGACCGGCGATTTCACAAAGGCACAGCAGGATGCCATTTGCAGACAGGCGGTGAAAGCGTTTTCAGGAGAGGATACCAGAGAGCGGAGCAAGATTATCCTGCTCCATTTCATGGATCGCTTTTCCGGGGAGCTGTATGTGCTGAAAAATCTGTTTGAGGAAAAGAGCGTCGATCTCACCCGGGACAAAGAATTCCTGATCGCCCTGATGCGCTCCCGTCAGGGCGTATTCCTGTGGCCTGTGTTTCTGACGCTTCTCTGCGAGTGGGACGGCGATCCGACGCCCTATGCGGCGGCTCTTGCGGCGGCCTGCGGGACGATGGCAGAAGAAGCGGGACGCCCCCAGCGCTTCTGGCTGCATTCCCGCGATCTGGCACAGTGCGTGCTCAGAACGCTTGATCGCTTCCCGGAAAACAGCCAGGTCCGGGAGCTTTGCCTGAGCCTTTGGGATGAGCTGTACCGCGCGGATATCGTTTGGGCACGGCAGCTCAGCGGGATGCTGGATAGGATGGAGTGAAAGAGGAATATACCACATGTCAGCTCGTGCCGGGACTGCCAGTCAAAACGGTCACCAAAGACAAAAAAAGAAAGCAGCCGCACAGGCTGCTTTCTTTTTTGGAGCGGGAGAGGGGAATCGAACCCCCGTATTCAGCTTGGGAAGCTGATGTTCTACCATTGAACTACTCCCGCATATCTTTTGAACGCTTTGCTATTCTACCATATTTTCCGAAAGAATGCAAGGGAAAAATTTCTGGAAAAACAAATTTTTTTATCGACGCCCTTTTCCAAAAGTCAAGTCTTTACTTTACATAACTGAAAAATACTTTTGGGGCCTTCCTGGGGTATTTCACAATTCTCAACACTTTCAACCGAGTTTTCCACAATCAAAAGAAGCTTTTTCCGGATATCCTCCCTGTTTTCCCCCGTTTCACGGGAATTCCACCGCCCTTTTCTGGGGAAAACAGGGCAAAGATCTTGTTTACATAACTACAAAATTCTTCTTTTTTCGCGGAAAACCGGCGCGGGGGCCGGGGCGTGAAAAAGCCCGAAGGCGCCCTACCCCTGGAAGCGGAGCGCCTTCGGGCCTGTATAGTACTGCAGCGCCTGCCGGACAAGCTGCTCGGAAACGTCGAAATACTCCGCCAGCTCCCAGGGCTGGCAGAAGCCCTCTGCCATGGCCTCCTGCAGGGCGGCGAAGGGAAGGTACCGCTCAATGGCCCAGCGGGTTGCCTTGTACTCGTGCTTTTCCACCAGGTCAAGGGGGCTGCTGACCCGGTGGGTGCAGCCGGTGGCGCAGTGGCCGATCTCATGGGCCAGGATGCTTTTCATACGCCGCAGGCTCTGAAAGCAGGCGGAATCCAGGAATACGGCGTACTTGTGGTGATATTCAATACAGGCGGCCTCTGAAAACCCAAGATCGCGGATGTACAGGCTCACGTCCTGGGCGCGCAGGTCGCCATAGAGCTGCGAAAGCTCTACCATGGGCTTACCTCCCCTTTTTTTCCTGCTCCTGCCGGAAGAACCGGGCCAGCTCCAGCAGCTTCTGCCGGTTTTCTTCCGTCAGCTCCTTTGTTTCGTTGTGCAGGGCGTAGGTGAAGTCGTCGAAGGTCACGTCCGCCTCTGGGGCGGCTTCGGCCCCCTCGCGCAGAATCGCGTCGGCGGAAACGCCGAAATATTCTCCGATCTTCTTCAGTGTGGCCCCGCTGGGCACCGAACCGTTTTTCCACTTTACCACAGACGTGCGGGAAAGGCCTATGTCCTCCGCCGCGCGGGAGGGGCTCACCCCCTTTTGGTCGCATAGCTGTTTATAATACTCAAAAAACATGGCGAAGCCTCCCTGCGGCAGATTTCAGCGGATCCTGCAAGCTTGTTTGATGAAAATAGTTTACAACATTTTTTCACTGAAATCAACAGCAGGCGGATATTTTTTTATCCGTGAACCTCAGATGCTTTATCCTTTTATCATACACCCGGGTGTGTCCCATAATCTGTACTCGAGCCGGAGAAAGGAAGAAAAATAAAAGAACGCTTTTTCGGGCAGACTAGCTTCAGGCCCGGCTGCCCGGGCTTTGGGAAAGGAGAGGCGACAAATGAAACGGAAAAAGGATGAAAAACGGAAAAGAAGCAGCGGATACGAGATCATTATGGAGCGGGATTTCTCCCGGAAGGCCCCAGGCGTAACGGCGGAGGAACCCGGCTGGGAAAACAACGTGGTGTCCTCCGGGGAGTGCACCGGGCTCACGCCCACGCCGCCTGTTTCCCCTGAGGAAGCGGAGTCCTACAGGGACATTTACGCCGTTCCAGAGGCGGAACGGCAGCCCTGAGAACGTAAAAGCCGGCCCGGCGCAGGAAAACGCTTCCTGCGCCGGGCCGGTCCTTTATTTCACCGAGGGCAGCCCTGTGGTGAAGGTCACGCCCTCCCCCTGGGTCTGCGCCAGAATGGTCCCCTGGGTGTCTGTGCGGTACACCTCCGCCCCGGCCTGGGCCAGCTTGTCCAGGGTTTCCTGGTTCGGGTGGCCGTAGTCGTTGTCCTCGCCGCAGCTGATGACGGCGGCGGAGGGGGACACCGCCTTGAGGAAGGCGGGGGAGGTGGAGGTGTCGCTGCCGTGGTGGCCGCATTTCAGCACGTCGGCGGAAAGGTCGTACCCTTTGGCCAGCATTTCCTCCTCGCTTTCCTGCTCCGCGTCGCCGGTGAACAGGAAGGAGTCCTCCCCGTAGGTGAGGCGCAGCACCACAGAGTAGTTGTTCAGGTTGCTGTATTCCTGGGAGTTGGGGGCCAGCACCTCCAGCACGGCCCCGTCCTTGTTCCACACCACCTGGCCTGGCTGGGCGGGTGTGATGGAAAGGCCCTTCTGTTCTATGCTTTCCAGCAGATCCTCGTAGGTCTTTGTGGTGGGGGTCATGTCCTCCGCCACCTGAGGCAGGAGGATCTCCTTCACCTCCAGCGCAGAGACCACCTGGGCCATGCCGCCGATGTGGTCGGCGTGGGGGTGGGTGCCCACCACCAGGTCAAGGGTACCGGCGCCCAGCCGTTCCAGCTCTGCCGCAAGCTCTTCCTCGGTGGCGGCAGTACCCGCGTCAATGAGGATATGTTCGCCGCCCGGCATGCAGAGAAGCTCGCTGTCGCCCTGGCCCACGTCCAAAAAATACACCTGCAGGGTGCCGGAGGGGGGCGCGTCCGGCTGGGCGGCCTGCCCGCCCGCAGGCAGGCTCAGCTGGGGGCCCAGGTGCTGCCAGGCAAGTCCGGCGGCCGCCACAGCCACAGCGGCCAGCGCCGCCCACCAGGGCCGCCTGCGGCGCTTTGCATATCGTCTTCCCTTTGCCATGGGGTTACAACACTCCTCTCATTTTTCGGGTCATAAATAAAAAAGAAGCACCCTTCCGGCGCAGCGCCGAAAGGATGCCGGGTCTGCCCCTTATTATGTCCCGGGGACGGTCAGTCCTTCCCGTACAGGTTAAAACGGAACAAGGCGGATTCGTCTTCCTTATTCTCGCACTCTATGAAAGCTTCAGCAATTTTGCCGCCCTCAATCAGCTTGGTCAGGCCGACCAGCTGGCAAAGCTTGCTTTTCAGGTTCAGGCGGTCGCCTTCCCGGGTGACCAGGTACACATTCCCTTTGCAGGATTCCAGGGTTCTCAAAAATTCGGGGACATCCACATCGTGCAGTTCCAACAGGTTCGCAGCCATAAATTGTCCTCCTTGCATCACACAGACTTGTCAGGGGAAAACAACGAATCCGGAATTGTTTTCCTTCTTTCTCCATTATATCTGCCCGTCAAATTCTTGTCAACCAAGCAGGGAATGGGAAAATTGCCAAACTTCACCCGGTCCCCGGCGGGAAATTCGTTCGTTTCCGGCGGGCTTCAGGGGGCATCCCCGCTGGAGATGCGGCCGCCGCGGATGCACACCCGGCGGCCCGCCAGCCGGGCCACCTCCCGGTCGTGGGTGATGAGCACCAGGGTGCGGCCCTGCCGGTTCAGCCCCTGGAGGATGTCCATCACCGCCTGGCCCGCCTGCAGGTCCAGGTTGCCGGTGGGCTCGTCTGCCAGAATGACCGGGGGCCTGGCGGCGATGGCCCGGGCAATGGCCACCCTCTGCTGCTGGCCGCCGCTCATCTGCCCCGGGCGGTGCTCTACCCGGCCGCCCAGTCCCACCAGCTCCAGGGCCTCCAGGGCCATGGCCCGCCGTTCCCCCCGGGGCACGCCCCGGTACGCCAGGGGAAGCTCTACGTTTTCCAGGGCGGAAAGCCCGCCGATCAGATTAAAGCCCTGGAACACAAACCCGATTTTCCGGTTGCGGATTTCCGCCAGCCGCCTGTCGGAAAGGCCGGCCACCTCCTCCCCGGCGAACACATAGCTGCCCTGGGTGGGGGTGTCAAGGCAGCCCAGCATATTCATGAGGGTGGATTTCCCCGAGCCGCTGCGCCCCACCACCGCCAGGAATTCCCCCCGCTCCACCGTGAGGGTCACATGGTCCAGGGCTTTGATCTGCTGCCCGCCCTGCACATAGGTTTTCGACACGTCCTTCAGCTCCATGACCGCCTGCATCTCCGCGCCTCCTTTGCAAGCCTTCCGCCCGGGCAGCCCTGCCCTGGCCGTATTTCGGACAAATTCTTCCCATTGTAATTTACAAGCGGAGGGAATTGCCGTATAATGAGAATGCTATTTTAGTATATCCGGCGAAAGCGCCGGGATTCGGTGATAAAATTGGGAGGTATTGCCAACTATGTTGGAACAGGATTGGAAATTGTTTAAAAGCGGATCGGATATCCGGGGCGTAGCCACCCCGGGGCCGGCGGGGCAGGCCGTCAACCTGACAGACGAGGCGGTGCGCCGCATGGCGGCCGGGTTCCTGCTCTGGCTTTCGGAAAAGACGGGGAAGCCGGCCTGTGAAATGAAAATCGCCGTGGGGCACGATTCCCGCGTTTCCGCGAACCGGATTCAGAAGGCCGTGGTGAACGCCATGCTGGCCGCCGGGGCGCGGGTGCTGGTGTGCGGCCTGGCCTCTACCCCCAGCATGTTCATGGTAACGGTGGACTGGGACTGCGACGGCTCGGTGCAGATTACGGCCAGCCACCACCCCTACTACCGGAACGGGCTGAAGTTCTTCACCAAGCAGGGCGGCCTGGACGGCTGCGACATTGAAGCCATTCTGGAATATGCCCAGGACAACAAGGCCCCCGCCTACGGGAAGGGGGAGGCCGAAGCGGTGGACTACATGAGCCGCTACTGTGAAATTTTGCGGAACAAGATCAAGGAGGGCGTGCAGGCGGAGGATTACGATCATCCCCTGGCGGGCTTCCACATTGTGGTGGACGCAGGCAACGGGGCGGGCGGCTTCTACGCCAGCGACGTGCTGGCCCCTCTGGGGGCCGATGTTTCCGGCAGCCAGTTCCTGGAGCCGGACGGCATGTTCCCCAACCACATTCCCAACCCGGAAAACGAGGCCGCCATGGCTTCTGTGTGCAAGGCGACCCTGCGGGCCAAGGCGGACCTGGGCGTGATTTTCGACACCG
>DVMK01000204.1 GCA_018715025.1 Candidatus Caccousia avistercoris
GAAAGCGGTTTTATCCCCATGGAAGCAGCTCCATGCATGAAGGCATACGTTCGGCTTTCCGTTTTCTTTCCATGTGGTAATGGCAAACAAAACGGCTGGGATCCCTGCCGTTACCTCAAAATGGGAAAAGAGCTCAAATTCTTCCGGGTAGGCGGGCCTGAAATAAGAGGGGAACTCTTTTCCGAATTCTCTCTTCATTGCAATACCTCCATAAAGCTTTTGTCGTTTCCTTTCCATGGTGCGGGCAGCGGGCTACTGCGGCGCATAAAGTGCCCGGCGGCCCCGGCCCCGCTCCGCCCTTACTCGCAGAACAGCTTTATGCCGGAAAACATTTGGTGCAGCTTGTACTCGTCAAAGGGGAGGTATTCCGCAATGGTAAAGCCTGCCACATTGGCGTTTTCCGTTATGCTTTTTAGAACCTGCGCCAGCTTTTCCATTGTCATTTTCCCGCTTCCGCTGCCGTCGCCCACCAGCTCCTTGTTGGCAAAATAAGTGGAGTGGAACAGGCCTGCGTCCAGAACATCAATGTCCAGGTGAACCAGGATATGGTCAAACCGGCTCATAAAGCGGTGAATTTCCCCGTCGGTTACAAATTCCTCTGTCTGCACCTGGTAGGCCACGTTCCTGTCCTGCAGAAAATTCTTCTGGTATTCGTGCAGGCCCTGCAGGCCCACGTACAGGATTTGGTTTGCCTCAAATTTCCGGTTTTTCATAAGGGCAGACAGCGAGGGGTCGCCCCCGCCCATAAGAGAGCCAAGCACCATGGCGTGCGCGTTGGGGTAGCCGTCGGCGGGCGTGGACACGTCCGGGTGCGCGTCGATCCACAAAATCCCTGTGTTGCCGTATTTTCCATGAAGATAATCGAAGGGGGCCAGCGATACCATGCAGCTGCCGCCGATGGTGATGATTCTGTCCGGGCTGGCCTCCTCAATGACCCTCCCGGCCTCCTGGATCCCGGCGATCACCCGTTCCTTTCCGTAGATCCCTTCCGTCACCCCGCAGGGCTTCCCGTCGGGAGGCTCCAGGTTTACCTTCAGCAAGGGCTGGTTATGGTTTTCGGGAAGAATATGGGCGAGCAGGTTCGCGCCAAAATAATACGTTTCCAGTCCTCCGCTTACAAAGTCTGGGTACAGCAGCCGGATCGTTTTCAATTCCCTCATCCTTTCCATCATCAAGAGTCCCCCGCCTCCGGCGGGGATTTCGTGCACCTCCGGTGAGGACGCCGCGCACCGGCCGCGTCCCGCGGCTCTGGGCCAGGTGCGGGGTGCAGCCATGCCGCCCGCGGTTTCGCCTTGGTTCTGCACAGTTTCTTGGCTGCACCTCCGGTGGGGAAGCCGCGCACGGACCGCGCCCCGCGGCCCTGGGCCAGGTGCGAGGTGCAGCCTTTCTGCAGCTATTATACCACGCCTGCGGCGGGCAGATCACGCAGATTTTCCGCTGGCGCGCTATTTGAGAATTTCCCCTGGTCTCCGCTGCATTCCGGCGCTTTGCGCCAGGCCCTGCTCCCGGCGGGGCTCGTCCTCCTGAAATTCCGTCATGTTCCCCCAGTACCGTTTCGGCATGTGGGTCATGCGGCACTTGTGATTGGTGCGTCCCTCTATGGCGATGGTGTGGTAAAAGCGCCTCCATAAGCGCCGGTACTCCTCCTCCGTCTGATCCGGTGGGGGAGGGGTGAAGCTTTCCATGGGGACAATCTGCGCTTCCCCCGGCTTGTACAGCAGGGCTTCCCGGTGGGTGCGGTCGAAAATGAGAAAGCGCTCCCCCGGCATGCGGGTGCAGAAGTGGGCGGCCAACAGGGGCAGCACATAATTTTTTGGCGTAATGGTAGAGGTCAGCACCCCGCCGTGCTCAGAAAACCGCACAAAGCCAGAAAGCAGGTGGGCCTCGTTCTGCAAATGGCCCACGGCTTTTTTCAAGGCCGCCACGTCATTGTCTGCCAGGAAATTCATAATCCGGCCGCCTGTGCGGAAGCCCTCCTGCAGAAAGCGCAGCAGGGGCAGCTCTTTTTCCGGCATACAGGTGAGAAAGGCCAGCCGTGCCAGCTCTGCCGCCTGGGGAGAAATGCGGGCCGGAAGCGCCCGGTACACCCGCGCCGCCTTCTCCGGCTCTGTGGCCACCCATTTTTCCTGGTACAGGCTGTAAGGGCCGTCCTCTGGAAAAATGGCGGCAGGGGTTTCTTTTCGCAGGAAGCTTTCAAAGACGCAGCAAAGAAAGCCGTCGAAGCTGCCGTCGTACCGGTACGCCTTAGGCGAGAAGGGAAAGCGGGCTTTCATGGCCAAAGGCCTCCTTTCCGGGATGGGGCAGGGCGGGCTTTTCCGCTTCCTGCGGGAAGAAAGAGAGCTGTTCCGGCGCTTCCTCCGCCAGGGCCAGGCCCGAAGGCTCTGCCAGCGCCCGGAATGCGTTCTCAGGGGTAACCCGAAGCCCCGGCATCATCTTGCCAGAGCAGGTGAGAAAATATTGGGCCCGCTTCAGCACGACCCCCAGCTTCTTCAGGGCGGTGAAATCCAGCGGACCGGCCCGCCTGGCCGTCACAATGCGTCTGGCGCTGCGCACGCCGACGCCCGGCACCCGCAGCAGCATGGCGTATTCCGCCCGGTTTGCGTCCACCGGGAAAAGCTCCATGTGGCGCAGGGCCCAGCCGCATTTTGGGTCCACCAGCGGGTTCAGGTTGGGGTGGGCCTCGTCCAGCAGCTCGTCGGCCCGGAAGCCGTAGAAGCGAAGCAGCCAGTCCGCCTGGTACAGCCGGTGCTCCCGCAGAAGGGGCGGCTTCGTCCCCAGGGGGGGAAGCAGGGCGTTTTCCGTCACCGCCATATAGGCGGAGTAAAACACCCGTTTCAGCCCATACCTTTGGTACAGCCCCTCGGCCAGAGAGATGATTTTCTGGTCGCTGTCAGGGGTGGCCCCTATGATCATCTGGGTGCTTTGCCCGGCGGGGGCGAAACGGGGGGCGTGGCGGTACACAGCCAGGTCATGGGTGTTTTCCTCGATTTTTTCCGAAATGAACCCCATGGGCCTCAAAATGGAATTCTTGCTTTTATCCGGGGCAAGCAGGCGCAGCCCCTCCTGAGAGGGCAGCTCGATGTTGACGCTCATCCGGTCTGCCAGAAGCCCCAGCCGGGCAATGAGGGCCCTGTCGGCCCCGGGAATTGCCTTTACGTGGATATACCCCCCGAAGCGGTACTCGTTCCGCAGCAGTTCCAGGGTGCGGATGAGCTGCTCGCAGGTGTAGTCAGGGCTGCGGAGCACGCCGCTGCTGAGGAAAAGCCCCTCAATGTAATTCCGCCGGTAAAAACCGATGGTCAGGTCGGCCAGCTCCCGGGGGGTGAAGGAAGCCCGGGGCGTATCCCGGGAAACCCGGTTGACGCAGTACTGGCAGTTGTAAATGCAGCAGTTGGTGTACAGCACCTTCAGCAGGGAGATGCATCGCCCGTCCGCCGCAAAGCTGTGGCAGATGCCGCAGGACACCGCGCTGCCAAGGGAGCCGGGCGCCGCCGTCCGGCTGGAACCGCTGGAGGTGCAGGCGGCGTCATACTTGGCCGCATCCGTCAATATGGTGAGCTTTTCCAAGGTGGTCATCGAACAGTCCCTCACAATCTCGAACGTATGTTCTTATATTCTATGATACTGTTCTTTTTCCCATTTGTCAAGAGAAAGTTTTTGCCAATCCCTCTGGAAAATTGCCCTTCCTTTATCTGCTGCGGGGAATGGAAAAAGCCGCCCCTTCCATACAAAAATGGAAAGGGCGGCTTCTCAGGGGCGCAGCCTGCGGCCTTGTTATCGAAGGCTGTAACGCTTCAGGATCTGCCGGCATACGCTTTGTTCTGCGGCTTCCCCGCCGTTCCCGCGGAGATCCATATCCCAGGGCACGGCGTAGGGGCCGTACGCTGTATTTTTTAACTGCTCGTACTTCCTCTGGCGCTGGGCCGCGTCCTTGTCCGCCTCCTCCTTGTTTTTGGAGCGGTGCTGCCAGGCGCTGCACCCTGCAAGATAGTGCTCCGCCAGCTGTTCCCAGGAGGAATACATGGCTTGGATGACCCGGCAGGTTTCGCTGTACAGGCGGTCCATCTCCTGCCGGTCGATCTTGCGGCAGTGGAACAAAAGGCCCGTCAGCTGCGTGGCGCGGCACAGATCCCAGGCGGCCCAGGGGCCGGCCGGCTGCCCGGCGTGCTCCTCTGTCAGCTCCTGAACGGCGGCGATTCCCTCCTCCTTCGTGGTAACGCCCCACATGTTCTTCAGGCCCGTTTTGGCGAAGTAGCCCCGTACAAACCCCCGGTGCATGCCGCCCATCAAGGGCCAGCCCTCCATGGGCCAGCCGCGGCTGGCCCAGATGGCGCAGGTAGAGGCGGCCCAAAGCTCCAGGTCGTTTTTGGGCAGAAGGGGGTCGCGCTTTTCCAGCACGGCAGGGGCGAATGTTCCCCGCCGCACCCCAATGACGCGGATCAGGAGAAGAATGGGAAAATAGAAGATGATAAACCGCTTGCCCAGCGCCCAGGAGAAATCCTCCTCAGAGCGCATGGCGGCAAAATCCCCCTCCATATCCACATAATACTGGGTGGTCGTCAGCTGCATGTGAACGCCGTTGCCCCGCAGCGCCTGGGACTCTACCCGGCGCAGGGTGCCTACGGGAAGAACCTGCCTGCCGTCCGCCCCCTCGGTTACGTGCTCTTGGTACACCTTCGCCGCCACCTTTTCCCCGCTGGGCAGGTCAATGGCGTAGTAAGGCACATCGTCAATAATCACATAGCCATAGGTTTCCTCCCAGGGGGTGAAGGCTTCCATGTCGGGCCGCAGGGTGAATCGGCCGTACTCCCGCATTTCCGCCAGGGAGCGGGCCACCGGCACGTCCTGCCCCGCAGCGGACCCCACAGAGCCGGGGCCTATGTCGAGGGAGGAAAGGTAGAGGGGGTACAGGGCAGGGGCGGCCAGGGGAGCGATAACTATCACGAGAAAGGCGGTAATCAGGAGGGCCAGAATGGTGGTAGACGCAAATTTGTGCTTGAATCCGTATTTGTTCCGGGTGGTATACGTAGCTGACGTCAATTGCTGCAACTCCTTTTTCATTCATTTGGGAAACGGCGGAAAAGGCCCGCCTCCTCCATTTCCTTATTCGGCAGGAAGCGGTGCCTTCATAAGAGAAAAAGGGTATGTATTGTTGGGTGTAAGGGCATACGGCAAAGCATTTTCCGCACAAATCTGTCTCTATCCCCGTGCTTTTCTTCATGATTTCCACCTGCGCCCGGTAACACGCAGCCACATCCACCAGCTGAGAACGTTCGGCCGCCCCGCACCGGGAAAGATATTCCTTTATTTCCTCTGTCATACTCATAAGCGCTTCTCCTCTCTCCTTTGCCTCAGCAAGAAAAACGCACAGGCCGGGGCGCGCCCCGCCTGCCTGCTCCGGCACCTTTATCATACCGGTTTTCTTCCCAAAAGTCACCTGTGCTGCGGAAATTTCTGCTTCCCGCGTTTTGGAAAGAGAATTTTTCAATCGTGAATAAAATTTTACAAATCCTTTACCAAATTTTTAATCCGGCATTCTTCTCCTGCCCAACAGGAGAATGATATAATGAAAAGAAATTGTGTGCGATTGCGGACGGACTTTTTTTCGGGAATACCCCGTTTTCTGAAAAAAGAAGCCGTATTCTATAAAGAAGAGGGGGAGCGGACAAATGAGCGGCGAACACGAGATCCTTCAGCAGGTGTATGCGGCCAAGGAGGATATGGAAGCGGCGGATCGGCTGATCGGAGCCTATATGCCATTTATCAAGTCAGAGACGGCGAAATTTTTGAAAAGACCTCCCATAGAAGGGCATGACGATGAGCTGAGCATAGCGATGATAGCGTTTCACGAAGCGGTGCAGGGATATTCCCGCCTGCGGGGCGCTTTTCTGAAGTATGCGGCCATGCTGATCCGCAGCAGGCTCATCGACTACCGGCGCAAAGAGAGCAGGTACGGCCGCGCGCTTTCGCTGGACGCCCCAGCGGGCGGGGAAGAGACCGCCCTGGGGGACACCCTGACAGACGGGAAGGATCACAGCGGGCAGCTGGAAACCAGGGAGGCCGCCCGCACCGAAATTGAAGAGCTTGCCCGCCAGATGAGCCAGTTCGGCGTCACCCTGGCGGCTGTGGCCGAAAACTGCCCCAGGCAGCGCCGCACGCTGGAAGCGTGCCGCCGGGCCCTGCAGTACGGCCGGGAAGCCCCCGGCCTGCTGGAAGAGTTCCTGCGCACCAAGCGGCTGCCCTTAGCCCGGCTTGCCGAGGGCAGCGGCGTAGAAAGGAAAACCCTGGAACGCCACCGGAAGTACATGGTTGCGCTTCTGCTCATCTGTACCAACGGATATGAGCTGGTGCGGGGCCATTTGCAGCAGGTCATGAAGGGAGGGAACGCACAGTGAGCTATATGGTGATAGAATGCCGCCGCAGCTATGCTATCCTTTTGGATGAGGAAGGGCGGTTCCTGAAAGCCGCGAACCTGCATTACAAGGTGGGGCAGACGGTGTCTGACCCGGTTCTCATGCGGGAACCCCAGGCCGCCGCTTCCCCGGCGCTGGCCTGGGTGAAGCGGGGGGCGGCGGCCGCGGCGGCCTGCCTTCTTCTGCTGCTGGGAATCAGCGTGTATTCCTTCTATTTCTCCTCTTATTCCTCCATTTACCTTGCCATTAACCCAGAGGTCCGCATGGATCTGAACAGGCAGGGCAGCGTGGTGAGCCTGACCGGCACAAACGCCGACGGGGAACGGCTGCTGGAGGGGTACGACGGCCGCGGGAAAGACAAGGTGACGGTGGCGGACGAACTGATCGACCGGGCCATTGCCATGGGGTTCCTTTCAGAGGGCGGGCAGGTCAGCTTCCGAATCGACGCCCCCGACCAGGCCCTTTTCCAGGAATATGGCATACAGCTGCGCACAGAGGTGTCGCAGTACCTGTCCGGCCGTCTGGCGGTGTCCATTGAGGTGGTCAGCAGCCAGGGACAGCAGGGGAGCGAGCCCTCGGAACCGCCGCCTTCTTCTGCCGTTTCCTCCTCGCCGCCAGAGCCTGCTTCCTCCGCCCCGGCCTCGTCGCAGGCCCCGTCGGCCTCCTCTGCGGCGCCCCCTGCCAGCAGCGCCCAGTCTGCCGTAGAACCGGCGGCGCCGGTGGTGACGCCGCCTTCCAGCAGCTACGGAAGCGGGGACTACGCCTCCTCCAGCCAGGCCCCCAGTGTTCCGGCCTCCAGCGCCCCTGCCTCCAGCCAGGTTTCCAGCGCGGCGGTTTCCAGCCAGCCGGCGCCGCTTACCAGCAGGCCCGGCAGCGGAGATTCCAACTACGGCGGCACCGACTATAGCTCCTCCGGCCAGGGGGATGACGACGACGGCAATGGCGACAGCGGCTATGACGATGACGGCGACGATTGACAGGCAAAGAAAAAATTTCTGGAATTTTTGGAAAACGGCCCCGGTTCTCCCGGCAATCCCCCGTATTCTATTGGTGTAAGGCAAAAGCCAATCTACACAATTGAGAGGAGTTATCCAATATGAAAACGAGAAGAAATAAGTTTGCATCGGCTTCTTCCCTGGCTGTCCTGTCGGCAGCCCTTCTGGCCGGCTGTTTTTCCGCCCCCGCAAGCCAGGGCAGCTCCCTGCAGGAGACAGGGACCCTCACCCTCAGCGTGAACCCGGAAATCCAGATTCAGTACAACAAGGAAGGCCTTGTCACCGGGCTGGACGGCCTGAATGCGGACGGCGACGGGATTGTGGCGTCGTACCAGGATTATATTGGAAAAGAGTGCGATCAAGTGCTGCAGGATTTGATTGCAGAGATCAATGAGGCCGGTTATTTTGTGGAGGACCTGGACGGGAACCGGAAAAGCATTGTCCTTCAGCTGGAACCAGGCTCGGTTCTGCCCACAGAAAGTTTTCTGGAGGATATGAGCGCCAGCACCCAGGCGGCGGTGAAAGAGCTGGCCTCCGGCGTGGTGACCATCGGCGGCGGCGATTACGACCCGGCTTATGCGAAGGACGGCCAGCCCTCCCCCTACATCACCCTGGAAAAGGCCAAGGAAATCGCCCTGACCCAGGCAAACGTGAACAGCGCGGACGCGGTGTTTGACGACAGGGAATTTGACCACGACGACGGCACCCCTGTTTTTGAGCTGGAATTTATTGCCAACGGAATCGAATACGAATACGATATCGACGCCGCCACCGGCCAGGTGGTGAAGGCGGCCCACCAGACGGCGGCTCCCTCCGCTTCCAGCAGCGGCCCGGCTTCCTCCAGCAGCCCGGCGGCCAGCCAGCCGGCCTCCTCCTCCAGTGCGCCTGCTTCCAGCGCTCCCGCCTACAACGACACAGATTACGGCCCGAACAACGACGGTGTGACGGACTACAACGACACAGATTACGGCCCGAACAACGACGGTATGACGGACTACAACGACACAGATTACGGCCCGAACAA
>DVMK01000205.1 GCA_018715025.1 Candidatus Caccousia avistercoris
TCTTTTCCCAGCTGCGCTTTGGGGCCGCGCTTTGCGAAAGAACTCCTTGTGTTTTCCACAAAGCGGGGAATAAAAGTTGAAATTCCGCTGAAATCGTATATAATAGAAGGATAGGCAGAAAAATCCATTGCTTTGGAGGGTCATGACGATTATGGAGAAAAAGACGTTTTACATTACGACGCCCATTTACTACCCGTCGGGCAACGCGCACATCGGCCACAGCTATACCACCGTGGCCAGCGACGCCATTGCCCGGTACAAGCGAATGCAGGGGTACGACGTGATGTTCCTCACCGGCACGGACGAGCACGGGCTGAAGATTCAGCAGAAGGCCGAGGCTGAGGGCGTGACCCCCAAGGAGTATGTGGACAAAATTGTGGCGAATTTCCAGCAGCTGTGGAAGCTGCTGAACATCAGCAACGACCGGTTCATCCGCACCACAGACGACTACCACGTGAAGGCCGTGCAGAAGATTTTCCGCGAGCTGTACGACCGGGGCGACATTTACAAGGGGAAGTACGAGGGCTGGTACTGCACGCCCTGCGAGTCCTTCTGGACGGAAACCCAGCTGAAAGACGGCAAGTGCCCCGACTGCGGCCGCGAGGTAAAGTGGGCGGAGGAGGAGGCCTATTTCTTCCGCCTTTCCAACTACGCCGACCGCCTGCTGAAGCTGTACGAGGAGCAGCCCCAGTTCATCCAGCCTGAAAGCCGGAAGAACGAGATGATCGCCTTCATCAAGCAGGGCCTGCAGGACCTGTGCGTTTCCCGCACCAGCTTTACCTGGGGCATTCCGGTGGATTTCGACCCCAGGCATGTGGTGTACGTGTGGCTGGACGCCCTGACCAACTATATTACCGCTATGGGCTACGGCTCTGAGGACGATTCTGACTACCGAAAATTCTGGCCCGCCGACGTACACTTTGTGGGCAAGGAGATTGTCCGCTTCCACACCGTTATTTGGCCTGCCATCCTCATGGCGCTGGATCTGCCCCTGCCCAAGCAGGTGTACGGCCACGGCTGGCTGCTGTTCGGCGACGGCACCAAGATGAGCAAATCCAAGGGCAACGTGGTGGACCCCCACATCCTGTGCGACCGCTACGGCGTGGACGCCATCCGCTATTTCCTCCTGCGCGAGATCCCCTTCGGCGCGGACGGCGTGTTCACCAACGAAGCCCTCATCGCCCGCATCAATTCCGACCTGGCCAACGACCTGGGCAACCTGGTTTCCCGCACCACGGCCATGGCGCAGAAATATTTCGGCGGCCGCATCCCTGCGGAGCGGGAGGCCGAACCGGTGGACGAGGAGCTTGTCGCCATGGCTTCCTCCCTGCGGGAGAAATGCGACAAGGCCATTGACAGCTACCAGTTCTCCGCCGCTTTGGCAGAAATTTGGAAGCTGGTGGCCCGCAGCAACAAATATATTGACGAGACCGCCCCCTGGGTGCTGGGCAAGGACGAGACAAAGCGGGCCCGCCTGGCCGCGGTGCTGTACAACCTGTGCGAATCCCTGCGCATTGTGTCCATCCTGCTGACCCCCTTCCTGCCGGAAACCTCCCCCCGGATTCAGAAGCAGCTGGGCCTTTCCGGCGAGGCCGTCACCTACCAGACGGCGGGAACCTGGGGCGTCACCCCGGCGGACGTTTTGGTGGAAAAGGGCGAAACCCTCTTCCCCCGCATTGACGTGGACAAGGAGATTGAGGCACTGAACGCTCTCATCCCCAACCCCATGGAGCAGAAGGAGCCGGAGAAAAAGAAGATCGAGGGCCTGGCGCAGATTGGCATTGAGGATTTTGCCAAGGTAGAGCTGCGGGCGGCCAAGGTGGTGGCCTGCGAGCCCATTAAGCGGGCCAAGAAGCTGCTGAAGCTCACCCTGGATGACGGCGAAGGCCAGCGCACGGTGGCCTCTGGCATTGCCAAGTGGTACAAGCCGGAGGATTTGGTGGGCCGCACCATTGTGCTGGTGGCGAACCTGAAGCCTGCCGTGCTGTGCGGCGTGGAAAGCCAGGGCATGATTCTGGCCGCCGACGCCGCCGAGGACGATGTGCGCGTCCTCTTCCTGGACAACGTCCCAGCCGGCTCCCGCATCCACTAAGCGGTGTTCTGAGGCTGGCTGGTTCCCCCTGCCGCCGGGGAACAAAGGCGGAACTGCAACAGGATTTTTTAAGGGCGTCGTGCGCCGCACCAGCGCACGGCGCCCTTTTGCAGACTGATGTTTTCTATTTTATTTTCAAGGAGGAGAAGGGTTCCCCATGGAAATTTTCGATTCTCACGCCCATTACGACGACGAGGCCTTTGACAGCGACCGGGAAGAGCTTTTGAACCGGCTGCCCTCTTTGGGGGTGTGCGGGGTGGTAAACTGCGGCGCAAGCCTGGCGGGCAGCCGGGCCAGTGTAGAGCTGGCCCAGCGCTGGCCCTATGTGTACGCCGCCGTGGGCCTGCACCCGGAACACGTGAAAGAAGCCCCCGCCGGCTGGCTGGCCCAGGTGGAGGCCCTGCTGGCCAGCCCCAGGGTGGTGGCCGTGGGGGAGATTGGGCTGGATTATTACTGGAAGGAAAACGCTTCCCGTGAGGAACAGAAGCAGGCCTTCGCCGCCCAGCTGGCCCTGGCGGCCAAGTATGGCCTGCCGGTGATCATCCACGACCGGGAGGCCCACGGCGACACCATGGAGCTGCTGGAGCAGTACCGCCCGAAGGGCGTGCTGCACTGCTTTTCCGGCAGCGTGGAGATGATGCGCCAGGCGGTGCGGCTGGGGCTGTACATCGGCCTTGGCGGCGCCGTCACCTTCAAAAACGCGAAAGTCCCGGTGGAGGTGGCCCGCCAGGTGCCGCTGGACCGGCTTCTCACCGAGACAGACTGCCCCTACATGGCGCCCGTGCCCTTCCGGGGGAAGCGGTGCGACTCCTCCCTCATCGCCTATTCCGCCGCGAAAATCGCAGAGGTGCGCGGCATTACGGCAGAGGAGGTCCTGCAGGCCGGGAAGCGGAACAGCCAGGCCCTGTTCGGCCTGGCCGGGGGCTGACCCAGCCGGCGGCTAAAGGATCCGGTTCATAACCATGTCCGCCATTTCCTCCGGGGACTCGGCAAAGTCCCGCTTGCCCCATTCGTCCAGCAGGCCAAACAGCCCGTAGGACAAAAAGCGGTTCCGGTAGCGCTGCAGCGGCGTGGCGTTGGGGGGCGGCATCATAATCTGGTAAAAGGCGTCGTAGATGACGGCCTGCCGCCCGCAGGAGCAGATAAGCCGGTACAGCTCCCGGATGCTGTAGATAAACTGGAAGAAATAGACGGCGTGATCCATGGAATACTTGTCCGTTTCCTGAATATCCCGCTCCTTCGCCCAGCGCTCCCAAAGGCAGATGAGCTTGAAGGTGAGCACCTGGTCTTTGGAAGAAAAATTCCGGAAATAGGTGGCCCTTCCCACGTTGGCCACCCCGGCCAGCTCCTGAATGGTGATTTTTTCAAAGGGCTTTTCCCTCATACATTTGATCAAAGCGTCCGCGATGCATTCCTTGAGGAATTCCGTGGACGCGTTTCTTCTGCCCATTTTTTCCCTCCCCCGCGCGGTTAAGAGACAATTCCCGCAGTTTGTTTCATCTTGCCCGGCCGCCCTTGACTTCCCAGGCGGCGGACGATATACTGAGAAAGATACTTTTGTATCATAATTTTATTGTAGCAATCCGCCCGGCAGGCTGTCAACCGGATTTCGGATTCCCGGAGGTTTTTTCATGCTTTCCACAGTGTTTTTTGATTTGGACGGAACCCTTCTTCCCATGGATCAGGACGCCTTTACCAAAGACTATTTCAAGCGGCTGGCAGGCAAGCTGGCCCCTCTGGGCTACGAGCCGGAGCGGCTGGTGAAGTCTGTGTGGGCCGGCACGGCCGCTATGGTGAAAAACAATGGAGAACGCACCAACGAAGAAGCCTTTTGGCAGTACTTTCTCGGGCTGTACGGGGAGGCCTGCCGGAAGGACAAGCCGGTGTTTGACGAGTTTTACGAGAAGGAGTTCCAGGGGGCCAAAGCGTCCTGCGGCTTCAACCCGCAGGCGGCCCAGACCGTGGAAGCGATGAAGGCCATGGGCCTGCGGCTGGTGCTGGCCACCAACCCGATTTTCCCCGCCGTGGCCACCGAGAGCCGCATCCGCTGGGCAGGCCTGCGGCCGGAGGATTTCGTCCTTTACACCACCTATGAGAATTCCCGCTTCTGCAAGCCGAACCCCGCCTATTACCAGGCTTTGCTGGACCAGCTGGGCCTTGCGGCGGAGGAATGCCTTATGGTGGGCAACGACGCGGAGGAGGACACGGCCGCCCAGGAAACCGGGATGCCGGTGTTTTTGCTGACAGACTGCCTGATCAACCGGAAGGGGAGGGATTTGTCCCCCTACCCGCAGGGCGGGTTCAGCCAGCTTTTGGAATTTGTGAAGGCCAGCCGCCAGGGCTGACCAGAAACGCGCAAAAGGGAGTGGAACAAGCGGATATGGCAGAGAGAGTAGCCATTGTCACAGACAGCAACAGCGGCATCAGCCAGGAGCAGGCGAAGGAGCTGGGGGTTTTTGTCCTTCCCATGCCCTTTGTGATCAACGGGAAAACCTATTACGAGGATATCAACCTTTCCCAGCAGGAGTTTTATGAGAAGCTCACCGGCGATGCGGAGATTTCCACCTCGCAGCCTATGGTGGGGGATGTGATTGACCTTTGGAACAAGGTGCTGAAGGAGTACGATTCCCTGGTTCACATTCCCATGTCCAGCGGGCTTTCCGGCTCCTGCGCCACGGCCCAAACCCTGGCCCCCGCCTACAACGGCCGGGTTCAGGTGGCGGACAACAAGCGCATCTCGGTTCCGCTGAAGCAGGCGGTGCTGGACGCCCTTGCGCTGGCCCGGGCGGGAAAAACCGCCGGGGAAATCCGCCAAATTCTGGAGGAGATGGGCCTGCAGTCCAGTATTTATATTATGCTGAACACGCTGGAGTACCTGAAGCGGGGCGGCCGGGTGACGCCCGCGGCCGCCGCCGTGGCCGCCGTGCTGCGCATGAAGCCGGTGCTGCAGATCCAGGGGGAAAAGCTGGATGCCTTTGCCAAGGCCCGCAGCGAAAAGCACGCCCGTTCGGTGATGATAGAAGCCATGGGCAGCGACCTGGACAAGCGCTTCCAGGGGGACGCCTGGGTGTATGTGGCCCACACCGCCAACGAGGCGGCGGCACAGGAATTCTGCGGGGCCATTCAGCAGGAGCTGGGGGTGCCCGTCGTGTACTGCGAGCCCCTTTCCCTCAGCATCTCCTGCCATATAGGCCCCGGGGCGCTGGCCATTGGCTGTGCCAAAAAGCTGCACCTCCCCGGCTGACCGGAAATCCGTGCCCCGGCAGCAAACATCCCGGAAGGGAAGCGGAACCGCGCCGCTCCCTTCCGGGATGTTTCTCAAATGTGGACAATGTACTTGTAGTTGTCGCCGCGTATAACCTGTCTGGTAATATGCAGCGGCGCCTCTGTGTCGTCAAAAACGTGATCATAGCTGAGCATGGCGGCTGTCCCCTGCGGAACTTGGAGAAGCCTTGCCTCTTCGCTGGTGACAAAGCACACTTCAAAGGACTTTTCTGCGCTGGTGGGGTAAATATGGTATTTCCTCCGAAGAATGGCATAC
>DVMK01000013.1 GCA_018715025.1 Candidatus Caccousia avistercoris
TGGTGGAAGTATGTCTATGACGAGCATTACGACTGTGTGCTCTGCCCGGAATTCCAGGTCCTGACTTACCGCACCACCAACCGTGACGGATACCGGGAATACAAAAGCGACCCCAAAATCTGCATCCACTGTCCTACCCGCCATCTGTGTACCTGCTCCAAGGACTGCGTAAAGACCGTGCAGAGGCATATCTGGAAGGATTATGAGGAATTGGCAGACGACGCCCGCTATACCCCCAAATACCAGGAACTCTATAAGCGGCGGAAAGAGACTATTGAACGGGTCTTTGCCGACGCCAAGGAAAAACACGCCATGCGTTATACGCAGTACAGAGGCTTGGCCCAGGTTACCAACTGGGTCAAGCTTAAATTTGCTGCCATGAACCTCAAAAAACTGGCCACATGGCTATGGAGGGAGAAGCTTTTTCCATTCATTTCTATCCTGCTCTGCACACTTTATGACAGAACCCGGCCTACGCATAATCCGTACACCGGGTTTCTCGACAGGCTGACACCTGAAATCTTCGGATTTCAGGTGTTCTTTTGCTGTACGGCCCCAAGGCATGGGTGGTCTCAAATGCTGCGCCCGAAAAGGGCGATTTCAGCGGGAAGGCCGAAACGAACTGCTTGGTTTTTTTCAAGATTGCTGTTATAGTAATAAGAAAGCGATAATGCAGGAGGGATGGAAATGCCGGAAACCACAAGCGGGCTGTTCCGCAGACTGCAGGGGAAGGAAAGCGGGAAAAAGGTTTTACTTGAAACGCAGGCGGCGCCTGCCTGCGCGCAGGTGCTGCGGGATTTGTTGAACCAAGTGGGCCTGTCTGCTTCAGCGTGGCTGATTGCCGCAGACGTCAGCAAATCCTACGGCTACCAAATCCTGCGGGGGGAGAGGCTCCCAGGGCGGGACATTCTGCTGCGCACCGCCCTTTCCCTGCAGTTGTCTTTGAAGGAGACGCAGCGCCTGCTGACGGCGGCAAACTGCGGCACTCTCTACCCCAGGGTGCGCCGCGACGCTGCCGTAATCTTTGCTCTGAACCAGAAAATGAGCCTTTTAGAGGCGGAAGAACTGCTTGCCTCCCTGCCAGAGCGGGGACTCTATGCCAGAGAGGGCTGACATGAAGCCGCGGGAACAGTTTCTGCAGGACTATCAGAGCAAGGTGCTGAACAGGCTGCCCCTGCCGCCCGGCCTGCGGGAGCAGTACAGCCTGCAGGCCTGCCTGAAGGATGGGGAGCGGCAGGTGTATCTGCTCCAGGACCGGAAGGGCTGCCCGGCGGTACTGAAGCTGCAGCCGGCGGGGAGGGAGGATACGCTGCGGCAGGAATACGATCTGCTGCAGCAGCTTCGGCACCCACAGCTTCCCCGGCCTCTGGCCTTCGTGGAGTGGGAGGGGACGGAATACCTGGTGCGGGAGTATGTGGAGGGAATCAGCCTTTACGAGAGGGTAACGTCCCAGGGGCCTTTTTCCCCGGCGCAGGTGAGGCTGGCCGCTTTATCCCTCTGCCAGGTGCTGCGCTACCTGCACAGCCGGACTCCGCCCGTTCTCTGCCGGGATGTGAAGCCTCAGAATGTGGTGATGGATTCGGAGGGCTGCTGCCATCTGATTGATCTGGGGGCCGCCCGCCTTTACCGGCTGGGGCAGGAGGAGGACACGGTTCTTCTGGGTACGCGGGCCACCGCCCCGCCGGAACAGTTCGGCTACCAGCAAACGGATCCGCGTTCGGACATATACAGTCTGGGAATGCTGATGCGTTTTCTTCTTTCAGGCAGCTTTGCGCCTGTTCCCAGAGGAAAGGGTCTGGGCAGCCTTAGACGGATAATCCGGCGCTGCACCGCCTTTGACCCAAAGCATCGCTTCGCATCTGCCAGCAGGGTATACCGGGCTCTGAAATACCGCTGGCCCCGCCGGATTTCCCTGGCCGCTGGGGGCGCAGTGTGCGCTGTTGTTCTTTTGGCACCTCTGCGGCCCTCTGCCGGCGAGGTGAAAATAGAATCCTCCCTGCTGCGGGAGGCACTGCGTCAGGAGCTGCGGCTGAAGGAGGGAGAACCCATTCCCGCAGAGCGCCTGGGGGAGGTGGAGCAGCTGCTGATTTGCGGCCGGGAACAGATGGGCACCCTGCATGAGCATGAGGAACGGGCTGGCGCCGCCCACGATCTCTATGTGGTGGAGACTGCCCACGGGGATGTGGGCAATCAGGATCTGGAGCTTTTGTCCCAGTGTACCGGCCTGCGGGTGCTGATCCTGGACTACCAGCAGATTTCCGATCTGTCCCCCCTGGCCAATCTGCCTCTGGAGCATCTCAGCCTGACGGGAAACGAGGTGTCCGACCTCAGCCCGCTGGCCGGCATGACGGAGCTGCAGGTGCTGGATCTGGGGGAAAATCCCGTGCGCTCTGCAGAACTGCTGTCTGGCCTGCCCAATCTGCAGGAGGTGACGCTGGAGGCCACCGGCATCACCTCGGTGGAGGCTTTTGAGGGAACCGGCATACGTTCCCTCAATGTGCGCACCACTCTGGTGGACGATTATACGCCTCTGGAAGCCTGCCCTCATTTGACAAGGCTTGTGACCGGAAGCATGCCGGCGGGAGCGGCGGAAACACTGTCCGGCCTGACCGGGCTGGAAGAGCTGCGGCTGTATTCCACATCCCAGCTGCCGCTCACCTTGTTTGCAGATCTGCAGAAGCTGAAGGAGGTGGATTTCTTCGGAAGCGGCGTCTCTCAGCCCGAAGCGCTGGCGAAGCTTCCCGCCCTGCGGATCGTCAATCTGGGAGAAACCGGTGTGCGCGACCTGTCGTTTCTTCCCTCCATGCCGGCCCTGACCAGCCTGGATTTGCGGGAGAATTCTTTGACAGATCTGACTCCTTTGTTGGAATGTCCCTGGCTGGAGCAACTGATCCTGAGCCCGCGCCATCAGAAATTGGCCCAGGAACAGCTGGCTCAGGCTGAATTTGCCATTGAATATTTCTGAGAGTGCGCAGGCTGCGCACCATATCCGCCTTTCCCTGTGATAAACTGAAAAAAATTAGGTTGTGTTTGCGGGAACCTCGCAGAGCCCGAAAAAAGGCCGGCGGTTTATCCAAAGTGGTACGGAGAGGATGGATGACCTTATGAAAAGATTGCTGGCGTTTCTGCTGGCAGGCTGCATGCTGCTTCCCCTGGCTGCGTGCGGCAGCCAGTCCGACGCCCCTGCCGGGGACCCGGCGAGCAGCGGAACCGTTTCCGCCGCCCTCGCGGAGGAGCCGGAAACCGGCTGGAGCTTTCCTGCTGGCCCCGCGCCGGAAAGCGAATATGAGCGCGCCTTCTGGTATGGTTTCGCCTCGGAGGACGAATTTCTGGACAAAACGGAGGTTATAACGGAAAAGGAGATGGCCGGGCTGCTCTCCCGGGTAATCGCCGCCAGCGGCGGGGACGCAGCGGGCTGGGAGAAACTGACCGCAGGCGCTTCCGGCGAGAAGATTCACAGGGACTATGGGGCGATGTTTCTGCTCTATGCCGCCGAACAGATGGACGCCGCCAGCTTCACCAACGGCTTTGCCCCATACCTTATGGGCGGCCGGACCGATGAGAACTGGGACGCTTTCGGCACGGACATTCTGGGCGGCTACACTCTTTTTGAGCAAGGGCCCAACCGGTGGGAACGCACCTGCGCTTCCATTTCCAGCCAGATGGGAAACGGGGAGGAGCTGAACTACCTGAACGCCAGCCAGTACTACGCCGTCAGCCGGTTGTCGCTGATCACCGGCGCGCCGCTGCTGGACCTCTCCTATGACAGCTTTACCATGAAGCTGACCCAGCCCCTGACCTGCGAGGCGGGGATTGTGGCTGCGGTGCGGCTGTTTGAAAGCCTGCCGGAGACGGCCGCCCGGTTTCCGGAGAACCAGCAGGCCAACGCCCGGGCGGAGGAACTGCTTCAGGAGGGCAGGGTCCGGCGGGACGCCATCCTGGCCGCTGAAACCGCCATTGTGAAAAGCGATACGTTCATCCCCGGCGAAACCTATACGGGAACAGCCTATTACATCGCGAACGACGGCGACGACTCGGCCGACGGAATCAGCCCCGAGACCCCCTGGGCTACCATAGAACGGCTGAATCAGGCCAACCTGCAGTACGGCGACGCCGTGTTCTTTCAGCGGGGCGGCGTCTGGCGGGCGGCCCAGGTGGAAACCCGGCCAGGCGTAACCTACTCCGCCTACGGCCAGGGGGAAAAGCCCGGGCTTTACGGTTCTGTGGAAAACGGAGGCGGCGGAGAAAAGTGGTCTCTGTGGTACGAGGGGGAGGACGGCCGGAAAATCTGGGTTTACCACAGGCCCATGCTGGACTGCGGGGCCATCGTTCTGAACGGGGGCGAAGCGGTGGCGAAAAAAATTCAGCCCTTCTGGAACGGGCAGACTTATCAGGTTCTCTCCAATCTGTGGATTACCGATCAGGAGGAGCAGGCGGCGGAGGATCAGGCCTCTATGCCGGAATTCGACCCGAAAATACATTTGAGCGAGGATTTGACTTTTTTCGCCCAGGCCAGCAGCGGCCTGCCGGACGCCCTGCCCGTTTATCTGCTGGGCTGGATGGACACCGGCGGCCGGGAACCGTACTGCCTTACTGCCGACGGCCCGCTGTACCTTCGCTGTGACCAGGGAAATCCCGGGGAATTATTCGGGGATATAGAGTTTCTTTCTCCCTATGCTCCCTTTGACGGCATTCAGGAGGGTGTGGTGATCGACAATCTGTCCCTGCGCTACACGGGTCGGAATCTTTTGTCCACGTCGCCGGAAAGCGGAGGCGCGCTGGTGCAGAATTGCGATTTGGGCTGGGCCGGCGGGTGTACCGCCTCCTACGCTTTGGAAACGGTTACAGGGTATGCCGCCGGAGTCCAGCGCAACGGCGGCGTGGGCGGCGCTAATTCCAGCCGCAATATGTTCCGCAACAATTACGTCCACGAGAGCTACCAGGAAGGCTTGGGCCTTGAGACGGCCATCGAATTCAGCGGGATGGCCTTCGACCTGACAGATGTGACGTTCGAGGGAAATGTGTTTTACCACTGCGGCTCGCCCCTGCTGTATTTCAACTGGGATGAGGAGCCCAGGCCTGACCACCAGTTCCGCAACGTCAGCTTTCAGGGGAACTATGTTTTTTACAGCACCATGAGCGGATGGACGGACAATGGCGAGGAGATCCAGGGCGCTCACACAGGCGCTTTCAGCATGGAGGGCGGACCTAACATGCAGGATGGCACTGTGAAGGTTCAGGACAACGTGTTCTTCGCCGCTGGGGAATCCCTGGTGTACATCAACACCTATACGGAGGAATATTTGCCGGACTTTGAGGGGAACCGCTACCTCCAGTTTTCCGACAGCCTTTTCCTTTCCAGCATGTCCGCTCCCTGTTATTGGAGCGGCAGCGCCCAGGAGGGAGTCCGGGATTTGCTGAAGGATGAGAGCGGAGAGGTTCTGGCCCTCTCCCGGAACCGGTGGGGGGAAATAGATTGGTGACGGCCCGCCTGTTTTCTGTTTGGCGCATTGCCCGTTCTCCCGGGAAAAGCAGCGGAAAGAAGGAAGGACCTGCGCGGTCCCAGCGCCCCCGGCACAGGACTGTTTTTTGATTCCAAATTAGAAAATACTTTTAATTTTTGAAATTCTCTTGACAGATTAAGGTTGTACCTGTATAATATCTCTTATGTAATGCGACTTACTGATACCCCTGCCGTGCGGCGGATGGGAGGGAAATAAATGGCTGAAATTAGAATCAAAGACAACGAATCTTTGGACAGTGCTCTCAGAAGATTTAAGAAGCAGTGTGCAAGGGCCGGTGTCATTG
>DVMK01000206.1 GCA_018715025.1 Candidatus Caccousia avistercoris
GGTGCGGTTCTTTTCCAGGGAATGCTTATACTTTTCCACTTCCTCCTTCACCATGCTCACCGCATAGTCGCGCCCCACATCCTCCTTCAGCATAAAATGGAGCGTCTGGCAAATACAGGCCGATTGAATCCGTTTCATGGAATTTCCTCCGTTCCGTGATAAAAATAAAAACGTGCAGCCTTCAACTGGATTTACGCAGTGAATGCTACACGTTACATTTTTATTATAAGGATTTTTTTGATTTTTTCAAAGGCAATTTTGCACAAATCCGCACTCCCCTTTCCCCGCCCGGGATGGGAAGCGTGCGCAGGGGGAACGCACTGCTGAAACACGGCGGAGGAAGGGGCAAGTCTGCGCGGGGCGGCGCAGAAGGCTCTTTCTATCTGAAAGAAATGCGGTATTTTAGTACAAAATTCTCATATACTATTTATATAAATTTCTGTTTTATAGTAAAATCAGACGAGTTTTTCCGAAAAAACAGGGGCAGAGCCCTTGCGCCGCACCGCAGGATCCGATATACTATTATATTGTTCCCCCGCAGGGCCCCAGAGGGAAGCCCTGCCATTTGAAAACCGCAAGGAGTGAGACGGCGTGACTTTCCCGGTTCCCCCCCAGGCGCGGCAGGCGCTGGACGCCCTGCACGGCGCCGGGTTTGAGGCGTACCTGGTGGGCGGCTGCGTGCGTGACAGCCTGCTCGGCACGCAGCCTCATGACTGGGACATTGCCACCTCTGCCCTGCCGGGGCAGACGGCCGCCGTCTTTTCTGGCTTGCCGCTGTGCCGGGCGGGGGAAAAGCATGGCACGGTGACGGTCTGCTTCCCCGGCCTGCCGGTGGAAATTACCACCTTCCGGCTGGACGGTCAGTACCAGGACCACCGCAGGCCCCAGAGCGTGGCCTTTTCCCGCAGCCTGCGGGAGGATTTGGCCCGGCGGGACTTCACCATAAACGCCATGGCCTGGGACGGCGGCCTGGCAGACCCCTTCGGCGGCCGGGCCGACCTGGCCGCCGGGCTGGTTCGCTGTGTGGGCGACCCGCAGAAGCGTCTGGAGGAGGACAGCCTGCGCATCCTGCGGGGGCTGCGCTTCGCCGCCGTGCTGGGGTTCCGCCTGGAGAAGGGCACGGCGCAGGCCATGCTGGAGAAAAAAGGGCTTCTGCGGTCTCTTGCCGCAGAGCGGGTGGGGGAAGAATTTTTGCGGCTTCTCTGCGGAAAAAACGCCGCGCAGGTACTGCGGGAATACCGGCCTGTTGCGGAGGAATTCCTGCCGGAGCTGGCCCCCATGGCCGGGCTGGACCAGAAAAGCCCCTACCACTGCTTCGACGTATGGGAGCACACCCTCCACACCCTGGAAAATACCGGGCCGGACCCGGTGCTGCGGCTGGCGGCGCTGCTTCACGACGTGGGGAAGCCCGCCTGCTTTACCGTGGACAGCGCAGGCCGCGGCCACTTTTACGGCCACCAGGCCAAAGGGGCGGAAATGGCCGCCGCCATTGGCCGCCGCCTGCGGCTCAGCCGGGAAACGGCCGGGCAGGTGGAAACGCTGGTGCGGTACCACGACGTTTCGGCCGTATGCGGCAAGCCCCGGGTGCTGCGCTGGCTGAACCGGCTGGGGCTGCCCCTGTACCAGAAGCTGCTGGCTCTGAACCGGGCCGACGCCCTGGCCCACTCCCCCGCCGCCTTCCGGCGGCTTGCCGTACTGGAGCAGGCGGAGAAGGAGCTGGAGGAAATCCTGCGGGAGAACGCCTGCTTTACCCTTGCCCAGCTGGCGGTGAAGGGCGGCGACCTGCAGGGCATGGCGGAAGGCCCCGCCCTGGGGCGGCTGCTGCGCCAACTGCTGGAGGCGGTCATGGACGGCGCCTGCCCCAACGAAAGAGAGGCGCTTCTCGCCCTGGCCGGGCGGCTGGCGGCGGAAGCATCCCATTCATAACAACGGCGCGGCGGCGTGCCGCGCAAAGTAGGAGGAACAAGAATGATGTGGGCATATAAAAGCGTATTTTATCAGGTGTACCCTCTGGGGTTCTGCGGGGCCCCGGAGGAAAACGACGGCTGCTCCGCCCCGGCGGAGCCTGGCCTGGGTCGGTTTGCCGATTGGATTCCCCACCTGGAACGGCTGGGCGCAGACGCGGTGTACTTCTGCCCTGTGTTTGAAAGCGACCGCCACGGCTACGACACCAGGGACTTCCGGGTGATTGACCGCCGGCTGGGCACCAACGAAGGGTTCGCCGCCCTGTGCCGCCAGCTGCACCAGAAGGGCATCCGCGTGGTGCTGGACGGGGTGTTCCACCATGTGGGCCGGGGCTTCTGGGCGTTTCAGGACGTGCTGAAGAACCGGGAGGCCTCCCCCTACCGGGACTGGTTTCACATCAACTTTTCCGGCAGCAACGGCTACAACGACGGCCTGTGGTACGAGGGCTGGGAAGGCCACTATGAGCTGGTAAAGCTGAACCTGAAAAACCAGCAGGTGAAAGATCACCTGTTCTCCTGCATAGAGGGCTGGGTGCGGGAATTCGGCATCGACGGCCTGCGGCTGGACGTGGCCTACTCTCTGGATCGGGATTTCCTGGCCAGCCTGCGCTCTTTCTGCGACGGGCTGAAGCAGGACTTTTTCCTGGTGGGAGAGATGATCGGCGGCGACTACAACCAGATTATGAACGGACAGATGTGCCACAGCGTTACCAACTATGAATGCCGCAAGGGCCTGTATTCCAGCTTTAATTCCATGAATCTGTTTGAGATTGGCCACTCCCTGCTGCGGCAGTTCGGGCCGGAGCCCTGGACCCTTTACCGGGGGAAGCATCTGCTCAGCTTTGTGGATAACCACGACGTTACCCGGGCGGCCTCCATCCTGAACAACCCCCAACATCTCCCCCTGCTGTACGCCCTCATGTTCGGCATGCCGGGCATCCCCTGCCTGTATTACGGCAGCGAGTGGGGCGTAACGGGGCGGAAGGAGGACGGCGACCCCGCCCTGCGCCCTTACCTGGAAAAGCCGGAGGAAAACGAGCTGACCCGGCAGCTGGCCCGTATGGCGGCGGCCAGGCGGCAGAGCAGGGCGCTCTGCTGCGGAAGCTACGCTTCCCTGGTGCTCACCAACCACCAGATTATTTTCGAGCGCGCCTTTGAGGGCGAACGGGTTCTGGTGGCCGTCAATGCGGCGGCAGAGCCCTATGTGGCCCACTTCAATGCAAACGCGGGCCGCGCGGTGGATTTGATCTCCGGCGAGCCTCACGACTTCGGCGGCGGCAGCGAGCTGCCCCCCTACAGCGCCTTTTTCTGGCGTGTGGAATAAGGGAATCCCCCTGTTTTCCCCGTATTCGGGAAGATCCGGCAGAAAATCCCTGCCGTTTTTTCACAGAATATTCACATTTCCGTTTTATAATTAGTATGTTATGCGGCTGTATAAGAAAATCTGCCGCGCCTGTTGAAAGGAGGAGATCTTTGCCGAATGCCCCCGTTAAAGCAAACTGCCGACTATTTTCAGTGTATTCGTGACTTGATTTTTACGCCTGAGGTTCTCTCTATGTCTGAGATTCCCCAGCACGTGGATATTAACTGCCTGTTCCATTCAATTTTTGTCTCTTACGTCAGCTTCCGGATCTGCCAGGCCCTTGGCTGGAACGCCGCCGCGGCGGCCCGGGGCGGCCTGCTGCACGACCTGTTCCTGTACGACTGGCGGCAGAAGGGCAGCCATGAGGGTCTGCACGGGTTTACCCACCCGCAGGCGGCGCTGCGCAACGCTTCTGACCTGTGCGAGCTCACCGACCTGGAAAAGGACATTATTGTGAAGCACGTGTGGCCCCTGACCATTTCCAAAATGCCGAAGCATCGGGAAACCTTTGTGGTAAGCTGCGCCGACAAGCTGTGCGCCCTGGCGGAGATGTTCCACATTTACCACGCCCTGCACATGGGGCTTCGCCTTGCCCTGGCCTCGGGCCTGCTGCAGCCCCTGCGGGAGGAAACCCGTGACGGCTGAGGTACGGCCGGCGTCCCCTGCCGACTGCCCCGCCGCCGCAGCCCTCGCCCTGCTGCTTTGGCCGGAGCACACCGCAGAAGAGCTGGAAGCGGAGCTTGCCCCCCTTCTGGCCAGCCCGGAGGCCGCTGTCTTTTTGGCCTGGGAGCAGGGGCGGCCTGTGGGCTTTGCCCAGTGCCAGCTGCGCCGCGACTATGTGGAGGGGACCTGCACCAGCCCGGTGGGCTATTTGGAAGGAATTTATGTCCGGGAAGAAAACCGGGGCCGGGGCGCGGCCAGAGCGCTTCTGTCTGCCTGCGAGGCCTGGGCGGCCGGGCAGGGATGCCGGGAATTCGCCAGCGACTGCGAGCTGGAAAACAGTGGAAGCCTTCGCTTTCACCTGGCGGCCGGGTTCCGGGAAGCGAACCGGATTATCTGTTTTTGCAAAAAAATATAAGCCTTGCGGCCCGCCCGTCCCCGCGTGTGGGATGAGCGGGCCGCGGCATAGCAAGCAGGAGGAGTTCTTATGCAGACAAATCTGCCGGATGTTTCCCCCGTCCGCACCCTGGGGGAACGGCTTACCCGGAACATAAACCGGGCCATCATGGGCAAGGAGGAGGTAGTGCGCAAGGTGGTGCTGTGCCTGCTGGCCAACGGCCACCTGCTGCTGGAGGATATTCCCGGCACGGGAAAAACCACCTTGGCCAAGGCCCTGGCCAAATCCATCGGCTGCGCCTGCGCCAGGGTGCAGTTCACCCCGGACCTTCTCCCCTCTGACCTGACGGGCGTAAGCTTTTACAATCAGAAGGAGCAGCGCTTTGAATTCAAGCGGGGGGCTGTGTTCACCAACATTTTGCTGGCGGATGAAATCAACCGCGCCACGCCGCGCACCCAGTCCAGCCTGCTGGAATGTATGGAGGAACGCCAGGTAAGCGTGGATGGGGCCACCTACCCGCTGGCCGCCCCTTTCCTGGTTATGGCCACCCAGAACCCCATTGAAATCCAGGGGACCTTCCCCCTGCCGGAGGCCCAGCTGGACCGGTTCCTCATGCGCCTTTCCATGGGCTACCCAGCCCCGGAGGACGAAAAACGGATGCTGCTGGGGTATTCCGCCGAAAGCCCGCTGGAAGGGCTGCAGCCGGTGGCGGAGGCAGAGGAGGTGGCCGCCGCCCAGGCGCTGTGCCGCCAGGTTCACGTGGGGGAAGCGGTGTGCGGCTACATTGTCGCCATTGCAGAGGCTTCCCGCAGCGACGAAGGGCTTCGCTTCGGCGCCAGCCCCCGCGCTTCGCTGGCCCTGCTGCACGCGGCCCAGGCCAACGCCGCCATGGAAGGCCGCGCCTTCGTTCTGCCGGACGACGTGAAGGCGGTGTGCGCCGACGTGCTGTGCCACCGGGTGCTGTGCAGGGCCGCCAGAGGCGCCCAGGCCAAAGAGGCCGCCAAAGAAATCCTGCGGCAAATCCTGGTGCGCGTCCCCGCCCCCACCGAGGCGGCCCTGTGACGGGGGCGCGCTTATGGAACTGCTTGTCTTACTGCTGCTTCTTCTGGCCGCCCTGTGGCTGCAGGGGCTTCTGTACCGGCGCTTCTCGTTCCGCCGGCTGGATTATTCCTGCACGCTGAGCAAGCGGGAGGCGGTGGAGGGGGATCCCATTGAGCTGCGGGAGGTCATCGCCAACCGGAAGCTTCTGCCCCTTCCCTGGCTGAAATCAGAAATCACCACCTCCCGCTGGCTGGAATTTTCACAGCTGCAGTCGGTTGTCACCGGGGAAACCCGGTTTATCTCCAGCTTTTTCCTGGTGCGCAGCTACCAGAAAATCACCCGCACCTGGCAGGGCCGCTGCCTGAAACGGGGTGTTTTCTCGGTGGAAAAATCGGTGCTGGTGGCCTCTGACCTGCTGGGCGGCGCGGCGCTTTCCTCCGTGGCCCCCGCGGGCAGCCAGGTGGTGGTGTTCCCCCGCCCGCTGGACCTGGAAAACGACTTCCGGCCCGCCAGCCGCCGCACCGGGGAAACCTGCGTGCGCCGGAACCTGCTGCCGGACCCCTTCTTCATTTCCGGCATGCGGGAGTACCAGCCCGGGGATCCCATGAACCACATCCACTGGCCCGCCACTGCCAGGGAGGGGAAAATCATGGTGTATGAGAACGATTCCTCCACCTCGCAAAGCCGCACGATTCTTCTGAACATGCAGACCAGGGAATTTGCCAATTCCGGCGCGGTACATGCGGACATGCTGGAAAACGCCATCCGCGCCTGCGCCGCCCTGTTTCAGGAAACCCTGGAGGAGGGCACGCCGCTGCGCTTTCTGGCCAACACGCCGGAGCCTGTCAGCACCGAGGAATTCTGGGGGGAAGAGCATCTGCACGGCCTTTTGGAGCTGCTGGCCCTTCTTCCCCTGAAAAGCGGGGAGCATTTTCCCTTCTACCTGAACGCCCTCTACGACGACATTCGTTCCACCGACATTGCCCTGGTAACCTGCTACCTGGACGAGCCCATCCTGCAGTTTGCCCGGGACAAGCAGGACGCCGGCGTCCACGTGCGCCTGTATGTGCTGGACCCGGGCGCGGACGCCGCTCAGGAGGACTTGGACATTTACCTGCCGCGCTGGAAGGCGCGGGGAAGGGAGGGCGGCGATGAGCAGTCATAAACCGCTTTTGCTGCGGGTTCTGAAGCCCCTTGGGCTGTTCGCAGCCCTGCTGGCCGCCTACCCTCTGTGCTACTTTCTGTTTTTCCTTACTGGGGCGCCCTCCGTCCCCTTCTCCCTGCTGGGGCTTGCGGCGGCGGAGCTTTGCGGCTTTGCCGGGGCGGGGCTTCGCCGCTGGGTGGAAAAGCGCGCCAGAGGCCGGGGCGGCTTCTGGCTTTTGGCCGCCGGCCTGCTGGCCATGGCCGCCGTCTTTCTGTTTTCCGGCGGGCGGCTTCTTCCCTCCCTTCCCCTGGCGCTGCTGTGCGGCGCGGCCTTCCTGTTTGGGGACCGTTTCATCCTGCAGCCCTACGACGCGGTGGCAAGCCGCCCTGTTTTGGCGGCGGTGCTGACGGCCAACCTGGGGTGCGCCGCCCTGGAGCTTGCGCTGGAGGAGGTGGTGGGGGCTTCCGCCTCCTTCTTCTCCCACGCGGCCATCCTCTTCCTCTTTCTGGCTGTATATGAGGTGAGCAAAAACCAATCTCAGATCGACTATATGATGGCGCGCCGGGGGCACCGGATGGATCAGCTGCCCGCCAAAATCCGCCGGTACAACCTGCTTCTGGTCTGCCTGGTGCTGGCGGTCATTCTGGCCTGCTTTCTCTTTTACCGCCCCCTGGGCAGCCTGCTTGCCATGGCGGGGGAGCTTCTGCGGCAGCTTTTGATGCTGCTGATCCGGTTCTTCCTCTTTCTGGCCTCGCTGTTCCAGACGGAGGAGGAGCCCTTGGAGGAAGCCGCCCCTGAGGCCCCCTCCTCCCCCATGCTTCCCCCGGGGGAGGAAAACGCCGGCTTCGACTGGCTGACCCCGCTGGCCCTGCTGGCGCTGGCCGGGCTGCTGGTGTGGAAGCGCCGGCAGATTGCCGCCGCTTTCCGCGCGGCCTTTCGCCGGCTGGCCGGTTTTCTGCGCCGCCTTCTGGCTGTGCGCCGCCCCCCTGCCGCCGCCGAGGAGGCCGAGGGCTACCACGACCAGGTGGAGGACCTGGCCCGGGAGGAACGCGCCGCCCCCCTCTTCCGTTTTTCCGCGGTGCGGGCCTGGAAAAAGGGCTGGCGCTCCTTCCGCAAAATGGCGGAGGGGGAGGAAAAGCTGCGCTTTGGCTACGCCCTGCTGGCCAAGGGGCTGGCTCTTTCCGGGGAGGAACCGCTGCCCAGCGACACCCCCGCCCAGCTGCTGGCCCGGCTTCGGCAAAGGCTGCCCCAGGCCCCGGCGGCCGCCGCCCTGGAGGGCTACGAGCAGGTGCGGTACGGCGACCTGCCTGCCAGCCCCGCAGGCGGGCAGGCGATGGAGGCCCTGCTGGCCGCCCTGGCCCGGCTGCTGTGAAGGGGCGAATCCCTGAAATTCGTGAAAATATCTATTGACATCTCTATAAGAAGAAGGTATAGTATCAACGTAGTTTTCTTCATTATAAATTGATAATGAAAAGGAGAGAAGAATTTATGAAAAAGCTACTCGGCTTGATTCTGGCCCTGTGCATGGTTGTTTCTCTGGCTGCCTGCGGCGGCGGGAAGCCCTACGCCACGGTGGAGGATTATGTGAATTCCTCTGAGGTGCAGGAGCAGATCACCAGCACAGACCTGACCGGCAGCGGCATCGGCAGCCTGGACATTGTGGCTGAGGGCAGCAAAATGGTGTTCGTCTACACCCTGGAAACCCAGGTGGACGCCGCGGCCACCGCAGAAGCCCTGGAAGCCAGTCTGGACGCCCAGGCCTCTACCTTCACCGAGGCCGTGAAGGAGATGCAGGGCCAGGTGGAGGAGGAAAACCCCTCCATTGTGCTTCGCTACCTGAACGCGGACGGCACTGAGATCATTTCCAAGGAATACACCGCTTCCTGAGACTGAAACCATCGGGAGCCCCTCGCCTGCAGAAGGATGAGGGGCTTTTTTCTTGCCCTGCCGTGCCTTTTTGAGCCGCAAATTTTCAATTAATTCTTTGTTTCTTCATAATTTAGACATATCTTTTCGATATGCTAATTTTAGCACTTGAAGATAAAGAGTGCTAAAATAAAAGAAAATTCCCCGATTTCATCCGTTTTGATTCGGAGTTAGGAGAGTGATTCCATGAACGCTCAAAAATTTACGCAAAAATCTCTGGAGGCCATTCAGGAGGCGCAGAGCCTTGCCCTGGAGCACAACAACATGCAGATTGAGGAAGAGCACCTGCTGGACGCTCTGCTGCGGCAGGAAAACGGGCTGATCCCCCAGCTTTTGAAGCGGATGGGGGCGGACGCCGCCGCCCTGCAGCGCGGTCTGGAGGAACAGATTGCCCGCATGCCCGGCGTTACCGGCCCGGGGCGCGAGGCAGGCAAAATTTATGTTTCCGGCGACGTGGACCGGGTGCTGTCCGACGCGGAAAAAACGGCCGACCGTATGAAGGACGAGTACGTGAGCGTGGAGCATGTCTTTCTGGCCCTGCTGGACCATGCCAACCCCCGCCTGCGTGAGCTGTTCGCCGCCTGCGGCGTGGACAAGGACAAATTTCTCGCCGCCCTTTCCGACGTGCGGGGCAACACCCGCGTCACCAGCGATTCCCCGGAGGAAACCTACGACGCCCTGGCAAAATATGGGCAGGACCTGACCCAGCTGGCCAAGAACCAGAAGCTTGACCCTGTCATCGGCCGGGATTCGGAGATCCGGAACGTCGTTCGTATTCTTTCCCGGAAAACGAAAAACAATCCGGTGCTCATCGGCGAGCCCGGCGTAGGCAAGACGGCCATTGCCGAGGGGCTTGCCCTGCGCATTGTGCGGGGCGACGTGCCCAACAACCTGAAGGACCGGAAGCTCTTTTCCCTTGACATGGGCGCGCTGATTGCCGGCGCAAAATTCCGGGGCGAGTTTGAGGAACGGCTGAAGGCCGTGCTGAACGAGGTGAAAAAGTCGGAAGGCCGCATCATCCTCTTCATCGACGAGCTGCACAACATTGTGGGGGCAGGCAAGACAGAGGGCAGCATGGACGCGGGCAACCTGCTGAAGCCTATGCTGGCCCGGGGCGAGCTGCACTGCATAGGCGCCACCACCCTGGACGAGTACCATAAATACATTGAGAAAGACCCGGCCCTGGAACGCCGGTTCCAGCCCGTTATGGTGGAGGAGCCCTCTGTGGCCGACACCATCTCCATCCTCCGCGGCCTGAAGGAGCGGTACGAGGTGTTCCACGGCGTAAAAATCCAGGATCAGGCCCTCATTGCCGCCGCCACCCTTTCCAACCGGTACATTACCGACCGGTTCCTTCCGGACAAGGCCATTGACCTGGTGGACGAGGCCTGCGCCATGGTGCGCACAGAAATCGACTCCATGCCCTCTGAGCTGGACGAAATCTCCCGGAAAATCATGCAGTACGAGATTGAGGAGGCAGCCCTGAAAAAGGAAACCGACCACCTTTCCCAGGAGCATCTGGCGGAAATTCAGAAGGAAATGGCCGAACTGCGCTCTCAGTTCAAAGAGATGAAGGCCAAATGGGAAAACGAGAAGGAAGCCATTCAGAAGGTGCAGAAGCTGCGCAGCGAGATTGAAGCCACCAACGGGGAAATCGAGAAGGCAGAGCGCAGCTACGACCTGAACAAGGCGGCCGAGCTGAAGTACGGCAAGCTGCCCGCCCTTACCAAGGAACTGCAGGAGGAGGAGCGCATCGCCGAGGAAGGCCAGAAGTCCGGCTCTCTTCTGCGGGACCGGGTGACGGAGGAGGAGATCGCCCGCATTGTGGGCCGCTGGACGGGCATCCCCGTCAGCCGGCTGATGGAGGGCGAACGGGAAAAGCTGCTTCGCCTGCCCGACATTCTGCACCAGAGGGTTATTGGCCAGGACGAGGCGGTGGAAAAGGTTTCTGACGCAATCCTCCGTTCCCGCGCCGGCATTCAGGATCCAGACCGCCCCATCGGCTCCTTCCTGTTCCTGGGCCCCACGGGCGTGGGCAAAACAGAGCTGGCCAAGGCGCTGGCGCAGGCCCTGTTTGACGATGAAAAGAACATGGTTCGCATCGACATGACGGAATACATGGAGAAATACTCCGTCTCCCGCCTGATTGGGGCTCCTCCCGGATATGTGGGCTATGAGGAGGGCGGCCAGCTGACCGAAGCGGTGCGCCGCCACCCCTACTGCGTGGTGCTGTTCGACGAGGTGGAAAAGGCCCACCCGGACGTGTTCAACGTGCTGCTGCAGGTGCTGGACGACGGCCGCATCACCGACAGCCAGGGCCGCACGGTGGACTTCAAGAACACCATCATCATCCTCACCTCCAACCTGGGTTCCCAGTTCATTCTGGAGGGGATTGAGGACGGCGCCATCAGCGCGGAGGCCCGCAGCCAGGTGGACGCCCTGCTGAAGCAGCAGTTCCGCCCGGAATTCCTGAACCGCCTGGACGAGATTGTGTTCTACAAGCCTCTGGCCCGCCAGGAAATTTTCTCCATTGTGGATTTGATGGTGAAGGATCTGCAGCGCCGTCTGGAAGAAAAGCAGCTGTTTGTGGAGCTTACCGACGACGCCAGAGATCTGATTGTGGACCAGGGCTTTGACCCGGTGTATGGCGCGCGGCCCCTCAAGCGTTACCTGCAGAGCCATGTGGAGACCCTGATCGCCAAGCTGATTATCCGGGACGATCCCCGGCCCCGCACCCGCATCATTGTGGATGCGGAAAACGGCGAGCTGACGCTGCGCACCGCTCCCCCCGCCGAGCTGGCGCAAAGCGGAACCGGGCAATAAACCAACAGCCAAAAAACAGGCAGGCCTGCGAAAAGCAGGGCCTGCCTGTTTTGCTGTGCGCCCCTTCGTCAATCCCCGCAGAGCAGGGAAAGCAGGCGGTTCAGCTTTTCTGCAGAACCGCGGCGGAAGCTGGCCAGCGCGGGATAGAGATAAATAAACCCGGGGTAGGCGGAGGCCAGGCGGAAGCGCTCGGCAAAATCGCTCCGGCTGAGGGGGAGGCCCAGGCAGCGCATCTCCTCCCAATACAGGAACGCCTCCTCCTGGGTAAAATAATCCACCAGATCAATATAAAAAGGAGCGTACCGGGTAAAGCCCCAATCCAGAATCATGGGCCTGCCGCGGCGGCAGCGCACGTGGTCCCCCTCCCTGTCCTGCAAATCCCCGTGGGTGAGCGTGAGGCTCGTCCCCTCCCGGCACAGGGCCGTCATATCCTGGACGAAGCGTTCTCCCCTGCGGCGGAGCCTGGGAAGAAGGGAGCCGTATTCTGCCGCAAAACGGCCGTCCTCCGCGCACTGCCTTTCAAAATGATCCACAGAAAGCGCCGTGGTAACCCTGACCCAATAGGCCTCCTCCGCATGGGGAATGGGAAGCGCCCGCCCCCCGCCGCCTGCCAGATTGTCTGTGTGGATGCCCGCCAGCGCCGCAGCCACCTGCTTTTTCCAGGAAAGGCTGCGGGGGACCGGCTCGCAGGGCCTCACATCCTCCATCACGCACCAGCCGTCCTCCTGCCGGCCCGCCGCCTCGGAATAAGCGTGGGGGTGTACCCTCTTCCCTGCTCTGTCAGGGCCTGCAGGGCCGCCCTTTCCGCCGGGCTGGTGTACTTGCACACAAAGCTGCCTGTTTCCCCGCCGGCGTACACACAGCGCAGGCGAACCAGCTTTGCCCCGGAGTACCCCTCCTCCCCCGGTTCCATGGGAAGGGGCTGCACAGTGCGCAGCTCTCCCCGCCCCATTTGTTCCGCCAGCACAGCGGCCAATGCAAAAAAAGGATCTGCCATAGACAAACACTTCCCCTCGTTTCAAATGACAGGGCGGGAACGCCCTTCCCCTCACCGGGAGGACAGAGCTTTTACCGCCTTCAAAAACTGCTGGACAACGGGCGAGGGCGTGGGAGAGTGAAGAAGCCCGAAGGGGATGGTATAGTTCCATTCCACCGGCATAATTTTGAGAAGCGGGTGCACATAGCGCCAATTCTCAATGGCCATCAGCACACAGTTGTTGTTTTCGCACTGGTTGAACACCGACACGTCGTAGAAATCGAAATCCACAATATGGATCTGAGGATGGTTTTTCCACAAATCGTCCCGCAGCAAATCCACGTAATGGCTCCAGTCCCGCCGCATGAGCATCAGGGTTTCCCCGTACAAATCCTGCAGGGTCAGCATTTCCTTCTGCGCCAGCCTGTGATGGATAGACACCGCGCAGCAGATGGGCTCGCGGGAAAGCTCCAGCCCCGCGCACCGCCGCAGCTCCAGCATGGTTTCATCGAAGATGCCCGCCACCACGTCGATGTTCTGTCCCAGGTTCCCCAGGATTTCACGGGCGTTTTCCGGCGTGTTTTCAAAAGGGATCAGCTGGAATTTCACAAGCGGGCAATGCTCCTGCACCTTGGGCCTCAAATCCACCAAAACCTGGGCGGGCGTCATGGGGGAAGTGCCGATGCGGATAACCCGGTCGGACTCCTGCATGGCGTTCCTGGCCCTGGTTACAGAATCCTTGCAGTATTGGATGATATACCTGGTGTCCTGGCAGAGGGACTGCCCGGCCTTTGTCAGCTGCAGGCCCCGGTGGGTGCGCACAAAAAGCTGCAGGCCCAGGCTTTCCTCCAGCAGGTTGATCTGTTTGATCACAGCGGGCGGGGAAATGAAAAGCTTTTCTGCCGCCTTGTTGAAGCTGCCTTCCTCCGCCACGCACAAAAAGGTTTCCAGCTGCGGATTGTACATGTGAATCACCGTCCCTTTCCTGAAAAAGCCGCGGGGCCAGCCTTACACCGCCCATGAGGCGCTGCGCAGCCGGCGGCCGGCCGTTGAAAAAAGCGGACGGAAGCAGCCCAGGCCAGGCCGCTTCCGTCTCTTTTGGCCTGCTGTGAAAACAGGCCGTCACTTCTCTTTTTCTTCCCCCGCGGGGAAGCAGATGTCTGCAAAATTATAGCTGTCCAGCTTGCTGCGCACCAGGGCGGAAACCTCGGCGTAAATGGATGAAAACCGGCAGGCGGCCGTGTGGGAGCAGCAGACGTCGTCCCGCTGGCAGCGGCTGATGATGTAAGGCCCCTCCACCGCCTCAAGCACCTGGCGCAGGGTAATTTCAGAAGCGGGCCGGGCCAGCTGGTAGCCGCCGCGCGCCCCCTTGTAAGAGGTTACCAGCCCGCTCTGCACCAGCTTGCGCAGAATTTTCAGAGCAAAGCGCAGCGGCACCTGGGTGGCTTCCGCAATGGAAGCGGCGTCGCACTTTCTTCCCGCCAGCACCAAATGCTCCACGATTCTGACGGCGTAGTCCGCTTCCAAGGTCATTCGCACGGCAACTCATCCTTTCCCATGGATGGAATCAATCCAAAAAGTCCTTCAGTTTCTTGCTTCTGCTGGGGTGGCGCAGCTTGCGCAGCGCCTTGGCCTCAATCTGCCGGATGCGCTCGCGGGTGACGTTGAACTCTTTGCCAACCTCTTCCAGGGTGCGGGAGCGGCCGTCCTCCAGGCCGAAGCGCAGGCGCAGCACCTTTTCCTCCCTTGGGGTGAGGGTGTCCAGCACGTCAGAGAGCTGCTCCTTCAGCAGGGTGTGCGAGGCGGCGTCCTGAGGCGCGGGGGCGTCGTCGTCGGGGATGAAGTCGCCCAGATGACTGTCCTCCTCCTCGCCGATGGGCGTTTCCAGGGAGACAGGCTCCTGGGCCACGCGCATAATCTCTCTCACCTTGTCCACCGGCATGTCAAGCTCTTCTGAAATTTCATCTGCGGTGGGCTCGTGGCCGTTGGTGTGCAGCAGCTGGCTGGAAACCTTCTTCACCTTGTTGATGGTTTCCACCATGTGCACCGGGATGCGGATGGTTCTGGCCTGGTCGGCAATGGCGCGGGTAATGGCCTGGCGGATCCACCAGGTGGCGTAGGTGGAAAATTTGAAGCCCTTGGTGTAGTCAAACTTTTCCACCGCCTTAATCAGGCCCAGGTTCCCCTCCTGAATCAGGTCCAGGAACTGCATTCCGCGGCCCAGGTAGCGCTTGGCAATGCTGACCACCAGGCGCAGGTTGGCCTCTGACAGCCGCCGCTTCGCCGCCTCGTCCCCATCCTTAATGCGGATGGCCAGATCAATCTCCTCTTCGGGAGTGAGAAGCGGCACCCGCCCAATCTCCTTCAGGTACACCTTCACCGGGTCGTCGATGGCGATGCCGTCGGTGTTCAGGGCGTTTTCCAGGTCACCGCCGTCCTCGTCCTGGGTGAGGAATTCAATGTCATCCAGAGGCGTGTCGTCAATGCTGTTCTCCACAATCTCCACGCCCTGGGCCTCCAGGGTGTCGTAAAATTTTTCCAGCTGCTCCGGCTCGAAGTCCAGCTCGCCTATGGCATCCAGGATTTCTGTGGTGGAAAGCTGCCCCTTCGCCTTGCCCTGCTCAATCAGTTCCCGGATTACCGTCTTTTTATCTGGTGCTCCCATAATGAAATAATTCCCCCTGCCTTTATTTTTTCTGGTCCCGCAGCGACTCCAGGTACCTCATCAGCTCCTGCGGCTCCGCCGCGTTCACTGCCTTTTCTGCCTGTCGGGCCGCATGCTCTGACTGCAGCACGTTGATATATTCCTTCACGTCCTCCCTTGTCACAGGAACGTCGTGGTAACGGGCCGTTATTCTGGCCACAGCGGACATCTCTTCCTCAGAAAGCTGGCCGGAAAGGCCGGAAAGGGAAGGCTCCGCGCCGTTTTTTATCATTTCCAAAAGAGCGGCGTACACTCTTCTGTTGAACGAGGTGGCAAACTGCCCCGGCGGCAGCTGTTCCGCCGCCAGGGGGCCGAACTCCGGGTAACGGAGCAGGGCGGCCAGCAGCGCCTCCTCCGCCGAAGCGGCCCTCAGGTTGGCCGCCTTCTCTGGGTTGACCCGGTCCCGCAGGCCAACGGTTTCCTGCTGGAACGTGCGGAACTCCTTCTTCCGCTCTTCCTTCCGCCGCTTCTGGGCAAGCTTGTCCACCTGCCGCAGAATGGCGGTGCGGTCGATCCCCATCTCCTCCGCCAGCTTTCCGGCGTAAACCTCCTGCTCAATCCGGTTGTGAAGGGTGGCCAGAAGCTCGGCCGCCCCGGTCAGGTACGCCACACGGCCGGCGGGCTGATCCGGCGGGTTGGCCGCCTTCAGCTTTGCCAGCCGGTACTCCACGTCGTTCCCGGTGGAGTCCAGCAGGTTCTTGAAGCGGGCCGCCCCCTGCTCGCCGTAGGAACGGATGTATTCGTCCGGGTCTTTCCCGTTGGGAATGTTCAGCACCTTCACCAGAAGGCCCGCCTCCCGCAGCATGGGAATGGCGCGGGAGGTGGCACGCTGCCCGGCCTCGTCTGCATCGTAGCACAGCACCACCTCTTTGGCGTACCGGGCCATAAGGTGGGCCTGTTCGCCGGTGAGGGCGGTGCCCAGGGTGGCCACCGCGCTGGGGAACCCTGCCTGATGCAGGGAAATCACATCCATATAACCCTCTGCCAGGATGAGCCGTTCCCCGCTGTCCTTTGCAAAATTCAAGGCGAACAGGGTGCTGCTTTTGTGAAAGGCCAGCGTGTCCGAGGTGTTCAGGTACTTGGGCTTTTCGTCTGTCAGCACGCGGCCGCCGAAGGCCACCACGTTCCCCCTCAGGTCGATGATGGGGAACATGACCCGCCCGGCAAACCGGTCCACCGCGCCGCCGCTTCTGCCCCGAAAGGCCACGTTGGCCCGGATGGCTTCCTCCTCTGTGTACCCTTTTTTCTTCAGGTGGTTCACCAGGGCGAACCGCCCCGGCGGGGAAAAGCCAAGGCCAAAATGGCGGATGGTCTTTTGCGACAGCGCCCGCCGCCGCAGGTACTCCAGCCCCGGCCTGCCCTCCGGCCCCTCCAGCACAGAAAAATAGAAGCGGGCCGTCTCCCGGTTGATTTCCAGAATCCGCATGCGCAGCTTTGCCATGCCGTCGTCAGCCCGGGATTCCGGCACCTGCATGCCGGCCCGGTCTGCCAGATAGCGGACGGCCTCCATGTAGTCCAGGTTTTCGATTTTCCTCACAAAGGTGATCACGTCCCCGCCCGCGTGGCACCCGAAGCAGTAGAAGGAGCCGTTGTCCGGGTACACGTGGAAGGAAGGGGTGCGCTCCCCGTGAAAGGGGCAGAGCCCGGAAAGGCTGCGGCCGCTGCGCCGCAGCGTCACATAAGGGGAAACAATGTCCACAATATCGCTCCGCAGCTTCAGTTCCTGCAGAAATTGATCCGGCAGCGGCATGGCCAGGCCCTCCTTTCCCCTATGCTGCAGGCCGCCGGCGGCTTACAGCATGGAATTCAAATTCCATGATTTCGGGATGAAAAGATGCTGGAACAGCTGGACGGCGTAGTGATCCGTCATGCCGGCAATGTAGTCGCAGGCCGCCCGCTCGCAGCCCTCCTCTTCGGCGACGGTCTGCAGGTGGGCGGGCAGATGCTCTGGGCGGCGCAGATAGTTGTACAGCGTTTCCATCAGCGCAGGCACCTTTTTTTCTTCCCTTTTCGCGTTCGGATTCAGATATACTGATTGATACATAAATTCATGGAGCAGATCGAAGGCCCGCTGCACGTCCTCCGCCAGGGCAATTCCCTCCCCTGTGCTGTTCCGCACCGCGGACAGAACCAGGGTGTCGATCCGCTTGGATTTGCTGTGCCCCAGCACGGCGGTAATCTCGCCGGGAATGCTCTCTTCCGCCAGGACGCCCGCCCGCACGGCGTCGTCGATGTCGTGGTTGATGTAGGCGATGCGGTCGGCCAGGCGCACCACGCGGCCCTCCAGCGTAGAGGCCTCCGTCCCCCGGGTGTGGCACAGAATGCCGTTGCGCACCTCCCAGGTAAGGTTCAGGCCCTGCCCGTCCTTTTCCAGCTTTTCCACCACACGCACGCTCTGCTCGTAATGGCGGAAGCCGCCGGGAACCAGCTGGTTCAGCGAACGCTCGCCCGCATGGCCGAAGGGCGTATGCCCCAGGTCGTGCCCCAAAGCCACAGCCTCTGTCAAATCCTCGTTCAGGCGCAGGGCCCGGGCGATGGTGCGGGCGATCTGGGCCACCTCAAGGGTATGGGTCAGGCGCGTGCGGTAATGGTCCCCCTCCGGAGAAAGGAACACCTGCGTTTTATGCTTCAGGCGGCGGAAGGATTTGCAGTGGATAATCCTGTCCCGATCCCGCTGGTAGGGCGTGCGCAGTTCGCTTTCCTCCTCCGGCCGGTCCCTTCCCCTTGTTTGGGAGGACAAAGCCGCGCAGGGCGACAGATACGCCTTTTCTGTCTGCTGGATCCGTTCCATTACGGTCATGGAGCAAGCCCCCTTTCCCCAAAAGCGATCAAAATCTTCTTAATACATATATACGCAGATTTTTGACATTTTCCTTTTTCTTTTCCAAAAAAAGAATTTCGCTTTGCCTGCCGCCCGGCGGCAGAGGAGGAAAAAGGGGGATGTACGCCCCGCCTGGCGCTATTCCGGGAAAAACTGTTCCCCGGCAGGCTGCGGGGCGCAGGAGCCGCAGGTGGCGTCCGCCAGGGCGGCGCACAGGGCGGGCAGGCGCTCCGGCGCAATGTGGAACCGCAGCGACACCGATTCGCCGAAGTCGGAGGCGTCGATCACGCCGCCGTGCTCCGGCACCAGGGCCGCCACACGGCCGTACTGGCTGTAGGTGCAGGAAAGCTGCTGCAGCAGGCAAAGGCGCATGGTGACCACGCCGGCCGCCTCCAGCGCCAGCGAGACGGCGTGGGAGTAAGCGCGCACCAGCCCCCCGGCCCCCAGCAGCACGCCGCCGAAGTACCGGGTTACCACCACCGCCGCGTCCACCACACCGGCCTTCTGCAGCACGTCAAGGGAGGGGACGCCTGCCGTCCCCTGGGGTTCGCCGTCGTCAGAATACCTTTGCAGGCCGCCCTCCCGCAGGCGGTACGCAAACACGTTGTGGGTTGCGTTCCAGTGGCGGGAACGCAGCTCTGCCAGAAAGGCCGCGGCCTCCTCCTCCGTTTTTACCGGACGGATCTGCCCGATAAACCGGGAACGCTTTTCCGTAAACTCCGCCTCTGCGGCGGTGAGGATTGTTTTATATGCTTCCGCCATAAAATTCCCTCCGTGAAAAAACAT
>DVMK01000207.1 GCA_018715025.1 Candidatus Caccousia avistercoris
GTGGGAAAAATAGCGGTCAGACGCGCAGGGAAGCGCCGGCCTTTTCCAGCTCCTGCATAATCTTCTTCATCACGGCGCCTGTCTGCTCTTCGGTGAGGGTGCTGTCCTTAGAGCGAAGCACAATGCTGAAGGCCACGCTCTTTTTGTCCGCGTCAATCTGCTCGCCCTTGTACACGTCGAACAGCTTGATGCTCTCCAGCAGGCTGCCGGCCCCGGCAATAATGGCCTTCTCCAGCACGCGCACAGGAACGGCGTCCTGGCAGAGAAGGGCCAGGTCGCGGGTGACGGCGGGGAACTTGGGCAGGGGGGTGTAGGTTTTCTCCGGCACGGCCAGCTGGAACAGCAGGTCTACGTCCAGGGTGGCGCAGCAGACGCGCTCGCCAATGCCGTAGTTTTCCGCCGCCTTGGGGTGCAGCTCGCCCACTACGCCGATTCTCTGGCCGCAGGCGGTGAGCACGGCGCAGCGGCCCGGGTGGTAGCTGAACTCCTCCGCCGAGGCCTGGGCTTCAACCTGGGGTACATTCAGTTTTTCCAAAAGCTGCTCTACCATACCCTTGGCCAGGAAGAAACCGGTCTCGCCGCCGTACATGCCCAGCACCAGGGTGTTCTTTTCTATGGGAAGCTCGTTTTCCGTGGTGGGAATGTACTCCCGGCCCAGCTCGTACAGGCAGGCCTCCGGGTTGCGGTTGTTGTAGTTGCGGGCCAGCACCTCCAGCATAGAGGGCAGAATGGTGGTGCGCATGATGCTGGTGTCCTCCCCCAGCGGGTTGGAGATGACGATGGAATTCCGCAGGGGACTGTCTGCCGGCATAAGGATTTTGTCGTAATATTTGGGGCTGATGAAGGAGTACGTCATGATCTCGCTGGCGCCCAGGGCGAGCATGGTCTGGTTCAGGGTGCGCTCAAACTTCTGGCGGGGGGTGTACTTGCCCTCAGAGCCGCCGTCCAGGGCGGTGGTGCCGATGCGGTTGTAGCCGTAGAAGCGGGCAATCTCCTCCGCAATGTCCGCCTTGTGCTGCAGGTCGGGGCGGAAGGTGGGGGCCAGCACGTCGCTGCCGTCGAACCGGCAGTCCAGCTTTTCCAGAATCCGCTTCATCTCCTCCTCAGACAGGTTCAGGTCGAGGAAACGGTTGATCCAGTCGTGCTCCAGCGGGATGCGGCGGCGCTCCGGGGAAGAAAGGTCGTCCTTCAGCACGCCGTCCATCACGTCGCCGGCGTCCAGAAGCTCCACCAGCTCGCAGGCGCGGTCCAGGGCGGGCAGGCAGTTGTTGGGGTCCAGCCCTTTTTCATAGCGGGAGGAAGCCTCGGTGCGCATGCCCTGATCCCTGGCGGTTACCCGCACAGAAGCGCCGTCGAAGCAGGCGGACTCGAACAGAATGGTGTTGGTGTCGTCCATAATGCCGCTGTATTCGCCGCCCATAACGCCCGCAATGGCAATGGGCTTTTCCCCGTCGGCAATGACCATCTGGCTGCTGGTGAGGGTGCGCTCCACGCCGTCGAGAGTGGTGATGGTTTCCCCTTCCCGGGCCATGCGCACGCGGATCTTGTTCTGGGCCACAAAGCGCAGGTCGAAGGCGTGCATGGGCTGGCCGTATTCCAGCATCACATAGTTGGTAATGTCCACAATGTTGTTGATGGGGCGCACGCCCATGGCCCGCAGCCGCTCCCGCAGCCACCGGGGAGAGGGCTTCACCCGCACGTTCTTTACCACGCGGGCAGAGTAGATGAAGCAGGTGTCCTTGGCTTCGATCTTTACGTCCAGCATCCCTTCGCAGGAGCCGTGGCCGCCCTTTACCGCCGGGGTGTGCAGAGACAGGGGCTTCTGGAAGGTGGCGGCCGCCTCCCGCGCCAGGCCGATGACCGAGAAGCAGTCCGGCCGGTTGGAGGTAATTTCAAACTCCACCACCGTGTCGTCCAGGCCAATGGCCTTTTGAATGGGCTGGCCCAGGGTCAGGTCGCAGCCGTCCTCCTCGGTGAGGACGAAGATGCCGTCCTCCACGGCGCTGGGGAAGTCGTGGGCGGTAAGGCCCAACTCGCCCAGCGAGCACAGCATGCCGTTGCTTTCTACCCCGCGCAGCTTGCCCTTCTTGATTTTCTTGCCCCCGGGCAGCAGAGAGTTGTGCAGGGCGGCGGGCACCACGTCGCCCGCCTTCAGGTTCTGGGCCCCGGTGACGATCTGCACGGGCTCGCCCCGGCCCACGTCCACCTGGCAGATCCACAGGTGGTCAGAGTCCGGGTGACGCTCCAGAGAGAGCACCCTGCCCACCACTACGTTTTCAATTTCGCTGCCCTCGGTTTCCCAGCCCTCCACCTTGGAGCCGCTCATGGTCATGGCCTCAGAGAAGGCGCGCATGGACATTTCGCCCGGGTCGGTGAATTCTTTTAACCATCTCATGGAAAGGTTCATATTCTCAATACCACGCTTTCATACCATACTTTAAATCATATCTGCGCCTGCGGTTAGAACTGCTTTAAGAAGCGCACGTCGTTCTCGTAGAACAGGCGCAGGTCGTCGATGCTGTACCGGCGCATCACCACGCGCTCCAGGCCCATGCCCAGGGCGAAGCCGCTGTACTCCTCCGGGTCAATGCCGCAGTTCTGCAGCACCTTGGGGTGCACCATGCCGCAGCCCAGAATCTCAATCCAGCCCTCGCCCTTGCACAGGCGGCAGCCCTCGCCGTGGCAGTGGAAGCACTGCACGTCCACCTCGGCGCTGGGCTCGGTGAAGGGGAAGTGGTGGGGCCGGAAGCGAACCACGCTGTCTTCGCCGTACAGGCGCTTCACAAAGGTTTCCAGCGTGCCCTTCAGGTCGGCGAAGGTGATGCCTTTGTCTACCACAAGGCCTTCAATCTGGTGGAACAGCGGGGAGTGGGTGGCGTCCACCGCGTCAGAGCGGTACACCCGCCCGGGAGAGATGACGCGGATCGGCGGCTTCTGCTTTTCCATAACGCGAATCTGCACCGGGGAGGTTTGGGTGCGCAGCAGAATGTTGTCGTTGATGTAGAAGGTGTCCTGGGTGTCGCGGGCGGGGTGGTTCTTCGGAATGTTCAGCGCCTCGAAATTGTAGTAGTCCGTTTCCACCTCGGGGCCGTCCACAATGTCGAAGCCCATGCCGATGAAGATTTCTTTGATTTCGTCCAGCACAATGCTGAGGGGATGCTTGGCCCCCAGGGGACGGCGGACGCCCGGCATGGTCACGTCCAGCGCCTCCTCCTTCAGGCGGCGGGCCAGGGCGGCCTCTTTCAGCTCGGCGGCGCGCTTGGCCAGATCCTCCTCAATAAAGGCCCGCACCTGGTTGGCCAGCTGGCCAATCACGGGCCTTTCCTCGGGGGAAAGGCCGCCCATCTTCTTCAAAATGGCGGTGAGCTCGCCCTTTTTGCCCAAATACTTTACCCGCAGGCTTTCCAGCTCCTGCTGCCCTTTCGCTTCCTCCAGCTCCTGCTCTGCCCGCTGGCGGATTGCTTCCAGCTCCTGCTTCATGGAATCCATCCTTTCAAATGTTCTGCGGCGCCCTCCGCCAGGGAACGGCTGCGCCAAAAATAAAAAAAGCCCTCGCCCCAAAGGGGCGAAGACGACGCTTCGCGGTACCACCCTGATTTACGCCGCCCGGCAAAGCCGGGAAGCGCCTTTTTCTGCCGGTAACGTGGCAGCCCCGTCGCAGCCTACCCAAAGGGAAGCCCTCCTTCACCTGCGCCGCTCCCAAGGGAACTTCACCTTATTATGCCGCGGCGCGCTTCCAGCCAAGGCGCGCTTCTCTGGCCGGCAAGACAAAGGCTACTTCCTTGTTCATCACGTTTTTCTTCTTTAAGTCTGTATTATATCACCCCTTTCTCCATTTTTCAAGGCCGAAAATGGCGGCGGCGCTGGAATTTTCCGCACCCCTCTCAGGAAAATTCCTTGAGGGGAGGAAGGAAATTCCTCTTGACAATCATTAATATTGTATATATACTATATACACAGTATATACCGTTAGCCCCGGAACCTGCGGGGCGCGGGCGGGGAGGAACGGTACCCCGGCCCGGGCCGCAGGCTGGAAGGCAGGGGGCGGAAAGGCGGGACGTTTTGAACATTATCATCAGCAATAACAGCGGAAAACCGATTTACGAGCAGATTACCCAGCAGCTGAAGAGCATGATCATGAAGGGGGAGCTCCTCCCGGGGGATCCGCTGCCCTCCATGCGGCTGCTGGCGAAGGAACTGCGGATCAGCGTCATCACCACCAAGCGGGCGTACGAGGATCTGGAGCGGGAGGGATTTTTGGAAACCGTGCCGGGGAAGGGCAGCTTTGTGGCCCAGCAGGACCCCGGCCTGCTGCGGGAGGCGCATCTGCGCCAGGCCGAGCAGTATTTGGAAAGCGCCGTGGAGGCGGCCCGCACCGGGGGAATTTCCCTGGCGGAGCTGACGGAGATGCTGGCGCTGCTGTATCAGGAGCCGGAAGGCTGAAAGGAAGAAGGCAAGTATGGAGCATTTGTTAAAAATTGAGGGCTTGACGAAGCATTATCCGGAATTTTCCCTGCAGGATGTGAGTTTTTCTGTCCCAGGAGGAAGTATTATGGGCTTTGTGGGGGAGAACGGCGCGGGAAAAACCACCACCATTAAGCTGATTTTAGACGAATTCCCCCGGGACGGCGGCTCTGTCACCGTGTTTGGCCGGGACAACCGGGAAGCCGGGCGGGAAATTCGGGAGGACATAGGCGTGGTGTTCGACGACGCCCATTTTCACGAAATATTCACCGCACAGGAGGTAGGGGCCTTTTTGAAGGACTGCTACCGGAAGTGGGACGCGGCCTGTTACGATGCGCTGCTGAAACGGCTGGAGCTGCCGGCGAAAAAGAGGATCAAGGAGTTTTCCCGGGGAATGCGGATGAAGCTTTCCATTGCGGCGGCTATGGCCCACCGGCCCAGGCTTCTGCTTCTGGATGAGCCCACCAGCGGGCTTGACCCCATTGTGCGCGACGAGGTGCTGGAGCTGTTCCAGGAATTTATCGGCGACGAAGAGCACGCCGTCCTGTTTTCCAGCCATATCACAGAGGACTTGGAGAAGGTGGCGGATTATGTCACCTTCCTGCACCGGGGCCGCGTGGTGTTTTCAGAGCCGAAGGACACGCTGCTGTACGGCTGGGGCGTCATCCGCTGCGGGCGGGAGCAGCTGGCGGGCATTGACCCGGCTGACGCGGCGGCGGTGCGCAGCGGCGATTTTGAAACCAGGGTTCTGGTGAAGGATCGGGAGGCCGCCGCCCGGAAATACCGGGGGATGCTGGTGGACCGGGCTTCGCTGGAGGAAATTATGGTGCTGTACGGAAGGGGCGACAGAGCATGAAGGGCTTGCTGAAGAAGGATTTGCTGCTTCTCTGGAAAAACATGAAAACGGTTGTGGTTCTGGTGCTGGTGTATGCTGTGGTGTTTGGCGCGCAGGGGGCAGAAACCGCCATGTCTACCATGTCCATCGTCTTTTCCCTGCTGGGGGTGATGCTGCCCCTTTACAGCCTGGCCTACGACAGCCAGGCCAGGTGGGACCTGTTCGCCCGGGCGCTGCCGGTGGGGAAACGGCAGATCGTCCTTTCCAAGTACGTGCTGGCGGTGGCCTTCATAGGGGCGGGCCTGGCCGTGGAGTTTGCGGCGGCCCTGATCCTTTCCGGCGCGCTGGGGCTGCCCTGGCTGCTGCCCCAGGCGGCGGCCGTCTCCCTCTGCATGGCGGCGGGCTGCCTGCTTCTGCTGGCCCTGGAGATGCCCCTGTACTACCGGTTCGGGCCGGAAAAGGCCAGAATCCTGATTTTTCTGGTGGTGGCGCTGGCCGCCGCGCTGGGCGGGGCGCTGGTTTCCCTGCAGGGGGAGGCGGGTCTGCCCCTCGCCGCCCTGCCGGGTTCGCCCGTTCTGGCGGCCCTGGCGGCGCTTCTGGTGGTTTTGTGCCTGGCGGGTTCTTTTTTCCTCTCTCTGCGCATTTACTGTAAGCAGGAACTGTGAGGAAATGAGAAAAAGAGAATGACAGCAAAGGAGCGGAAGAGCGGCGCCGCTTCCGGCGGTGAAAGAGCAGGCCCTTTTTCCGAAATTTCTCTCACATTCCTTCTTTTTCCGCAAAATCCTGTTTGTATCTCCCCTTGCTTTATGATATAATAGCCGCAGAAAGGCTGCAGCGCGGGCAGTGTGGCGCGGCTTTGCCGTGCCACGCGTCGAAGCATTCTTTTGCGGGGCAGCGTCCCCGCAAAAGAATGCTTCGCGCAGCACTGCTTTTCCCGGTGTGAAACATACAGCGCGCAGGCCTCGCGGAGCAGCTTAAGAAACTTAACAGAATCGTGGCAAAACCGCGGGCGCTGCGCCAGCGTGCCGCACACATCCCAGGGCCGCGGGACGCGGCCAGTGCGCGAAGTCCCCACCGGAGGTGCGCGGCCAGTGCGCGAAGTCCCCACCGGAGGTGTGCGGCCAGTGCGCGAAGTCCCCGCCGGAGGCGCGCGGAGTCCTCACCGGAGGTGATTATTTATGGAAATAGGATGGGCATTGTTTTGGCTGGCCATTATTGTGGCGGCCGTTGTGGTGGAGGCTTCCACCAACCAGCTGGTTTCAATTTGGTTTGTGGTGGGCGGCATTGCGGCGCTCATTGCTAACCTGTGCGGGGCGCAGCTGTGGCTGCAGTGGGTTCTGTTTGTGGTGGTTTCCGCGCTGGCGCTGCTGTGCACGCGCCCCCTGGTGAAGCGGCTGACCACGTTCCGCAAGCAGGACACAAACGCGGGGCGCTGCATTGGCCAGATTGCCGTGGTGACAGAAACGGTGGACAATATTGCCTCGCAGGGGCAGGCCAAGGTGCTGGGCAGCGTGTGGACGGCGCGTTCTGCCCGGGGAACGGTGCTTCCCGCCGGAAGTAAGGTAGTGGTGCGGGCGATTGAAGGGGTAAAGCTGATTGTGGAAGAGATCCAGCCGCCCGCCGCGTCATAAAACAAAACAGGAGGAAGAAGACTATGTGGCCCTTGTATGTACTGATCGCGCTTCTCATCATCGTTCTGCTTGTTGTGGTTTCCAACGTGAAGGTGGTTCCGCAGGCGTACGCCTTTGTCATGGAACGCCTGGGCGCCTACAGCACCACCTGGGGAACCGGCCTTCATGTGAAGATTCCCTTTATTGAGCGGATTTCCAAAAAGGTTTCCCTGAAAGAGCAGGTCATCGACTTTCCGCCCCAGCCTGTGATCACCAAGGA